>NZ_JAUQOO010000050.1:0-2308 GCF_030580745.1 Pseudomonas serbiensis
GCGGCGTTGAGGATCAGGTTGCTGTTGGCGACTTCCACGGTGCCGTTGCGGTTGTCGAATTGGGTGCCGATCTGGAAGTCGGCGGCGTCAGTGGTGCCGAGTGAGCGTATCTGGCCGGTCTGGTTGTCGAGGCTGGTGGCCTTGATGGCCAGGCTGCTGTCGCTTTCGATGATGCCCAGGCGGTTGTTCAGGGCGCCGGTCAGTCTGAGGTCGACTTGGCCGCCGGCGATCTGGCCGTCGTTGTCGCCGCTGTTGTCGAAGTCGTTGCCGATGACCCGTACCAGGCCTTTGGCGTAAATGCCGCCGTTGCGGTTGTCGACGTTGGCGGTAGTGAGCAAGGCTTCGCCGGTGCTGGCCGAGACGCGGCCGCCGTAGTTGTCGAAGCCGCCCAAGGCGGTCAGGCTCAGGCGTTGGCCCTGGATGACGCCGCCCTGACGGTTGGCCGCGAGGTCGTAGCCGTTTCTCAGGACGCCGGTGATCTGGGCGGTGAACAATCCCTTGAGGCTGGACAGCACGCCGCCGCGGCTGTCGAGGCTGGCGGCTTCTACTGTCAGGTCACCGTTCTGGGCAATGAGGCGACCGTTGAGGTTATCGACGCCCTCGCCCACTTCGACCTTGAGGGTGCTTTGGCCTTGTACCGCGCCCCGGGTGTTGTCCAGGCTCGCGGCGTCCAGTTCCACGCCCGCGTTCTGGCTGTAGATCAGGCCATCGGTGTGGTTGAGGACCTTGCCGGTGGCGGTGATCAGCAGGGTACCGTTGGCGGCGACGGTGCCGGTGTTGCTGTTGTCCAGAGTGCCGGTGTTGAGGGTCATCAGGCGCTGGCTGATCAGTTGCCCGCCCTGGTTGTGGACGGCGCTGCTGCGTTTGAGCAGCCAGTCACCGCCGCTGGCGAGTGTGCCGCCGGTGTTGGTCAGGGCGCCGATCAGGTCGAGGGTGGCCTTGCCCGGGCTGGTGATCGTGCCCGCGCTGTTGTCGAGGGCGTTGGCGGTGATCGCGAGGTCCGCACCGCTGTCGATCAGGCCGTTCTGGCTGTTGTTCAGCAGGCCGGTAACGGTCAGGGTCTGTGCCGCGCCGCTGGAGAGGATGCCGCCGCGGTTGTCGAGGCTGTCGGCGGTCACGGTCAGGGCTGTCTGGCTGACCAGCGCGCCATTGCTGCTGTTGAGCAGGGCCCCGCTCAGATCCAACTCCACCGCGCCGTTACGGCTGGACAGGGTGCCGCGGTTGCGGTTGTCCAGGGAGGTGGCGGTCACGTCCAGCCCTTGCCAGCCGGAGATGAGGCCGTTCTGGTTGAGCAGGCTGTCGGCATTGAGGGTCAGCAGGTTGCTGCTGATGAGCTGGCCGCCGCTGTTGTCCAGGGTCTGGCCGGTCAGGGTGAAGCTCTGGGCGCTGGAGATTTCACCGCCCTGGTTGTTGATGTTTCGCACCCGCGTGAGGGTCAAGGGACCTGTGGCGGTGATCAGGCCGGCGCGGTTGTTGAGGTCCGCACCGTTGAGGTCGACGCTCAACCCGGCATTGCCGATCAGGCGACCGGCATTGAGGGAGATCGCGTTGAGGACCAGGGTCATGGCCCCAAGCCCGGAGACTTCGCCACCGGTGTCGGCGCTCAAGCTGTCGGCGGTGAGGGTCAAGGTGCCCTGGCTGTTGATCAGGCCCTTGGCGCCGGTGTCGAGGGCGGCGCTGTCGAGGGTCAGGGCGGTGTTGGCCAGCAGTTGTCCTGTGCGGTTATTGAGGTCGCCCGAGGTGATGTGCAACGCCTCGGCAGCGTTGATCAGGCCGTTGTCGCGGTTGGTGAGCAGACCGGTGACGGTGAGGTCCAGGGCGTTGCGGCTGGTCAGGGTGCCGCCGGTGTTGTCCAGGGTGGCGGCCGTGGCATCGACACCCGCGGCGGCGATCAGGCCCTTGACGTTGTTCAGGGCCAGGGCGATGCGCAGGGTCAGCAACTGGTTGCTCAGCAGCGTACCGCCGCTGTTGTCCAGCGATAGGGCCTTGAGGGTGAAGGCCTGGGCGCTGGAAATCTCACCGCCCTGGTTGAGCACGACCCCGAGGTTTTTCAGCAGCAGGGTGCCGGGCGCGTTGATCAAACCACCCTGGTTATCGAGCAGGCCCTGGTTGACGTCCAGGCTCAGGGAGGTGGCGCTGGTCAGGTTGCCTTTCTGTTGTTCAAGGCTGTTGACGCTCGCAACCAGTGCCTGGCTGCTGGCAATGCTGCCGTCGTGGTTGGTCAGTTTGGCGGCGGTGAGGTCCATCCGCTCGCCGCTGCTGATCCGGCCCTTCTGGCTGTTGTTCAGGTCGCCGGTGTCGATCGTGA
>NZ_JAUQOO010000051.1:0-1938 GCF_030580745.1 Pseudomonas serbiensis
GTCCTCGGTCAACAGCCCGCGGCCGTCGTACAGCGCGCTGTAGGTCTGGAAGTAATCGGCAGGTTTGTTCTCGTCGGCGCCCTGCCGCAACTCCTTCACCACACGGTTCATGCCATCGAGCAAGGTGCGGGTCTTGATCCCCTTGACGTTGGTGGTTTCCTGTTCGGCCTGTTGGCCGTCCACGGCGCTGAGCACATAGCGATAATGGCGCGAGGCCTCGTAGAGCGTGCCAGGGGCTACGGTTTCCTCGATGACCCGGCCCAGTACGTCGTAGCGGTAGGCGATTTCCACGTCGTTGTCGTCGCGATTGAGCAGTGGCTGGCCGTTGAGCAGCGAGTGTTGCAGGGTATGGGTCTTGCGCACGGTATCGAAGCTGGTGCTCAGGCTGATGATGGTGTGCTGCACGGTTTCCCCGGCGCGGGCATTACGGGTTCTCTGGTAGGTGTAGTCGGTGATCGTCGAGAGGCCATTGAGGGTCTGGGTGTCCTGCAACTTGCGCCCGTGCTGATAACGATCGGTGGGCTGGTGGATGTAGGTGAACGCGGTGTGTTGCAGTTCGGTTTCATCCAGGCCATCCACTTGCAGCAGACGCTCGTCGGTCACGGCCAGCCAGCCGGGCGTTGCGCCGCCACCCACGCCGGTTTGCAGCGCGTAGCGATACGCCGTGCGCAACACCGGGGCCTCGCCGGGCGCGCCGGGGACCGGCGTGACGGTGGTGTCCTGCACGGTCCTTACAAAACCTTGCGGGTCGGGCGGGCAGCCATCGCCACCGGCGGCCGGGTAATAGCGCCGGGTTTCCAGGGTGCCATCGGGGTTTTCCTGGGTCAGCAGGTTGCCGAAGGTGTCGAAGGTGGTGCGGGTGGTTTCTTCATGGGTCTGGCTGGAAGCGCTGGGGTGATACCAGATCTTCAGCACTTCACGGGGCAACTGGCACTGGGCCGGTTGCTGGTCGAAGGGCAAGCCCGGCGTGCTGTGATACGTGGTGCGGGTGCTGAGCACATTGTCGCTTTGGGTGACGGTTTCCTCGGTCAGCAGGTGGAAGTTGTTGAAGGCCCGCACTGTGGTGCGCAGCGCCTTGTCGTCGAACCAGAGCATTTCCGTGCTGTTGTAGGTGTAGCTCTGATTGGCCTTGTAGAGATTGTCCAGACCATCGTCGTCCCAGATCAGCCCGCTGGCGTTGAAACCCAGAAAATTGGTGTTGGAATATTGATAACGCACCTCGACTGGCGGCTGGCCGAAGCCGGGGCGCTGCTCATGCCGTGACACGCGGGGCAGCGAGGGGTAGCGGTTCTGCGGAAACTCATGGCCCTGAGCATCGTAGGTGATGAGTTCATGGCCACCGAGCGGGTTGTGTACCTGCGCCATGCACAGGTATTCATGGATCAGTTCGTACTGGAAGCGCCAGGCGGCCGGATTGTCGGTCGGCAGCACGATGCGGGTGACTTCGCCGTTGTTGAGCATCAGGCTGAAACGGACCAGGGGTTCGCCGCCGCTGCCTTGACCGGGGTGCAAGTCGACATTGATCTGCGCGGAGTTGGGGCGGGTAATCTCGAGCAGCAGGCCATAGTCGTCGCTGACGCTGCGCAGCACGGTTTCGTCGGCAAAGGTCTCGTAGGCCAGGCTGACCCGATGGCCTTCGGCGGAGTGGATTTCACTGACCCAGGCCTGGGTGTCGCCGCCGCGCAGAGTGAGGATTTCCACCAGGCCGGACTTGTGGGCCACCCGATAGCGGCCGGTGGCCTCGACGGAAAAATGAAAACTGTCGATCTTGCGTTCGGGGACGGTGGGCTGGCTGGCCGAGCCTTCGATGCGGAAGGTTTCCCCGGTGGACAACGAGAGGATGCGCGAGACGGTATCGAAGTGCGACAGGCGCACGCTCCAGCCCTTGCCGAAGCCGATATTGCGGGGGCTCATGGGGCTGAAGCCGAGGCTGAGGGG
>NZ_JAUQOO010000052.1:0-1445 GCF_030580745.1 Pseudomonas serbiensis
GGAAGGTTTCCCCGGTGGACAACGAGAGGATGCGCGAGACGGTATCGAAGTGCGACAGGCGCACGCTCCAGCCCTTGCCGAAGCCGATATTGCGGGGGCTCATGGGGCTGAAGCCGAGGCTGAGGGGTACGGTGGGTCCGCACAAGTGATTGGCCTTGAGTTCAGGCAGGGTAATGACGCAGGTGTACTGGCCGGTGCGAGGGTCGACACCGGCCTGGAGCGCGCTGAGAAAGTTGAAGGCGTTGGAGTGGACAGTGGGTGTGGGCATGGAGAAATCTCCAGACAAGAGCCGCTAAACAGTCGGTTTATCGGCTCTTATAGTGTTTAGGAACTACGTCAGTTGGTGGCAGTAATCTTCAGTTTGTTACGGTCAGTCGGCGAGTTGAATTCCACAGTAATCTTGTGCTGGTTCCCGTATTCATCAATCAATTTCAGCTTCATCGGTTGGACGAAATCACTTTCGTTGTCGAAGACAAAGTCTGAGCGTCGGTGCAGGCTGATCAAGACGGCGCCCTCAGGTGCTTCATTGCCAGCAATGACATCAAGGCTTGGGCGTAATTCAGGTGCAATGCTCTGCATCAATAAAGGCTCGAACAGTAATGTTTTACTGCCGGGCAGTGCGTAGCCGGTGTAACTGCCCATGAGTTCCGCATATTGACGGCTTTCCCACTGTGCCATGCTGGTGGGGCTGTCAAACTCGACGGTGACGAACTTTATATTCTGGACGGACTGTTTGAACCTCAGGTAGTAATAATCGATCGTGTTGAGTTCATAATCATTATTTTCCCCACCCACTACCCGGATACTCTCGAACTCATAATTCACTATGGCGTAAGTGGGCATGGGCTCTGGTTTTATTTCTATGATGTTGTGTTTTTCTTCGGAGCCATCTTGTTCAGTCGAATTGAATTCGGCCTGATCGGCGCGGGTCAAGGCAACGGCTATTTTTAATGGTGTTTCGCCGCGAGTCTGGATATACAGAGATTTGCCGCTGCCATCCAGAGCCTGTGGTTCGCTGGCCAGGGAAGAGCTGACGGGATAATACAGATAAGGATTCTTCGACTCATTGACGCCCCATTGTTTTCCCTCGGGCGCATCGGCGGGTATACCTTCTTCGCCGATATAAGGCAGTTCATTGAGTGTGTCAGCAACGATCAGCCGCATGCTGTTCAGTTCGGAGGGCGTAAGAGGCACCTCTATGTTCTGCTCGTCGAACGGTTTGACTGCCACCCGGACCTTGATTTGTTCCAGGCCATTGGCGAACAGTTTCACTGACTCGGATTGTGCCTTGATGGTGAAGTCTTCAAGGCGTACCCACTTCGCTCGCGGAGCGATTTCGGATAAATGAATGACCCCATAACCTGATTGGGTGCCCACGCCATCGAAATAGCTGCCCTGAATGACCGTATAAGGCTGGGTGATCACATCCGGTGCCTTGAAGTTGC
>NZ_JAUQOO010000053.1:0-1392 GCF_030580745.1 Pseudomonas serbiensis
GGGCGGTGACGGTGAATGCCAACGCGGTCGAGGTCAACGGGCCGCTGTATGCGGGTTCGTCGCTGTCGATCACGACGCCGGGCGATCTGGCCATCCAGCAGAATATCGCCGCACGGGACAGCGTCACGCTGTCCAGCACCGGGCACCTGAGCAACAGTGCGATCATCGAGGCGGGCGTCAATGCCGATAACAGCCGCAATGCCGCCGGCGATGTGGTGCTGTCGGCAGGCAACCTGACCAACACCGGCAACATTGTCGCCAGCCGTGCCGTGCAGGCGACCGTCACCCAGACCCTCAACAACCAGGGCGGCGAAATCCTCAGCGATGCAGCCCTGACCCTCACCAGCGGTCGCCTGGACAATAGCCTCAGCGGGCGTATTGCCGGTAAAGGCGTGACCGTCACCACCGGCGCCTTCAACAACAGCCAGGACGGTCGCCTGACCAGCACCGAGGCCTTGCGCCTGACTGCCGCGCAGGTCAATAACAGCGAAGCGGGGCGTATCGCCAGCGCCATGGCCCTGACCATGGTGGTCACGGGCCTGGATCTCTCGACCGCGATCCTCAATAACAATCAAGGCGTGATACGCAGCGAGAGCACCCTGACCCTGAACGCGGGTGCGGTGTCGAATACGGCAGGCAGCCTCACCAGCGCTGGCACGTCCAGCCTTACCGTCACCGACGCCGTGGTCAACCAGGGCGGCGAAATCCTCAGCGATGCGGCCCTGACCCTCACCAGCGGCCGCCTGGACAATAGCCGCAGTGGGCGGATCGCCGGCAAAGGCGTAACCGTCACCACCGGCGCCTTCAACAACAGCCAGGACGGTCGCCTGACCAGCACCGAGGCCTTGCGCCTGACTGCTGCGCAGGTCAATAACAGCGAAGCGGGGCGTATCGCCAGCGCCATGGCCCTGACCGCGGTGGTCACTGGCCTGGATCAACACGCCGACGGGCGCCTGTACAGCAATGGCGATGTCAGCCTGGACCTGAACAACGGCCATCTGAATAACCAAGACGGTTTGATTACGGCCCCCGGCCAGTTGCTGCTGACGAATCTGGGCACAGTCAACAACCAGAGCGGCGAAATCTCCAGTGCCAAGGGCTTTACCCTGGCCGCCACGTCGCTGGACAACACCGACGGCTCGGTGCTCAGCGACGAATCCCTGATCGTGCGCATCGACCAGGTGCTGACCAACCTGCGCGGGCGGGTATCTGCTACGGGCCTTGAGCTGTCTGCTGCCACTCTGAATAACCAGCAAGGTGTCTTGCGCAGCGATAGCATCCTGACCCTGAACGCTGGCTCTGTGTCGAACTTGGCAGGCAGCCTCACCAGCACCGGCACTGCCAACCTCACCGTCACGGACGCCGTGGTCAACCAGGGCGGCGAAATCCTCA
>NZ_JAUQOO010000054.1:0-1302 GCF_030580745.1 Pseudomonas serbiensis
ACCAGTGCCTGGCTGCTGGCAATGCTGCCGTCGTGGTTGGTCAGTTTGGCGGCGGTGAGGTCCATCCGCTCGCCGCTGCTGATCCGGCCCTTCTGGCTGTTGTTCAGGTCGCCGGTGTCGATCGTGACCCGGCCCTTGGCGCTGACGGTGCCTTGCTGGCTGTTGTCGAGAGCGGTGCTGTCCAGGTCGAGCTCGCCATCGGTGACCAGTTCGCCGCCCTGGTTGAGGATCGCGCCGGCGCTGTCGAGGGTCAGCTTGCCGGCACTGGACACGCTGCCCGCCGTGTTGGTCAGGCTGCCGACGTCGAGGGTCAAGGTGCCTTCGCTGCTGATCAGGCCCTGGGTGTTGTCGAGGGTGTCCGAGAGGTCGATGCTCAGGTCGTGTGGGCTGAGCAGCACGCCGCCGGTGTTGTCCAGTGAGCTGCCGGTCAGGGTCAGGCCGGTCTTGCCGGACAGCACGCCGTCGCTGCGGTTGGTGGTCTTGGCGATGTCGAGGGTCAGTAACTGCTGCGCAAGGATCTGGCCGCCGGTGTTGGTGAGGGTCTGGCCGGTCAGGGTGATGCCCTGCTGGCTGGAAATTTCGCCGCCCTGGTTGTCGACGTCATCGACGGTGAGGGTCAGGGCCTCGCCGCCCCCGACAAAACCCTTGAGGCTGTTGTTCAGGGTGTCGCCGGTCAGGCTCAGCGCCCCCAGGGCGAAGAGTTGCCCGCCCTGCTGTTGCAGGTTGCCGATCACGGCGGTGAGGGCTTGTTTGCTGGAAATCTGGCCTTGGGTGTTGTTGGCGGTCGTAGCACTGACGTCAAGATCGCCATCGGCAATCACGGTGCCTTTGACGTTGCTCAGGGTGTTGTCGACGGTCAGTTTCAGGCCGGCGCGGCTGCTGATCAGGCCTTCGGCGTTGTCCAGGCTGTCGCTGTCGATCTCCAGCCCGGTGGCCGACACGGTGCCCTTGAGGTTCCTGAAGAACTCGACCAGGTCCAGGGTCAGCCCCTGGCTGCTCAGCAGCTTGCCGCCGCTGTTGTCGAGGCTTTGGGCCGCGAGGGTAAAAGCCTGGGCGCTGGAGATTTCCCCGCCCGCGTTGCTCACGCCGTTGAGGTTTTTCAGCAGCAGTGCGCCGGGGCTGTTGATCAGGCCGTTCTGGTTGTTCAACTGGCCGTTGTTCAGGTCCAGGCTCAAGGTGGTGTTGCTGAACAGTTCGCCGCCCTGCTGATCCAGGCTTGTGACGCTGGCGGTCAGGGCCAGCGCACTGGCGATACGGCCCGCGCTCTGGTTGATGACTTCACCGGCAATCAGTTCCAGGGTG
>NZ_JAUQOO010000055.1:0-1302 GCF_030580745.1 Pseudomonas serbiensis
ACCAGTGCCTGGCTGCTGGCAATGCTGCCGTCGTGGTTGGTCAGTTTGGCAGCGGTGAGGTCCATCCGCTCGCCGCTGCTGATCCGGCCCTTCTGGCTGTTGTTCAGGTCGCCGGTGTCGATCGTGATCCGGCCCTTGGCGCTGACGGTGCCTTGCAGGCTGTTGTCGAGGGCGGTGCTGTCCAGGTCGAGTTCGCCATCGGTGACCAGTTCGCCGCCCTGGTTGAGGATCGCGCCGGCGCTGTCGAGGGTCAGCTTGCCGGCACTGGACACGCTGCCCGCCGTGTTGGTCAGGCTGCCGACGTAGAGGGTCAAGGTGCCTTCGCTGCTGATCAGGCCCTGGGTGTTGTCGAGGGTGTCCGAGAGGTCGATGCTCAGGTCGTGTGGGCTGAGCAGCACGCCGCCGGTGTTGTCCAGTGAGGTGCCGGTCAGGGTCAGGCCGGTCTTGCCGGACAGCACACCGTCGCTGCGGTTGGTGGTCTTGGCGATGTCGAGGGTCAGTAACTGTTGCGCAAGGATCTGGCCGCCAGTGTTGGTCAGCGTCTGGCCGGTCAGGGTGATGCCCTGCTGGCTGGAAATTTCACCGCCCTGGTTGTCGACGTCATCGACGGTGACGGTCAGGGCCTCTCCCGCCCCGACAAAACCTTTCAGGCTGTTGTTCAGGGTGTCGCCGGTCAGGTTCAGGGTGCCCAGGGCGAAGAGTTGCCCGCCCTGCTGTTGCAGGTTGCCGATCACGGCGGTGAGGGCTTGTTTGCTGGAAATCTGGCCTTGGGTGTTGTCGCCGCTGGCGGCGCTTATTTCAAGGTCGCCATCGGCAATCACGGTGCCTTTGACGTTGCTCAGGGTGTTGTCGACGGTCAGTTTCAGGCCGGCGCGGCTGCTGATCAGGCCTTCGGCGTTGTCCAGACTGTCGCTGTCGATCTCCAGCCCGGTGGCCGACACGGTGCCCTTGAGGTTTCTGAAGAACTCGACCAGGTCCAGGGTCAGCCCCTGGCTGCTCAGCAGCTTGCCGCCACTGTTGTCGAGGCTGTGCGCTGTCAATGTAAAGGCCTGGGCGCTGGAGATTTCACCGCCCTGGTTGTCCACCGCCTTGAGGTTTTTCAGCAGCAGTGCGCCGGGGCTGTTGATCAGGCCGTTCTGGTTGTTCAACTGGCCGTTGTTCAGGTCCAGGCTCAGGGTGGTGTTGCTGAACAGTTCGCCGCCCTGCTGATCCAGGCTTGTGACGCTGGCGGTCAGGGCCAGCGCACTGGCGATACGGCCCGCGCTCTGGTTGATGACTTCACCGGCAATCAGTTCCAGGGTG
>NZ_JAUQOO010000056.1:0-1296 GCF_030580745.1 Pseudomonas serbiensis
GGTGGTGTTGCTGAACAGTTCGCCGCCCTGCTGATCCAGGCTTGTGACGCTGGCGGTCAGGGCCAGCGCACTGGCGATACGGCCCGCGCTCTGGTTGATGACTTCACCGGCAATCAGTTCCAGGGTGTCGCTGCTGGTCAGTTGCCCGCCCTGGCTGTTGTCGAAGGCACCGGTGGTGACGGTGGTGGCGCCCAGGCCGGAGAGTTTGCCTTTTTCGCGGTTGTCCAGGCTGGCGCTGACCACGGTCAGGGCCGCGTCGGTGGTGATCGAGCCGGTCTGGTTGATCAGTTCGCCGTCGGTGGTGACCTTGAGCGCCCCGGCGCTGGACAGCGTGCCCCGTGTGTTGTCCAGGGAAGCGGCCTTGACCGTCAACGCCGCTTCACTGCTGATCAAACCGGCGCGGTTATCCAGTGCGCCGCTCAGGATCAGCGTCTGGGCCTGCTGGCTGGCCAGGGTGCCGCCGGCGTTGTCCAGGCGTTTGCCGTCCAGGGTCAGGGTCTGGCCGAACAGCAGGCCCTTGTTCTCGTTGATCACCCGCTCGACGATCAGTTGCAGCGCCGTACCGGCCAGCACCTTGCCGCCGTCACTGTTATCGAGTTGTTCACCGATCAGTTCCACGCCCACCTGGCTGGAAATTTCACCGGCCCGGTTGTCGATGTCGTCGACCTCGAGTTTCAGCGCTTTTGTGGCGCCTACCAGACCACCGACCCCGTTATCCAGGGTCGTGCCGGTCAAGGTCAGGGTGCCCTGGGCCACCAGTTCGCCGCCTTGCTGGGTCAGGCTGTCGACGGTGGCGCTCAGGTTGTTCTGGCTGGCGATGCGGCCCTGGCCGTTGAGCACCGTGTCGGCCTGCAACGTCATCACGCCCACGGCGTTGAGCAGGCCGTTCTGGTTATTCAACTGGGTGCCGGTGAATTCAAGCCCGGCCTGGCTGGTGATACCGCCCTTCTGCACGGCGCTCAAACCGGTCTGGCTATTGTCGAGGTCACCGATCAGCAGCGTCATCAGCTTGTCGGAACGGATCACCCCGCCGCGGTTGATCGCGCTGTCGCTGTTCACGGTCAGCAGGTCCTGCCCCACTACCCGGCCGCCCTGATTGTTCAGAACCTGGCTGGTCAGGTTGAGGATGCCCTTGGCCTGCACCTGCCCGCCGCTGCGGTTATCCAGAGTGCCGGTCAGGGTGATATCGAGTTGGCCATCGGTGAGCACGGCACCGGCCAGGCGGTTATCCAGGCTCGCGGCCTGCAGGTTCAGACCCAGGCCGGCCCCCAGGGTGCCAGCCTGGTTGTCGAGGGC
>NZ_JAUQOO010000057.1:0-1098 GCF_030580745.1 Pseudomonas serbiensis
CGCAGCGATAGCATCCTGACCCTGAACGCTGGCTCTGTGTCGAACTTGGCAGGCAGCCTCACCAGCACCGGCACTGCCAACCTCACCGTCACGGACGCCGTGGTCAACCAGGGCGGCGAAATCCTCAGCGATGCAGCCCTGACCCTCACCAGCGGCCGTCTGGACAACAGCCTCAGTGGCCGGATTGCCGGTAAAGGCGTGACCGTCACCACCGGCGCCTTCAACAACAGCCAGGACGGTCGCCTGACCAGCACCGAGGCCTTGCGCCTGACTGCCGCTCAGGTCAATAACAGCGAAGCGGGGCGTATCGCCAGCGCCATGGCTTTGACCGCTGTGGTTACGGGCCTGGATCAACACGCCGATGGTCAGCTGTACAGCAACGGCGACGTCAGCCTGGACCTGAACAACGGCCATCTGAATAACCAGGACGGTTTGATTACGGCCCCCGGCCAGTTGCTGCTGACGAATCTGGGCACAGTCAACAACCAAAGCGGCGAAATCTCCAGTGCCAAGGGCTTTACCCTGGCCGCCACTTCGCTGGACAACACTGACGGTTCGGTGCTCAGCGACGAATCCCTGATCGTGCGCATCGATCAGGTGCTGACCAACCTGCGGGGGTTGGTGTCTGCGACGGGCCTTGAGCTGTCTGCCGCGACCCTGAACAACCGCAACGGCGAACTCACCAGCAAGGCTGCCTTGACCGCCACGCTTGGGCAGTTCGACAACAGTTCCAAGGGGCGTATGAGAGCTAGCGGTGCTTTGCTGCTGACCGCCACTTCACTGACCAACACCGGCGGCAGCCTCACCAGCACCGGCACTGCCAACCTCACCGTCACGGACGCCGTGGTCAACCAGGGCGGCGAAATCCTCAGCGATGCAGCCCTGACCCTCACCAGCGGCCGCCTGGACAACAGCCGCAGCGGGCGTATTGCCGGCAAAGGCGTGACCGTCACCACCGGCGCCTTCAACAACAGCCAGGACGGTCGCCTGACCAGCACCGAGGCCTTGCGCCTGACTGCCGCGCAGGTCAATAACAGCGAAGCGGGGCGTATTGCCAGTGCCATGGCTTTGACCGCTGTGGTCACCGGCCTGGATCAA
>NZ_JAUQOO010000058.1:0-1016 GCF_030580745.1 Pseudomonas serbiensis
CGTTTCTGGGGGATGCCCAAGCGCGGTATTGCGCTGATCCTGGCCAATGCGATGTTCTGGCAACCGCTGTGGGCGCAGGCGGACGGGATTGTGGTGAGCAGCGGCTCCACCAGCGTCGGGGCTGCGGGCAACGGGGTGCCGATCGTCAATATTGCGGCGCCCAATGCCAGTGGTCTGTCGCACAACCAGTTCCAGCAGTACAACGTCGGCAGCCAGGGGGTGATCCTCAACAATGCCACGGCGCCCACCCAGACCCAGAACACCCAGCTGGGCGGGATCATCATCTCCAACAGCAACCTGCAAGGCGCGGCCGCGACCACGATTCTCAACGAGGTGGTCAGCAACAACCGCACCGAACTCAAGGGCTACACCGAGGTGGCGGGGCAGGCGGCGCGGGTGATTGTTGCCAACCCGTATGGCATCACCTGTGATGGCTGCGGTTTTCTCAACACGCCGCAAGCCACCCTGACCACCGGCAAACCGGTGCTGGACAACAACGGCAATCTGGTGCGGTTCAACGTCCAGGGCGGCAGCGTGGCCATCGAGGGGCTGGGGCTCAATGCCGACAACCTCGACCAGTTCGACATCATCACCCGCAGCGCAAAAGTCAACGCCGAGCTGCACGCCAAGAAGCTCAACATCATTGCCGGTCGCAACGATGTTGATGCCCAGACCCTCAATGCCACGGCGCTGGCGGACGACGGCAGCACCAAACCGCAACTGGCCATCGACAGCTCGGCCTTGGGCGGCATGTACGCCGGTGCCGTGAAACTGGTGGGCACCGAAGCCGGTGTCGGGGTGAGGCTGGCGGGGAATATGGCGGCCAGTGCCGGTGATATCCAGATCGATGCCAATGGCCAGTTGAGCATGGTGCAGACGGCGGCCAGCGGGGCGGTGACGGTGAATGCCAACGCGGTCGAGGTCAACGGGCCGCTGTATGCGGGCAGCGCGTTGTCGATCACGACGCCGGGCGATCTGGCCATCCAGCAGAATATCGCCGCACGGGACAGCGTCAC
>NZ_JAUQOO010000059.1:0-976 GCF_030580745.1 Pseudomonas serbiensis
GGGCGGTGACGGTGAATGCCAACGCGGTCGAGGTCAACGGGCCGCTGTATGCGGGCAGCGCGTTGTCGATCACGACGCCGGGCGATCTGGCCATCCAGCAGAATATCGCCGCACGGGACAGCGTCACACTGTCCAGCACCGGGCTCCTGAGCAACAGCGCGATCATCGAGGCGGGCGTCAATGCGGATAACAGCCGCAATGCCGCCGGCGATGTGGTGCTGTCGGCAGGCAACCTGACCAACACCGGCAACATTGTCGCCAGCCGTGCCGTGCAGGCGACCGTCACCCAGACCCTCAACAACCAGGGCGCGACCCTGAGCGGGCAGGCCAGTACCCGCATTACCGCCACGACCCTCGATAACCGCCAGTCAGGTCGCATCCTGAGCCAGGGCGGCAACATGAGTGTCACGGCCAGCAACGTATCGAACGGTCAGAAGGGCCTGATGTCCAGCGCGGGAACGCTGACAATCAATGCCGACTCACTGGATAACACCGCGGGCAGTATCACCAGCACTGGCGCCTCGACCCTGACTGTCACCGACGCCGTGGTCAACCAGGGCGGCGAAATCCTCAGCGATGCAGCCCTGACCCTCACCAGCGGCCGTCTGGACAATAGCCTCAGTGGCCGGATTGCCGGCAAAGGCGTGACCGTCACCACCGGCGCCTTCAACAACAGCCAGGACGGTCGCCTGACCAGCACCGAGGCCTTGCGCCTGACTGCCGCGCAGGTCAATAACAGCGAAGCGGGGCGTATCGCCAGTGCCATGGCCCTGACCATGGTGGTCACGGGCCTGGATCTCTCGACCGCGATCCTCAATAACGATCAAGGCGTGATACGCAGCGATAGCATCCTGACCCTGAACGCTGGCTCTGTGTCGAACTTGGCAGGCAGCCTCACCAGCACCGGCACTGCCAACCTCACCGTCACGGACGCCGTGGTCAACCAGGGCGGCGAAATCCTCAGCGATGCACCTCA
>NZ_JAUQOO010000005.1:0-345835 GCF_030580745.1 Pseudomonas serbiensis
TGATTACATCGAGATGTTCTACAACGCAAAACGCCGCCATGGTTTCAACAATCAGCTCTCACCGGTAGAGTTTGAAAAACGTTACACAATGAGCTTGCAAGGTGTCTAGAGAATCCGGGGCGATTCAGGTTGAGGCTCTGGGTCAATGCGCATAGCCCCGTCGACGGCTTTATTCACAGCTAGTGCAATGACTCCCCGTCGGCTCAGCCATATCCTTGTATTGGCCTACATGGCCTTTGAGCTGGTGAATATAACAAAGTACCAACGCATGCGTTGTAGTTCACAGGCAGCCAATCCCCAAATTCGAGTGCCGTATCGATCTCCTGGAAAATCAGCCCTAAAGCTCACCGAAAAACGGCCGTTACCCTGTATTCAACCCTCACTCACGGAAGCAGTGACATGCAAATAACCAACAGTCCTTTGCCCGTACTGACCCCTGGTGGTACTCGCCCGTCCACTCCCCTACCCGCTTCCCCTACTCCGCCGCCGCCACTGACCGATGAGCAAAAAGCAGCATTGGAAAAGCTCAGGGATCAGTTGCAAAACCCGACCAACCCTCCGGTTACGGCCACGCCGGAGAAAACCACGCTGATCGATGAAGTGGTTTAATTTGTTGCGGTAATAGGGCTAAAGTTCAAAGGCAATGAGGTTAGGCCATAGGCATAACCTCAACTTTATCAGAGATTACTGCATTAAGAGATCAAGGGGCAGGAGAAATGGCAACCTTAAGGCCATCATTCTCTAAATATAAAACAGCTTCACGACCGTTGATTTCAATTGGCATAGGACTCTTGATTCTGCCATCATCTTCAGCTTGTGATATTTTGAAAAGTGTTTTGTCAACTATATTGGCTCGCCATATTGATTCGCCATTTTTAAAATAAAGAATCGGACGAGGTTTGCTCCATACCGGAATGAATATGTTCCAGTCGTGTTCTGGGTCGTTCGGGGAAGCTATAAATTCCGATTTGTCTATGTGCGGATGATAAATTTCCATTTTATTGTAGGAGCTGCTTCGGCTAAAAAACAGAGAGCCCTTTTGATTCTCTGTAGTGGTGGATGCTCCTTGAAATAGAGTGCTACTCTCCGTAGGGGGCAGGCGAGATCCCAGCTTATAAGACATGCTTATAAAATGATTGGGCGCCACTTTGATCCTATAATAAAAAACTCCACTCAGTACACCCGCCAATCTTCTACCTTCGTCATTGCTATCAGGGTCTTCCGTCCCATCGAAGCAGATGTCTCTAGCTATAGGGTACAACATTGGTTGAACGATGGGATATTGATCAACGAACTCATAGAGCGCACCTTTATAGCAACGCATTTCAGAATTGTATTCTCCATCAAATACAATAACATGTAATTTTCCTGATAGCGTTTCAGTTGCCACAATGTACTGCTGTCTATATTTCTTGCTATACGGAAGCTGCGTCAGGGTCCAGTTCTTCCAGAGTTGATCACTAATAAAATAACTTTTATCTGCTGGCAAAGCAGTTACAGCTTCACTGTCTTTAACGTTTTCAGATGGAGGGGTTAAAAAATCGATCTGCTGTGAGTAAGTATTTTCCAGGCACTCTATAGATTCACAGGCATCACGAGCGGACTCTAGCCACTCTCGTTGTGCCATCTGTATGAAATAGCTATTCTTCAACGGCCTGAAAGCTACACTCAAATCCTCATCCAGCTTTGATAATGAAGGATTGTCACAGATCTTATGTTCTACGTCTGTCGATGCCTTGCGACAGTCAAAGCTAGCGGAGTGAGCATAAGGAAAAACTGCCATCAATGACAAAAGCATGGCTGTGGTTGCAATGTGATTTTTTCCCATTATTACAGTCCCAAAAAGCGTAAAACTGATAAAAATTAGTAGCACTTTCTGGACGCTGGAGCGTCCGAAACCTGCATTTTCAAGCGCTGCCAATTACTGGATGCGACTTGATCACCCTGCTCAGCAGCCAAACGATAGCAAGCCATTGCTCTGGGCACGTCTTTAGTGGCTAACTCACCCGTTTCAAAAGAGTATCCCAAATAATTAATTGCATTGACGGAACCCATCGTGGCCGCACGTATAAGTTCCTTTTCTGCCAGTGCTGGATGCTGGCATGTGCCATCTGCGCCTGTATTATTACCGTAACAGTAAAAGGTCGATAACCCTAAGGCGCCTTCGGCGAGAGTAGTAGCGGCTGTTTTAAAAAGTGCCTCGACCTTGGAGGTTTCCAATTGTGGCGCCATACCGGACAGGCTCAGACCCGCTGCATCCAGGCTAGCCTGAGGATCGCCCGAAGCTGCAGAGCATAGATAGTTTTCCAAGGCCGCCTCAAAGAACTCCGCAGTGAGCGGATATAGCTGACCCTCCCCCAGATTAAGGAAGGATTTGGCCCGTTGATAACAGAGGCTTTCGATGCGATTCATTGTTGGTGTTTCTGTGACCGAAAGATAGTTATCCCTGATTGACCAATCCTCTATCTTTGCAAGCATCCAGCATGATTCGCGAGTAAAGCTAAAAATCTTTATATTGCTATTACCTGCGCGCTTATCAATGATATTGACGTGACTATTATCCTTCTCTTCAATGGTAACACCTTCCGCTCTATCAAAATATATAGGTGCCATGAGTGGAAGCGTTAAATCTGCATTCGCGACCTCAATGGTGTGAGGCTCAAGTTTTCCCGACGGCGATGTAGATTTCAGCTCTAGAATTTTTATTGTGTTTTTTGCAAGGCGTTGTTGCACCTCTGGAGCGGTTGAAAACACCTTGAGGAATAAGTCAAACTTGTCATTGGGGCACTCATGTGCGTTCGCATTACCATGAAACAAGCTAAGCCCTGAGGCAGTAAAAGCAATTAACGCCAAAAAGCGTTTTTTCTTTAGATTAAGGGCCATCTCATCATACTCTATTACTTTTGTGAGGCGTGATATCTTACCTAAAACACGCCTCTATTTTTTGATTCTTCTCAACAGCCGTCTACGTTACCGCACTGAATCCAGCCACGAATCAACTTCCCCTTGGCAGTCTTATATACAACCGAAATCCATCCGGCCTCAACGGCTTCTTGTGTGACCTTGTCTCCTGCAACAAGATACTTGCGACTCATGTCAGCCAGTACAGGTGAATTGTATAAAGAAGATTTCTTATTGACGACCAAAGTCACAGGTGTACCGGAACTCCACTTTTTGTAAAATTCTGATTGAAGCCTGGAAGTAACCGCATCCTTACTCTTGTACGGAAATAGATAGGCAACTTCTTTATAGTCATCTGCTAAAATATCGCCACCCTCACCAAAGTACTTGGAAAGCTTATCATCCTTGGTGTAACCATTAGAGCTCTTTTTGTAAGCATGAACAGAATAGTACTCTCCCGAGTATTTGAGTCCCGTATCGGACCTGATCTCAACACCATGTATCACAAAAAGCTCTTTTTCACGACCTTGCTCTGCGTTAGCTAAAAAAGCGGCTTTGACTTCACCGGTGTCTGCTAAAAAAGGCAACTGCCCAATCAGGCTTCTGTCACCTGTGTTGCAGTTAAAGAAATTGATATCGATCCCTAACTGCTCACCCCCGCTGGTATCTCTCGCATCCTCATCAATGGGGACGAGATCAAAAGTAATGATTCCGTTTTCAACAGATATTGACCGAAATGCTTTACCTTCAAGCACCTCACAGGAAAATACACTAAATGGATAAAAGATACATAGAGTAACCAAGAATTTTTTGAGTAGGTTCATATGGGTCCCATGGATGCTAATCCGTGATTTTACACTGCCTGATGCGAACACAGTAAACTCAAAACGTATGCTACCAAGAGCAAGGTAAAAAGCATAAATAACGTAAGTAGCATTAACTATCGCCCCCTCACGCCACCACTCTTGCCAAGGAGTAGTCTGAAGGGGGATTTATCCCCCCCCCAGTAGCCTGCATACTTTGGCCAGCCACTAAATCACAGAAGAAATACTAATCCATCGTATCAAATAGTTTCCATTTTTCATCTTGTACGAAATTTTAAGAAAGCCATTCTTGTATTCTAAAATCCTGACCTCATCTCCAGAGATTAAATAACCCTTAGTTTTAGACGACTCCGATGGCTCAGAGTATAAAAAAATTTTTTCTGAGCTGACGCTTGTAGTAATCTCGCCGCCCGCGAGCATCAGAGCATCCTTATTGAAAACCTCTGAAATGTGCATGTCTGAAAAATTCAATTTTTCCAGATTTTTAAGATTACTCACTAAGGTTATAGATTTTACTTTCTCAGAAGTATCAAATGATGGAAGACGCATCTCTTTTGTTGCACCCTTCAAATAGATACCATCCTTTGCTGGAGCCAACTCAATTGCGTCCACGCCATTCGGATAGTTCCACAATATCTGATATGCGCCACTTTCTGTTTTTGTAATATCTGGTTGGTTCGTCCCATCTCTGACGCTATCTAGGCTTACAAAATTTTTATTGGAGGACAGTAATATGACCTTGTCACCGCTTCTTGAGTAAAAGCTAAGCACTGCATTATCAGAGCTTTCGGGCGCTTCATATATGCAAGCAAAATCTGCCCCCATATTAAATTGCTGATATAGAACAGCGTCGCGAGGGATCGATTTCTCACATTCCTCTGCTGCTTGCACACTTGAGAAAAAAAATAAAAACGCTGCTAATACAGTAAAACTTTTCATTACCAGTTAGCCTTTAGATTGTTATAAGCATTTGAAATTTTCGTATCATAACCGACTTGATTTTCGCCATTATATTTCTTAGCAATGGTCAGCCAGTTTTTTTGCTTCATCGGTTCAAGCATATTTTTCTCTTTGGTAAGAAATATCTTAAAGTATTGCAAGTGCTGCAATGCGCAGTAGTTCTGCGCCTCTACCAATTCATCTGTGCTTTTATACAAGCGAGCATAATACGCTCCCATAACCTGGAATTTCCCCCAGGAGCATGACTTATTTGCAGCATCACGATCTAGTTCGCGCGCGCGCTGAAGTCGTTCATACTGTGATTGCTCACTACCATAGGAATAACCAGCTTGGTAGGTATGGACAATTTTAGGCTCGCTAGTAGCTAAAGCATTTAATTGCTGATCGGTATATCCTTTATTTTTAAGAAAGCGGTACATATAGTGACGTTCATAAAGTATTGCCGCGTGTTGCTGGCCAGGAACAAATTCTTTGAATGGTACCTTATCTCCTGTTTCTGCAACTGCTATCGCACGAAGCACTTCTTTCTCGACGCCAAGCTGAGTCGCCAATAATTCAAAATGCTCTTTCGTCACATCCCTGATACCTGTTTGACAAGGAGAGTCTACAATGCCTTGATCAAAGCAAAAGCATTTATTATTGGATAGCATATTACCGATCATTGCTACCGGATGAAAATGTTTAACGACACCTGTACCGTCACCTATTTTAGCTGTACCTGTCAGTTCATCCCAAAAAACCAATTTATCTATTCGATCTTTCTCGTGTTTCAGCACAGCAGGATAGGCCTCTAACAAAACGTCTAAACGGGACCATTTAGAAGTATCTGATTTAGATTTCCACTCTGTCGGATGATCCGCAACCAATTTCGACCAACGCCCTCTAAATTCTAAGTTCTTTAAGGCAGTTGGCAGGTCTTCGACTGTTATCTTATTGTCATTATTCCCGTACTTATCCAAATCGTTGTAGATATCTTTGAAAAACGCAGGCAGGTCATTAACATCCAGAAAGCCGTCAGCATTTTGGTTATTTTCTTTGACGATTTTGAAGCCCAACGTTTCCCAGTCATGCTGAGTGATCAGCTTGGCCGACTCTTTCTTCAGCAAACCAGTTTTGCTTTCTCCGCTGTCGACAACAGTGATCTCATACCAATCAACCGTATCTTTGAAAGGTATCGCCTTAGCTAAGTCTACAAAGTGCTCACTTGATAGCTCTATCTCTCCTACCAGCGGCGTTTTTTTATTCAATACCGTTGCGGCAGGCAAGTGTATATATTTTTTACCGTCCTTTATACCCGCTTTATTCTTAAGAAAATCTTCTATTCGAGGATCCGCCGAAAAAACCTCTACATGAATCTGATGCTTTCCTGATATCCCGCCGGTAGGGCCGGAAATGTTTTCATTGAGTCCCAAGTAGCCGATCGGGTCACCAGCTTTAATTGCGGTTTCAACGGATACAACTTCGTCAAAAGTCGACGGAATGAGTTCTTGCCACTGAACAAAACGATTGGGGGATATATCTTCTACACAAGCCCAAAACGAAGTGGGCACAACCATTGTGCTGTTTTTCAATCCGGTGGGCGGACCTGATGTACTAGGTATAAATGTACACTCTGCCATTCGAAGGGTTTGATTACCCAGTTTAAGATTGAGAACTTTAGCACTATCAAATTCAATCGTGCTGTTTGTGCATAAAACTAAACCTTCACTTCCGCTTTGAGTTGCTGCACTGATAGGCAACCCTGCCTGAGCGCCATGAGCAAGAGCGGCTGGAGGCTGGCGGAGAGTAAGTCCGGATCCTGTAACGACTGCTCTCACCTTTCCCTTCCAGTAACCTGGCTTGGTTCGCTCAGGAGGAATTATTTCATTCCAGCTAGGGTCGCCATTAGTTCTAGGATATGCAGCACCATTTTTCTTGTAGGCAAACCAGAACTCTTGCCCCTCGGTACGACCAGTGACTGTACCTTTTAACAGCTTGCCTTTGGCATGAACATGGTCAGGGTGTTCTTCTAAAATTTCTATTTCCGCACCAGCCGAAATACCCCCATACTCCTGACAGTTGGCAGCACCCGCTATATCACTTCGAGCCTTAAAGCCACTTGCAATCATCTTGATTCGTGGCAATTTAACTTCATCAGGTGCAGCAGGATACCGGTCAAATGGCAGTAAATGCATGTAAAGACTATAAAAAATCAGTTCATTACATACTCCAGGCGTCACCTCTGTGTTGACAGGTGACTTGTAGTCATGCCTTACAAGGCAGAAAGAATTTGAATACTTAAGTGTTTCAGTAGCGTTCGCACCTATAAACTCACTTGCCAGATAATCCTTATTAAGACGGTACGCCACAACGACTCCATCTCCAATACAGCGAACAGGCTCATCACGGATGCACTGTGGCGCACTCGCATTACTAATATGAATTCCACCATGCCAAAAATTATGGCTGCCTAAGAGATAGTTGCCAGACGTCTCTGCCTCTAGCGCAGAGAACAACTCATCTGCATCTTTATACGGTGCACCTCCAGCCTTGCGTATCGGAAATTGCCATGGGCTACTAACCTTTACAGTCTCCGCAGGTGCTGGTGCTGGTGCTGGCGCACCACTGTTATCTCCATCTGGATGCGTCAGATTGGAAATATCGAACTCGCGAGGATTGACCGTAGCATGACCCTGAACCAGGTTCGGATGGCCTTTCGTGCCATTGCGAAGCACCTCAAAGTGCAAGTGTGCGCCCGTGCCAATGCCTGTATTCCCGCATGGGCCAACAGACGCCCCTTTAGCCACGGAGCTCCCTATAGCCAGAGGGGAAGCAGATCTCATGTGCGCATACAATGTATGAACAATCTCTGTCCCATTGGCGTGCTCAAGTACTACCAGATTTCCATACCCGGACATGGTGCCTTTATAGACAACCTTTCCTGCGCCCGCGGCTGGGATCGACGTACCACTAGGTGCCGCCCAGTCCTCTCCTCGATGCGGACGGACTTCACCTGTCACTGGATGAGTACGCGTGGGGTTCCACGCGCTCGTGTAAACAAAAGGTGCACCTGGGTTATACAATTCCATGTTATTACTCACTGTACTCATCACAGTAGAAAACAGAACTTCCCCGTTGCTTGGGGTTTGCAATCAAAATAGGTGAAACACCGTCATTTTGATTTAGCTTTATATCTGGAAACTGCGTACGCAATCTTGCTTCAACGGTCGCAGGGCTATCCTTTAAATAGATAGCATGAACACTGAAAGGACCATGATAGGGAATCGCAACTTCACTTACGGCCAAGCCATAAAAAGTATCATTTACACAGTAGAACGCTACTTCATCGATACGACACGGCTCAAGTTGACGCTCAGCGAAATATTGACCGCTGGCTTTTTTTGTCACTGGGTCAAGGAAGATGTTTTTAATCTGGCAGGCCTCAATGCCATTGAATTGTTCTTCCAGAGACGTGCTCGCGCAAGCATCTAAAGCTGCTAAAGGAGCAAGGAAGAAAAGCGCTATAAATTTATATCGCACAAAAGGCAACTTGATGTTGAACATTACTTTCCCTTACTCAGAAAACACAAAAAAAGCCTTCGGCTTAACCTTCTCAGGCGGCGCATTCACCAATGCCTGATCCATCAGACTCCCCGCCTTGTCCTTATCCGCCGCCCCCGGCAGCACAGGCGGCTTGATTCCGATCCCGGTGCCCGAGCCTGCCGAGCCGCCGGCATTGATCTTCACCACTGGCCCAACCACCGTGATGCCGCCGCCATCGAGCTTGATAAAGCTCCCTCCTCCCAGCGCGGTCAGCTCCGTGCCGGCTTCGATGACGATCTTGTCGCCAGCCTTGAGGTGGATCTCTCGGCCTGCACTGGTCAACTGCGCCGTGCCGAGCTTCACATGCTGGTTCTGGCCGATGGTCAGGTGATCGTCCATCCGTGCTTCCACCTTGCGGTCGCTCAGGGTGGTGCGGTGTTCTTCGGCCTTGAGTTCGGTGTAGGTATTCTTCTCTACAGTGTCGTGGCGTTCGTTGCCGACGCGAATTTTCTGGTCATGCTCGATGTTTTCATCCCAGTTGCGCTGGGCATGGATGTAGATCTGTTCGGCGCCTTTCTTGTCTTCGATGCGCAACTCGTTGTATCCGCCACCACCCGGAGAACTGAGAGTCTTGAAGACGGTGCGGGTTTTATTGGCAGGCAGCGCGTAGGGAACCTGATTTTCCTTGTGATACAGGCAGCCGCTCACCAACGGTTGGTCGGGGTCACCTTCCAAAAAGGTGACGAGGACTTCCATGCCAATGCGCGGTATGGAGATGGCACCATAGCGGTCACCGGCCCATGCACTTGAAACACGCAGCCAGCAGCTGGTTTTGTCGTCAGCCTGGCCTTCTCGATCCCAGTGGAATTGCACTTTCACCCGACCGTACTGGTCGCAGTGGATTTCTTCACCTTTGGGGCCGGTGACCATGGCGGTCTGGGTGCCAAGGACGCGGGGTTTGGGGTGTTCCAGCGCCGGGCGATAGAACACGGCCCACGGGGTCGCGAGAAAGCGGTTGCGGTAGCCCTGGTGGAAATCATCCTTGTTGTCGGTGGTGTCGCTGGTTACCGACTCTTCCAACACTTGCGGCTGTTTGCCTTCGTGGAAGATCTCAGTCAGCAGCCACAGGTCATTCCACTCGGTACGAGGGTGATCGGAGATTTCCAGGAAGTGACCGCTGGTGAGGGTTGTCTGGTCGCCCCAGCCTTCGGCTTGCTGATAGTCGGTGCGATGACGTTCAAGTGCGCGCTGACTGAGGAATTTACCCCGTGCGCGGTCCAGGAAACGACCTGGATAGTCGTAGTCTTCCAGATCCGGCTCAGTGCTTTCTTCGGAGGGCTTGTAGGCGGCTTCGAGTTGAAAGCCGGGTTTCTCGAAATCGTAGTCACGTCTGGTAACACGACTGGTGCGGGTTTCCAGACGCAGTTTGAAGCCCTTGATCACCGGCTCGTCAGCAACCATGCCGCTGCCTTGAACATAGGCGGTAGGCTGGCCAAGCTTGGGGAATACGGTCTGGTCGTCACCGAATACCAGCAGATGAGCCTGTTTGCTGTGCTGGAAGTGGTAATGAATACCCTCCTCTTCGCACAGACGCTGGATAAAGTGCAGGTCGGTTTCGTCGTACTGCACGCAATACTCGCGGTCCGGGCATGGCTGGCTGAGCTGGAAACTGTAGGCGTTGCCCTTTATGCCGTGCTCTTCCAGGATCAGCGCGATGATTTTCGGCGCTGACATTTGCTGGTAGATACGCTGATTGGTGCGGTGATGCAGATATTGCAGTTGCGGTACCAGAGAAACGGTGTAACGAGTCAAGCGCTTGCCAGCATCGCCTTGGGCTGCGCGGTAGATCTGGCCATGGATGCCACTGCCTTGCGGATCGAGCGCCAGGAATGCCTGCTTGTGCAGGAGTTTCTCCAGGTCCAGATCAGGGTTTTCGCTGACAAGTTCCAGGTCGAAACGAAAGGCCTGGCTGATGCCTTCGGTACCAGTAAACGACAGCACTTGCAGATCGCCTTCGTAATCTTCGATGGTCAGGCTGAAGTGCGTTTCGTTAGAAGGGTTGAACATTGTTTGCTCCCTGTTCGGTAGTCATCCGTTACGCCAATGCATCAGGCGCTGCTTCCAGGACGAGGTGGCAGCGAAAGCGTCACGCAATTGTCTGGCGGTGATCGTTCGATCTCCGACATCGAAAGCCAGCGCTGAGCGCAAGGCTGGCCAGCAGTGTTTCGGCAGGTTCTTTGGTGCTTGCAGCCCCCGGTCAAGACGCTCGTCACGGGCCTGGGTCGAGGGCAAACGGCGAAACGGGTGTTTGCCTCCCGCCAGCTCGAAGATCACACAGGCCACACCATAAACATCGGCACGGGCTGACAGTGGCTGGCCTTCGAGCAATTCTGGGGCAGCGTAGCCTGGGGTCCAGGCATGGAAGCGCTCGCGGCTCAGGTGCGGCAGGCCGGGAAGGATACCCTCCTCTGCTTGGCCAAGGCCAAAGTCGAACAGGCGTACGCCCTCTTCGCTGACCATGACATTGCTCGGTTTCATATCACCATGCAGCACGCCGTGAGCATGGGAATAGGCCAATGCGTCGAGCAGCGGCAGCGTGATGTCGCGTAATTCTTTCCACGGCAGGCCCAGAGGCCGCTCGCAGAGTAATTTGTCCAGGGTCAGCCCACGCATGAGTTCCATGGTGATGAAGGCCCGCTGACAGTCAGTGTCCACTTCAAAGTTATGCAGGCGCAGTACGTTGTCGTGGCGCAAGCGTCGGGTCAGGGCGTACTCGCTGTAAAGCAAGGCGCTGGCATCCGGCGACTCGGCGAATTCTTCGCTGAGGACTTTCAGCGCTATATAAGGATCGGGATCGCCGAACTGCTCGCTCAGCAAATCCCGTGCGCGGTAGACCAGGCCCATGCCACCGGCACCGAGCAAACGCTCGATACGGTAACGACCTGCCAGCAGATCGGGCATCTCCGAGATGCTGGCACGGGTCGGTGCCGGCGCAGCTTCTGCCTTGTGCGACTGGGCGAAGGCAAAGTAGGTCAGATTGCTGTCCTGCTCCTCGCTCACCAGCAAGTCATCGATCGGGCGCATGAGTTCAGTCATTGGCGGATTACCACGGCCGTCAGGTTGTCCCGTGCCGAACCACGCAGGGCACCATCGAACAGGCGCTCCAGCGCAATCTGTGGCGCAGTCAGGCTCAAGGCATTGCCGAGTGCATCACTGCTGAGCCCTTGATACAAGCCATCGCTGCAAAGCAGAAAGGTATCGCCGGGATACACCTCAAGCTCCAGCACATCCAGAGTCAACTGCTCGGCAGCCCCGACCGCACGGGTCAAAGCATGTGCGCCGGGATAGGCCCTGGCCTGTTCAACGCTCATTTTCTGTTCGTCGATCAGTTGTTGTTGCAGTGAATGGTCCCTGGACAGCTGATACAAACGTTGACCGCGCCACAGATAGCAGCGGCTATCGCCCGCCCAGATGCAGGCTGCACGATTACCTTCCACCAGCAACGCCACCACGGTGCTGCCCATGATGCTGTCGTGGTGTCCGGCGGTGACAGTCAACTCTTGCCCCAAACGGCGGTTGAGCCAGTGCAGGCACTGGCGAATGCCCTTGAGTCGTTCGTTGAAATCATTCTGCACCGGCAATTCTGCCAGGCTGGCGACGATCAACTGGCTGGCTATATCGCCACCCTGATGACCGCCCATGCCGTCCGCGACCACCCACAGCCCATGCTGTGGGGAGTCCAGGAAAGCATCTTCGTTGCGCGCCCGAACCTTGCCGGCATCGGTGCGCGCAGCACTGCGCCATGGGCTGGCTACCAGCATCAGAGCTGCACCGGCATACGGAAGGTGCGCAGTACACCCATGTCGAACGGGTTCGGCGTACGCTGGCTGGTCAGCAAGTAGTTGGCGCGCAGGCCACCCACGTCAGCCTTGAGCACCAACACATCGCGCCCGGTCAGGTATTCGGTCTGCATCAGGTCGAACAGACGGAACAGCGACCATGGGCCAGTGTTCTTCTCGATACCCAGCGGGCGGCCGACCATTCTGTCGAGTACCAGACTGGTACGACCGTCTTCAGCATCGGTTGGCCACTTGAACGCTACCGGTACGATCGGGCCGTGGCGATATTCGATGGTCTTGTTACCCAGTTTGAACTCGGAACGGCTGACTGCCGGGTCCAGGGTGTAAGGCTCCAGCTTGAATTGCACCTGCGGCTCGGCCGGGTTGTCAGCGAAGAAGCTCTGACGGATGACCAGTGCAGAGGCCATCTGGTCGAGGTAGACCTTGGAGACCGGCAGGCTGTAGCCGTCGACAGTGCGCATGCGGTAGTTACCCGGATCACCACTGACGAACGGACGCATGTAGCTGTCGAAGAAACGATCGGCAATGCCCTGAGCCTTGAAGAACTCACGGAAGTCACTGATCGCCACGTCGCTGGCGCTATGGGCATTGAACGGATAACGCTGGTTGATTGCTTTGCCGTAGAAGCTGTACAGCTCATTCTGATAGCGCTGGTTCAGGTACTGATAGGAATCACGCAGTACCAGACGCCAGGTGTCTTCAGCCAACACGTTAAACCACACGCCTACCGGACGTGGCAGGCGGTTGGATGCCGTGCGCAGGTTGCTCAGCGCATCGCGCTGGCCACCCATGCGGGTCTTGGCCAGTTCAAATGCGGCCTGATCTGGCGAGCTGGAGCGCGCCAGACTGGCCATCTGCATTTGCAGTTCGTTGAGCGCCGACAGGGCTGGCGTCAGGTCAGCAGTCGGGCCGTTGTTGTCATCCAGCAAACGGTGCAGCGGCTCGAAGCGGCTTTGCAGGGATTTGCGCGCAGTGTCTGGCAGTTTTTTCGCCAGTGCATCAGATGCCTTGCCGGCCGCAGCGGCCGCTACCTGGCCGAGTTTCCCACCCTTTTCTGCCAGTTGAGCTGCTGCATCGGAAGCTTCTTCCGCCGTTTCCGCGACCACCGGGAACCGGGTGTTTTCGCGTACTTCCACCAGCATCTGGAGGATTGGTGAATTGGCCGAAGTCAGGCCTGCCAGTTGCTCGGCACCCTCGCCAAAATCGTTGATCGCCGGCAACTGAACCTGACCGACCGCTTCGCCCCAATAGTTGGCGTAGTCGCGGAAATACAATTGCTCCAGTTCAACCATCAGGCGGCGCAAGTCCATGCTGCTAAGGCCTGTGCCTTCACCCAGTACCCAGTTGTCGCGCAGGATATCGGTGACCAGCATCGAGCCCTGCACCGAGAAGTACTGTTGGTAGCCCTGCTGGGTGTAGAACCCGGGGATCACATAGTCGGTGCCAACAAACAGCGAGCCCTGTGGGCCGAGGTGCTGGTCCAGACGGTATTCCGGCAAGTTGCGGGCCTGCTCGCGCAGCATCCGGTAGACCACGTTGGCCAGAGACTCGCTGCGCAGGATCTGACGCGCCTGAGCAACCAGTTGGTCGTTAAGCGGATAGATGAACGGCTGCTTGAGCAAGCGCTCGAAGTGGCTGTTCAGACCGTTCTGCACTGCGGTGTTACCGCTGTAACGCTGGGACCATTCGGCTGCGACCCAATCCTTGAGCCACTGTTCGTCGCGGCGATCCTTCATGTTCAGCATCAGGTACGCACGCAGGCTGTTGAGCAGGCGATCACGGTCCTTGGTATTGGCACGAACCTGCCCTTCCAGCAGGGTTGCGACCCGTGGCAGCAGTTGTTCCTCAAGCTGACGCTCGTAAGCCGCCTTGACGACCGGATTGACCTCTTCACCCTGATACAGGCCAACACGCTCGTGGTAACCCACGTCGCCTTTTTGCGGGAAGACCTGCGTCGCCGCGTAGCTGGTATCGAGGCTCTTGAGCGCCGCCATGGAGTCATCGCGGGTCGTCAGAGCCGAACGCTGTTGAGTCCAGGTCTGCGCCAGATTGCGCAGGTTTTCCAGACGCTCGTAGTTGGCAGAGAAACCGCCAGCCCAAAGCACACCGAAGAGTGCCAGTGCTGCCAGAGCGCCCACGTAAAGCGCACGCTGGCCCCAATGAATGCGGCTGCGCTCACGCTTGTCCAGACCCGCAAGATCGGCTTCAGGGAAAATCACCCGGCTGAGCAAGTGGTGAATGAAGCGCGAACGACCACTGCGCAGGGTCGGCAGTATGCCGGCGTTCAGGCCAAGGTTGGCTCCGATACCCGCTGTGGTAGCGTCCATTTCCGTAGTCAGGTGCGGCGCGCTGGTCAGGTAAAAACCGCGCAACTGGCTGGCACGCTGGTAGCGGTTGCCAGTGAATGCCATGTCAACGAACAGGCACAGGCGCTCGCCGATCTGCCCCAGTTGATGCGGGAAGTCGAGGATGCGGCCACGGCGCTGGGTATCACGCTCCTGGTGCATGCGCATGATCACCTGACTGTTGAGGCGACGCAGCAGCTCTTCAAACTCGTTGCGCAGCACAGCCACATCGGTGCCGACCTGATCTTTGCGGAAGCTGGTGCCGAGAACCTGATCGCTTTCTTCGCGGGTCAGCTGGTCAAAGAACTCGTCAAAGCCCAACAGGCTGTCAGCCTTGCTCAAGACCAGATAAACCGGCACGTCGACATGCAGTTTCTGATGCACGTCCTGCAAGCGCGCACGCACCTGGCGGGCCAGGGTTTCGAGCTGCTGTTCGCTGCCCTGAAGCAGGGTTTCCACCGGAATGGTCACCAACACACCATTGAGCGGACGATTGCGGCGACGTTTGCGCAGCAGGTCCAGCAATGTGCTCCAGGCACTGCCATCGACCTCGACGTCTGGCTGGGTCAGGTAACGGCCAGCGGTGTCGATCAGCACGCCATGATCGGCGAAGTACCAGTCGCAGTGACGGGTGCCAAGGGTGTCGCGGGTCAGTTTGCGTTCGATCTTGTTGATCGGAAACTCAAGGCCCGAAAAGTCCAGCAGGCTGGTTTTGCCACTGCTCTGTGGACCAATCAGCAGGTACCACGGCAGATCACTGCGCCAGCGTTCGCTGCGGCCGCGATACAGGCTCGAAGTCTTCAGGGTTTTCAATGCGTCCTTGAAGCGCGCCTTCAGTTCTTTCTGTTCTTCGTCGATCTGTTCTTCACGGCGGAGACGGTCCTGGCCGTCTTCGCTTTCCTCCACGGCTTTCTTGCGAATACCGGCGCGCCAGCTGACGAAGACCATGGTCAGGCCCCAGATCAGGAACAGCACACTGATGGTCAGCAAGCGAGAAGTCGAGCCTTCCCAGAACTTGTAGTCATTCACGGCCAGCAATGGCCCGACGAACCACACCAATAATGCAACAAACAGCACCAGCAGCAGCGTCCAGACCCATGTCTTGCGCAGGAATGCGCCGACCTTCTTGAAAAAATTCTTCATCACACGTCCCTGATTACGGCTGCGACTGCGGTTGGACCGCGGTCTGTTCAAACGGCTGATAAGGTTGCAGAACGGTGTCGCGTTGTTCGCTCAATACCCAGGCGAAGCCGGAATACATCACGACCAGACAGACGAAAGTAAACAGCACCACCATCCACACCGGCACGATACGCACCAGGCTGCGGCGCTGATCGTTCAGGCCTTCCCAGTGGGGCGACAGTTCACGTGGCACGTCACCGCGCAATTGACGGATCTGGCGATACAAAGCGTCGCGGATGCCTTCGAGTTCGAGCATGCCGCGTGCTTGCACCCGGTACTTGCCCTCAAAACCCAGGGACAGGCACAGGTACATCAACTCCAGCATCGGCAGGTGCTTGACCGGGTTTTTCGAGAGTCGATCCAGCAACTGGAAAAACTTCTCGCCACCGAAGGTCTCGTTGTGGAAGCTGCTGAGCAGGCTCATCTGCGACCATTCGCTTTCGTTGCCCCAGGGCGTGGTCACAACCGCTTCGTCTACCACGGTACACAGCACGTAACGGGCCGCCATCACCTGGCTGCTTTCGGCGCCGTTGTGCAGAGCGCGCACTTCAAACAGTTTCAGACCGGCAGTCAGTCGCTCGTTGAGCGCATACAGGTCTTCACGTGTATCGCTGTGCTTGAGCCGCACCACTTCGGACAGCAGCTCGGAACCCGCCGCCACCAGTGAGTTGAGGCTGATATTGAATGCTTCGGCCGGGCGCAGGCGTGCGGCATAGATCATGCGCTCTTCCAGTTGTTCAAAACGTGGCGGCGCAGCGAAGTCAGTCAGCGGGCTCGATGCAGGGCCCTGGCCCTGACGGTCGAGCAGGACGGTCTTGTCGTCCTGGTTGTATTCCGTGTCCTTGATCATGTCGATCAGTTCCTTATGGCCCAGAATTTCAGTTCAAGCTCGGCGAATTCGCCGGATACGTGGAACGCAAAGCCGCCGGAGCGTTCAAGTTGCGCCAGGTCTTCGGAACTGAGTTCAAGGATGAAATAGGTTTTGTTGGAGTGGAACGCGATCTGCCGCGGGGCCACCGGCAAGGGTTTGACCTTGATGCCTGGCAGGTGCAGGTTGACCAGTTGGCGGATACGCTCCACCGGGCCGACCTTGAGGTGTGCCGGCAAGCGGTGACGCAGCTCTTCGGAGTCGCAGTTGGCACTGGCTGCCAGTACGAACGAGGCCGATCCCAGCAATGTGTGGTCGTGCAGCGGGGATACGATGATGCCGTACTGACGCGCTTGCAGGATCAACTCGATGGCGTGCTGTTCCAGCACCATCGACAACACCTGACGGATCGCTTCCATCAGTTTGCGGAAGCTCGCGCCCTGATCGCTGTGCTGATAACGGCTGTCCAGACGCGGGCGTTTGCTGTCGCTGGAAAAAGTCGCCAGATCGCCGAGCATGGTCAGCAGCGTGCGGTACAGTTCTTCCGGGTGTACCTGCTCCAGGCCGAGGTAATGACGCAGCAGCAGTTCGGTGCGGTTGATCAGTTGCAGCATCATGAAATCGCCGACTTCCGCGCCGCCCACCTTGCCGTTAGAACGGATCCGGTCGGCGATGGTGTCGCCCCGGTGGCTGAGCATGCTGATGACTTCCTTGAGGCACGACAGCAAGTAGCTGGAAGCGTGCGCCTGGATGTAGGTCGGTACAAAGTCCGGGTCGAGGCTGATGACGCCGTCCGGCGTGGTGTCGAGCACTTCGCAGATCTTCAGTTTCACGTACGCCTGATCGCTCTGCTGCTCGCCGAGCAACAGTTTGAAGTCGGGACGACCACAACTGACCTGGCTTGAGGAGTCGTCTCCGGCATTGGAGTCGGCCACTTCCGCATCGTACGCGGTATAACGCGCCAGGACGTCGGACTGCTCCGGACGGCGCGCCTCGATGTGGTTGCCGGTAACCAGCGGCAGCGCCAGATAGATCGGCGTGTTACCGGTATTGGGCGGCACGTCGAGAGCCAGCGGTTCAGTGTTGCCGCCCAGCTCGAACAGGCTGCCGTCCGGCAGAACACCAGAGGCCTGGCTAACCACCAGCTTGCCCATGTTCAGGAACTGCAAGTCGATATCCAGGTTGAGAAAGCCCCAGGTGTAACTACCCAGCAACTGGGTTCGGGTCTTCATCTGATGATCGTAGTAACGATCGTTGTGCTGGAAGTGCTGCGGACGCAACAGCATGCCTTCCTGCCAAATGACTTTATGAGAGTTCATGGTCAGTCAACTGCCTTGGCGAGGGATTCATTGGGGCTGCGAATGCCGTTCTGATCGAGGGTCAGTTCGGCGTTGGTGAGGGCCAGAGGGGTCACTTGCAGCGTGTAGCGCCATCTGGTTTCCGGCAGGTCACGATAGGCGGCGAGGACACCGACGTAGCGGCTACCCTCACCCACGCTGAGCTTGAGCTCGACGGTCTCGCCCGGGCGCAGCTCCAGTTCCTCGCTTGCTACCATGTCCGGAGCCAGGGACTCCTTGGCGCGCTCGTACAGGCTGAAGAAGTCTGCGTTCTCGAATGCGACCGGGTGCTTGAGCTCAAACAGGCGCACCACGATCGGTGACGGGCGACCGTTGAGGTCCGGGTTCAACTGATCGCTGGCCGTCAGCTTCAGGTTGAGCTTGGTGATATGCGAATACGGCGAGAGCGTTGAGCAGCCGGCCAGCAGCACCAAGGCGGTCAGCGCAGCCAGCGTTTTAGAGAAAGCAGTCGTACTGCGAAACATGCGCATCATCCTTGGTGGTCGGTGTGGAGGGTGGAAATCAGGCGAATCTGTTCTTCGTAAGCCTGGGCGAAGTCACGGGCCAACAAACGCTCGCTCCAGTCATCATCCTGACGCAAGGCCTGGTGATAACGCCCGTAAGCTCTCCAGCGACTGCCGGAGGTAGCGAGCAGCGGTTTGTTATCGCGCTCGAAACGCAGGGTGAGCTGTTGCGGCGAGAAGTGTTCCAGAGTGCCGCGAACGGCGGCACGGCTGGCCGTCAGCAACGCAACCTGATGTGCCTGCAGGTCGCGGAACGCACGGGATATCGCCTGCTCGGCCGGTAGCTGCCCGGGCTTGTTCGGTTGCAACAGAATGCCCAGTGCTTCGCTGGTGTCGACGGCAAACTTCAACGGGTTCTTCTGAGTGCCTTGCACTGTGGTCTGTGCAAGGCGCAATTCGTTTTTCAGCTCGCTGCGCGTGCGCAGGCTCTGTTGCAGACCGCCGACGCTTTGCTTGAGCAAGCGGGCGGCGTTCAACGCCAGTGCTTCTTTGGCATCATGGTCGAGACCGTTCAGGTCCACGCCCAGAGCAGCAGAAAACTTGTCCCAGAAACTGTCGGGCTGACGCTCGACCGGTATTGGTGCCGGCGCAGGTTCAGGCTTTTTCGCGACCTCGATCAGCTCCGGTACCAACAGGCTTTCCATGTCGATGCGGGCATAGTCGGCGCGCTGGCGGCCGTCATCGATGCTTGTGTTCGGAGAAATCAGTTCCTCGATTTCCGAATAGACACGCTCCTGCTGATCAAGGGCGTTGAGCGGGTCCAGGTCGAGGAAAGCATCGTCAGGAATGATGCTGCCGGCTGCCTGTGGCCGACCGACTTCCACGTCGAACGTCGCCGGGTCGCGAACCAGACGTGCACGAATCTCGAAGTCACCCAGGACATACACGCTGCCGTGTTCTATACGTACGGCCTCACCTTTGCGCAGGCGCGCACCGTTGGCGCTGTCCTGGATACCGTTGCTGCTGGTATCGGTCAGGAAAAACGTGCCTTCACGGTAGCTGATCAGCGCGTGGTGGTTGGACAGGTGCCGCTTGCGGTCCGGGATGATCCAGTCGCAGTCCTCTCCCCGACCAATCACGCCACCAGCCTGCTTGAAGGTCTTCTGGCACAACTCCGTGGGCACGAACTGCTTGGTGTTAAGCATTTCGAAAACCAGTTCCATGATGATGCTCCTTGCGGTCACTTGCCGCGGTTGACCGCCTGCGGATCACCCAATGGGCGATAGGTGTTGTCATTGAATTTGTAATTGCCGCTGCAGCCGCCAAGGCCACATAGAACGACAAGTGTCAGCAGGAAGGCTTGCCAGTGACGAACAGACATCAGAGGGTCTCCAGAAGTAAGCACAAAGCGCCGAACCTTTCGGGTGGCGCTGTTAGAAGCGGACAAGGGAAAAGCGAATCTTTTTGCCTACCCATTGAATTCACCCAGATTGATATTCAGGCGCTCAAGGCGGTAAAGCAGCGTGCGTCTCGGCAGGCCGAGTTCACGGGCGGAAAGGGTCTGGTTGCCGTCGTTCTTGCGCAGGCAATCGAGGAGCAGGCAGCGTTCCACCTGCTCCAGCCGTTCACGCAGATTCAGACTGCTGTCCATGGGAACGGTTTCTGCACGAAGGGAAAAATGCTCGGCCAGCAACTCGCCGCCTTCGCACAGCAAAACGGCACGTTCGACCAGCCCTTTGAGTTCCCGCACGTTGCCCGGGAACGCATAACTGGACAGGTGAGTCAGGGCCGAATCCGACCAGCGCAACGGGTCACGTTGCAGGAACGCACAGGTCTTGTCGGCAAAGTGCCGGGCCAGGTCGAGAATGTCGCCTTCGCGATGACGCAGGGCCGGCAGCTCAATGGGGAATTGCGCGAGACGGTAGTACAAGTCCTCGCGGAACGTGCCTTCATTGACCATCACCGACAAGTCTCGGTGCGTGGCGGCGATGATGCGTACGTCGATCTTGTGTGTGTCGTTGGAACCCAGCGGGCGGATCTCGCCTTCCTGCAACACGCGCAGCAGCTTGGCTTGCAGAGCCAGTGGCATGTCGCCGATTTCGTCGAGCAACAGAGTGCCACCATTGGCTGCGTCGAAAAGACCCTCACGGTCAACGTCAGCACCGGTGAATGCACCTTTGCGATAACCGAACAGCTCGCTTTCGAGCAGGTTTTCCGGGAAGGCTGCACAGTTCTGCACGATGAATGCCTTTGAGCGACGTGGCCCGAAGTCGTGAATTGCCCGTGCGACCACTTCCTTGCCGGTGCCGGTCTCGCCGCGCAACAGCACTGTGTACGGGCTGTGCAGGACTTTACTGATCATCGAATAGGTACGGCGCATGCTGGCGCTCTTCCCGATCAAACCGTAATCGCTGGCATTGGGCACACGGGCCAATGCAGTGGGTAGCTCATCGGCGGGTTGACGCAGACGTTGCAGCAGATGCAGTTGGCCAAGCACGAACGAGCCAAGCTGCCCGAGGGAATCAGCAAAGCCTTGCAGGTCGACATGCTGGCGGCTCGCGCATAACAACACGCCTTCAACGGCTTTTTGATGATTGACCATCGGCACACAGAGCAGCGACTGCCATGGGGTGGCCTGTGCCGGCAGGAAACTGGTTTCGTGCAGGCTACCGCTCAGTTCACTGAGAAATATCACGCGGTTCTGGCACAGGGCGAACTGCAACAGCTGTTCGCCGTTGTAATCCACCGGCAAGCTCGCTGCCTCCCGGGGTTGCAGGATGCCGTCAAGGCATTCGGCATTCATGCCCAGGCAGGTGTGGGTGGCATCCATCAGGTAAACCTGAGTCAGCTCGCACCCGCTGAGCTCGGCCAGCCCACGCACAAAACCACTCAGCAGATCGGCACCGTTGGCCGCTCGCGACAGTTCAGAGAACTGCGCGAGCAAGGCTTCGGCATAGGCCAGCGGCTGTGGCACCTGAGTGAACATCACACCCACCTCAGGCGAACTCGCAGGTCACGCTGGCGTTGCCGTCGAGCGTGGCGTGAACCCGCTTGAGGCTTTCACCGGTGGCCATTGCGTCGAGCAGGCGGTCGGCCACCAGCGGCAGAACGTGCTGATCCAGCAGATGATCGATCAGGCGTGCACCGCTTTCGCTTTGAGTGCAGCGCTCGGACAGGTGATCCACAAGGTTCTGGCACCAGGTGAACTCCAGCTGACGACGATTCAGACGCTCGCCCAGACGACCGAGTTTGATTTCGATCAGTTCGCGCAGCACCGGGCCACCTACCGGGTAGTACGGCACAACGCGCATGCGTGCCAGCAGCGCCGGTTTGAAGTGCTTGCTGAGAACCGGGCGAATGGTTTCTTCAAGCACTTCAGCGGATGGACGCTCGCCGTTTTCGCACAGTTCGGCGATGCGGTCGCTGCCCAGGTTCGAGGTCATCAGGATCAGGGTATTGCGGAAGTCGATCTCGCGCCCTTCCCCGTCGTTGGCCACGCCTTTGTCGAAGATCTGGTAAAACAGGTTGAGCACATCCGGGTCAGCCTTCTCTACCTCATCCAGCAGCACCACGGAGTAAGGCTTCTGGCGCACGGCTTCGGTGAGCATGCCGCCTTCGCCGTAACCGACATAGCCCGGTGGAGCACCGATCAGGCGGGAAACAGTGTGCTTCTCCTGGAATTCGGACATGTTGATCGTGGTGATGAAACGATCACCGCCGTACAGCAAATCCGCAAGCGCCAGCGCGGTTTCGGTCTTGCCGACACCGCTAGGACCGACCAGCAGGAACACGCCCACCGGTGCATCGGGCTTGTTCAGGCCGGCAGCCGTGGCACGCATCGAACGATCCAGTGCATGTACGGCCTGTTCCTGGCCACGAATGCGTGTGCGCAGGTCAACGGCGAAACTGGCAACCTTGGCGTTGTGTTCACGGGCCAGTTGCGCCAGAGGTACGCCGGTCCAGGCACTGATCACTTCAGCCACCAGACGCGGGCAGACTTCAAAACTCACCAGACGCTCTTTGGTCTGGGCGGCGGTCAGAGCGCTGTGGGTCTGGTTCAGCTCGGCTTCCAGAGCCTCGACGCTCAAGACCTCGTCGGTTTCGTTGGTCAGGGTTTCAATCACCGTGCCTTCGGCGTCTTCTTCGACGCTGATGGTCGGTTCGACCGCCGCAGCTTCGCGGGCCTTGGCCAATTGCTGACGCAGTTCCAGCAGGCGCTCGGCCAGTTGTTTCTGCTCGGTCCACTGGGTTTCCAGAGCGGTCATTTCGCTTTGGGCTTCTTCCAGCCGAGCTTCCAGCGCATCCAGCGCTTCGTGGTCAATCAGCAGACCGGCCTCGGCATCACGACGCAGTGCCTGGCGCTGACGGCCACCTTCAGCCAGTTCACCGCGCAGGCGTTCAAGGCTTTCCGGTGCAGCAGCAAGGCTGATGCGCACACGGGCACACGCGGTATCGAGAACGTCGACAGCCTTGTCCGGCAACTGACGGCCTGCCAGATAACGGGCAGACAACTCGGCGGCGGAAACCACCGCGTCATCACGCAGATAGATACCATGGCTCTTTTCATAGACCTGAGCCAGGCCACGAAGAATGGTCACTGCCTCGCTGACGGTCGGTTCGTGCAGTTGCACTGGCTGGAAACGACGGGCCAGGGCCGGGTCTTTTTCAAAGTACTTCTTGTACTCCGCCCAGGTGGTCGCGGCGATGGTGCGCAACTCGCCACGGGCCAGGGCCGGCTTGAGCAGGTTGGCGGCATCGGAGCCACCGGCATTGCCGCCCGCACCGATCAGGGTGTGGGCTTCGTCGATGAACAGGATGATAGGTTTTGGCGAGGCCTTGACTTCGTCGATCACGCCTTTGAGACGTCGCTCGAACTCACCTTTGACGCTGGCACCGGCCTGAAGCAGCCCCATGTCCAGGGACAGAAGCTCTACGCCCTTGAGGACTTGTGGTACTTCACCGGCGGCAATACGCGAGGCCAGGCCTTCAACGATAGCGGTTTTACCCACGCCGGCTTCACCGACCACAATCGGGTTGTTCTTGCGGCGACGTGCAAGGATATCGACCATCTGACGGATTGCGCCGTCGCGGCACAGCACAGGATCGAGTTTGCCGTCGCGGGCCTGTTGGGTCAGGTTATGAGTAAAGCGCTCCAGCAGCAATTCACCCTGCACTGCCGGTTTGCCGCTGGCCGGTTGCTCTTTCTGGGACAGAGCGAACTCTTTCAGGCGTTCGACATTCAGTTTTGCCAGCAATGGCTGGTAACGGCTGCCAGCGTAGCGCATCGGATTGCGCAGCAGTGCAAGGATCAGCGCGGCTTGCTCGACCTGACTCTGGCCCAGTTCAAGGTTGGCCACCAACAGTGCGTCTTGCAGCCATTGGACTAACTCTGGCGCGAACACCGGGTTGCGTGAGGCGCTGTGCTCGACACGCGATTGCAACGCGGCGCTTAGCTCACCTGCATCCACTTCGGCATCCTGCAATGCGCGAGTGAGCAGGCCTTGCGGGCGCTCCAGCAGGCCCAGCAACAAGTCTTCGACAAGGATTTTGCTACCGCCACGGGCAACGCAGCGCTCGGCTGAACGCTCCAGATCACGGCGGGTTTCGGCGTCCAGTGCCTGAATAAGTTGTTGCAGGTCTACGTTGATCATGGGTCATCTGTCCTTAATGAATTTTGCTGCCCAGGGTTACCACACCGTCCGCTTTTTCGCGGCCGAGCCAACTGGTCCATCCCAGGCGACAGGCGTTTTGTTCACCGATGCGCAGTTCGCGGATTTCTTCCTGGCGCAATACCAGGCGAATGTCGTAATCAAGCGGGTCACGCAAGGTGAACCGCACCAGCGCGCAGAGCGGCTGATAACCGAAACCGATCGGCAGGAATTCGTGAAAGCGTTGCCAGTCGAGCTCGCGGATGTGAATGCGAAACTTGCCGCTGCGATCACGTACGTGTTCGCCCAGCACAAGGTCTTCCCCAAGCATGCTGTTGGCACGGCCCAGACGATTGCGCTGCTCTTCGAGAATTTCCACACGCCGCTCAATGCACTGCTCGATGGTCAGTTCAGCGTGCTTGAAGTAGTAACGCAGCACCGCTTCGATCAGCGCGGCCGAGTGAGCGCGCAGGCTGAGCAAGCCCAGGTACGGTAACAAGCGCTTCCAGTTCAGTTCCTTGGCGCGTCGGATCTCTTCACTGCCAAGGCCGATCAAGGCAAAAAGATGCGAAGAAAACGGATCGATTGCACCGCTCTCAAAGCTGGCGCGATAGCGGTACTTCTTCCAGATCGGCAGCATCAGCCGTTGCAGGCGATGGTGAAACAGGTCAAGGAAGTTACGGGTCGGGTTGCCGTCCTCGCTGTCGCCCAGAGCCTGTTCGCCGTAAAACGCAGGCAGCGGCGAACCGGAACCTACCAGGCCGATCAGGTTGAAACGCATGCGCGCACGCATCTGCCCGTGTTCTTCAAAAAACTCCACGCGATCAACGTCACTGCCAGGGAAACCCAGGCTCGGGTTGGCCTGGAATTCAAGCTGGTCATAAAGGTCGTCTTCGCTCAGGTACGGGTGCGCATCGCGCAGCCGGTCGATTACCAGCAACACGGCCTGAAACAGCGAGTACTCGCGTATACCTCGGGTCAGCCCGCTTAAAGCAGGGGCTGCAGGCCCATACGTGGTGTCCATTGGTACACCTCTCCCTGTGTGCTTTTTACCCGCAGCTCATGGTACGAATTGAGACTGGCGTAAAGCGCGAAAAACTCGTTGAGAACCGAAGCGAACACGAACAGGTCGCCTTCGCCGATATACCCTTCCGGGTCGATGGTCAGTTCGGTGCGCAAACCGCGTACCGGCAGACCACGGTGCAACCGATCCACGTGTTGATGCCTGATCGACTTGAGCCCGCCCAGCAGGCGCTTGCTGACCTTTTCCGCATGCTGGTCGTAATAGCGCGGCAGGTCGTAGGTTTCGAGAATCACCTTCAGTGCATTGACGTCGGCCAGGGACAAATAGTTAAGCGACATGTTGCTGATCAGCTTCCACAGGAAGTCACGGTTCAGCGGCGGCGCAAAACTCGAAGTGGCCGGCGTGATATTGCGGAAACTCAGGAACTCCGGCGTCTCTTCGCACGCCATGCAGATATCACCGAGCTTGAGCTTGCGCGGCAGGTTCTGGTTGGTACACATCAGCTCGATGGACAGGGTTTCGTGGGCTTCGGTATGGCGGATGCCGAAGCTCAGGTAGGTGTCGAGGCCGTCATGCAGCAAGGATGAACGCTGGCGGATGCTGTAATGCGGGCGGCTGTTGGGTACGTCGAAACTCGGGTCGTGCTCGAAGGACTCGAACGGCACGTATTCCTGATAACCGAGGCCGCCGGGCTTCCAGCCGGTCACGGTTTCTACCGAGAACACGCCGCAGTTTTCCAGATCGTATTCCGCTGGCAACAGCAGGTACTCGTCCTGTTTGCCATCAAGGCGAATCGGCAGCGCATCGTGCGGAAACAGATTGACGATGGGCGTGCAGAACAGTTTCACGTTATCCAGGGTCGGACGCAGGCGCTGGATACCGCTTTTACGGATATCGAAACGCAGCTCCAGACCACGCATCTGCTTGAGGGTGTCTTGCGGCAGCGCTTTGAGAATATCCAGGCCGTTGATGTCGACGAACAGGAACTTGTCCTGGAAAGCGAAGTATTCCTGCAGGTAGCGGTAACCGCGGAAAGTGTTCAGCGGATAAGGAATCAACGCCTCCTCTTCGGCAAAACCCACCGGCTGCACGCGATCGCCCGGCATCTTGAATGCCATCGGAATATCGTTGACGCCTTTGATAGGTTTGCCGGCACCATCCAGCGGAATCAGTTCGATGCCTTCCAGATTGCGCAGCAGGCTGAGATAAAGCATCTGGCTGATATAGCGTTCACCGGCGAAGTGCAGGCGCAGACGGCTCAGTTCCAGTTCGCCAAGGTGACCGTCAGCACTCATCTCCAGACGCAGGCTCAACAGCGAACCGTCGCCCTTCACCGAGTAATTCAGCGCCGCCAGATCCAGCGGCAACACTTCGGTCGGGTAGCAGGTACGGAAACGGCAGCGCACGTCATCCTTGGGCACGCTCTCGACGGGCGTATCACGCTCCACCATCAACGCAGGCCCGGAACGCTTGAGCGGATCGAACTGCAAAATGCTGAACGCCGGCAGCGGCCGCATATAGTTGGGCCACAGCAACTGCATCAGCGAATGGCTGAGCTCCGGCAATTCGTCATCGAGCTTCTGGCGCAGGCGCCCGGTCAGGAATGCAAAACCTTCCAGCAACCGCTCCACATCCGGATCACGCCCGGCCTGCCCCAGAAAAGGCGCCAATGCCGGGCTACGCTCGGCGAAACGGCGGCCCAACTGACGCAGTGCGGTGAGTTCGCTTTGGTAGTAGTGGTTAAAGGACACGGATTACCTGCCTGGTAGTTGTGCTCATGGAAAAACTGTTCTGCTGGATGATCTGCGCCGAGCAATTAGAAAATTTCACTGAACACCCATTTATTGAATCGATGAAGTGCTACAAGACCTGTAACTGGAGCAATCAAAAGAGAAAAGCTATCCTGAAAGCTCTTGGACCTTATAAAAATAACAAGCGCCCTTGCAAAGCAACAAAACACAAGCAGCATCATCGGAACATAAAGGATCAAACAAAGAAGAAACAGACCCTTATAGATATCGATACTCTCTGAAACCCCTAAAGACTCAAAGTTTACTAGCCACTCGGTTTTTGGGGTAGTGAATGAAAAAGTCATAAAAACTGCCAGAATCAGATAATAGGAAATCTTCATATATCAACACCACGCCCTGCACGCCTCGCTGATACCACTCCGGTTACTTTGCCCGAGACAAATATTGCAACAACAGTCAACCCTCCTGTCAAAACACTGTAAGCCAAGGCGCGCACAGGGTAGAGAGGAAGCAGATAAGTCAATATGGCTCCCACCATAAAAAACAAAATAGCCAATTTTATTGTAAGCCTCGGTATCAGAGCCACAATAAAATTCACCGCAACGAAAACATAAAAAATCAAATACATGGCCATCCCAATGGATGCACCCCGGGCAGTCAGCCCGTCAAAAACATACTTATAGAGTGATACACCATAATAATTAACAACCACGTAGGCCACGCACGCAAAAAAATGGATGACCAACCCTGTGATTACTCGAGTCATCATTTTTTCCAGAACCGTAAACTTGGTCGCAGGCATCGTCTCCAGTCTCAGCACCTCCACGCTGCACCTCCTAGGCTATCAATGCTACAAACCACACTGGCATTTTTTACTTGAAAATGGCTCATGTCGACTTTTGTTACATCGGCAAAAAATAATCTGTCAGATGCTCCAAGATTCAGGCCCGATTGATCAAATGGCACGTTTGAAAAGAACTGCGGCAGCAGAATCAAAGTCAGCAAACTCAAAAGCCATAATGCAAGATAAGCATAATTACTTCGCATCTCGCATGCAGTCCAGCCTTTAAAGAAACCATACCCTATGGCGAGCTGCAAAATAACAAAAGAAACAACGGACAAGGGAGCAGAAACAAAATAACTGTATGGTTCAGCAACGCCAAATCTGAAAACCAAATAAGCTTCAAACAATGCAAAAGGGAAAACCATTGCGAGTGCAATAACAATCATCGCTTTGACTTTACGAGCACTGCTCATCAACGCAAGCCCTCGGCGTACAGAGATTTTGCCAGTTCAAGCCGACGCTGCTCCCCCGAAGCACCATCGATGCCGTAGTAAAAGTGTCCCATGCCTTCGCCATTACTGGCAGACTCTGTCATTTGCCAGCCAAGTAAAGGAGCATTCACCGCCAAGTCTACAAAAGACATACCTGCATGTATGGGATCGCCATGAGCCTTCAGGTCCAGTACGACAACATTCTTGATGAGTGCGTTCTGCCTTGTCTCCGCCAGCATTTCCTCAGAAATGGGTGAGCCGATCAAGACCAAGTAATCAACAGGCTGCCCTTTATCTGCATAATAAAGAGCCGACTGAGCAGCAACGAGCGATCCAAAAGAATAGCCAATAAGATTGAACTGGCCTCCGGCAGGAATAGGTTTATTCACACCTAGCGATTCCAGACTCCAATCAGCTTCGATACTGTAAGGACCGGAGTCTGATATGCCGTTGATTTTTTTAAGGCGATAGCGGTGCTTGTTTACACCCGCTACAGCATCAACATACTGCCCAGCTGTATTCCGCCCTACTACTGCACCACTGATCCCAACCTTTCTTAGCGACTTTACCTGATCCTCGATATATCCCCCGGCCATACCCGCTCCACCCAAATAAACCGTCAAGCCTTCCTTCACCATAATATTTTTCGGTGTTTTATCGGCCGTAGCGGTGCTGCTGGTCGAAGCGATTTTCTTATAAATTCCTGTCGGAGTTTCCAGTACCTCAGTCATTTGCATCAATCCTCTGATGCAATGTAGATATCGATTTTTTCCGCGCTCTGGTGACGCGCCAATCGATGAGTCAGACCTTTCTCACTGGTAACTCCCTCTTCTTGCATACCGTTTTCCCGGACCAACATATACCGACGGTTCGCCAAGACCGCTCCGCTTTCGTCAGTCAACACAAACTGCTCATCAAAACCAGGCAAAGGCAACGGCGGCACAAACGGCACCGGCGTATGCGAATTCCCGATAATCACCGTCCCGGACCCGGCCGTTACCTTGTTGCCATGACTACCGACGGAGCCTACGGTCGCAGCCGGTTTGCCGTTGATCAGAACGGTCGTTGCAAGATCACCCACCAACGCACCGCCACAGGCCGAGGCATCGCCCTGGCGGGCGGCCGGGAGGCCGTCGAAGAATACGTCGCCGGAACCGGCGGCAATCGGGTTTGTGCCGTGGCCGGATACAGGGCAAGCAGTCGGGTCGGATACACGTGCTGCGGGTTTACCGGACATCGGAGCCTCCTTAGTTGACCTTCACTTGACCACTGCCATCCAGGCGAGCGGCGAAACTGACCTGGCGCTTGAAACCATCAACTTCCAGCAGGCCTTCGATGCTGAAGGACAGGCGAAGCTGATCGTTGTCACGCGGCAGGGAAATGACACGCACGTTGCTCAGGCGCGGCTCGTAGGCTTCGATGAAGCCCTCGATGGCCAGGCGTGCCTGACTCAATGAGTCGTGCAGGCTCAGGCGCATGTCATTGAGATCGGGTAGCCCGTAATCGGACAGCGTTTGCACGCTGCCCGCACGGGTGCTGAGCATCTTGGCCAGATGGGCAGCCACGGACGACATGGCAGAAACCTCGCGGCTCCATCCGACGCGCTGATCTGCGTCGCCACCAAGGCGTTCAAAAAGGCTGCCGTATCCAGTCATGAATCGCTCCTTACTCTTTGTCCAGCTTGCCAACCAGCGACAGGGTGAAATCTGCACCCATGTACTTGAAGTGCGGGCGCACGTTCAGGCTGACGCGGTACCAGCCTGGCTCGCCTTCTACATCGCTGACGATGATCTGGGCAGCGCGCAGAGGACGACGGCCACGCACTTCGGCGCTCGGGTTTTCCTGGTCGGCCACGTACTGGCGGATCCACTTGTTGAGTTCCAGCTCGAGGTCGGTGCGCTCTTTCCACGAACCGAGTTGCTCGCGCTGCAGCACTTTCAGGTAGTGAGCCAGGCGGTTGACGATCATCATGTACGGCAGTTGGGTGCCGAGCTTGTAGTTCAGCTCTGCAGCCTTGCCTTCAGCGCTGATGCCGAAGAATTTCGGCTTCTGTACCGAGCTTGCGGAGAAGAACGCCGCGTTGTCGGAGCCTTTGCGCATGGTCAGGGAGATGAAGCCTTCCTCGGCCAGTTCGTATTCACGACGGTCGCTGACCAGAACCTCGGTAGGAATCTTGGTCTCGATTTCGCCCATGCTCTCGAAATGGTGCAACGGCAGGTCTTCAACAGCACCACCGCTCTGTGGGCCGATGATGTTCGGGCACCAGCGGAATTTGGCGAAGCTGTCGGTCAGTTTGGTGCCGAATGCGTAGGCCGTGTTGCCCCACAGGTAATGCTCGTGGCTGTTGGCGACGGTTTCCTTGTACACGAACGACTTGACCGGGTTTTCTTCCGGGTCGTACGGGTTACGCAGCAGGAAGCGCGGCACGGTCAGGCCAACGTAACGGGAGTCTTCCGACTGGCGGAAGCTCTGCCATTTGGCGAATTGCGGGCCCTCGAAGTGATCTTTCAGATCCTTCAGGTCCGGCAGACCGGTGAAGCTTTCCAGGCCGAAGAATTTCGGGCCGGCAGCAGCAATGAACGGTGCGTGGGACATGCAGGCTACGCTGGACACGTACTGCATCAGTTTCACGTCCGGCGAGCTTGGGGACATGTAGTAGTTGGCGATGATCGCACCAACCGGCTGACCACCGAACTGGCCGTATTCAGCGGTGTAGATGTGCTTGTACAGGCCCGACTGCATCACTTCCGGCGAATCTTCGAAGTCGTCCAGCAGGTCGTCCTTGGAGACGTTGAGGATTTCGATCTTGATGTTTTCGCGGAAGTTGGTGCGGTCGACCAACAGTTGCAGACCACGCCACGACGACTCCAGGGACTGGAAGTCAGGGTGGTGCAGGATTTCGTCCATCTGGCGGCTGAGCTTGGCATCGATCTCGGCGATCATGCGGTCGACCATGGCCTTCTTGACCGGCTCGCCGTTGTTCTGCGGCTTGAGCAGTTCTTCGATGAAGGCCGATACGCCGCGCTTGGCGATGTCGTAGGCTTCGTCGTCCGGTGTCAGACGGGTTTCAGCGATGATGCTGTCGAGAATGCTGTATTCGCCGCTCTCGTTGCTCTTTTGCTGTGCTGCGCTAGTGCTCATTGTGTTGGCTTCCTTGGCTGATAGGGACTCAGGCGTCAGGTGCTGCGGCGTTCAAGCCCAGCTCACCCAGTACACGACCGCGGGATTCGTCGTCGGCGAGAACGCCTTCGATGGCTTTGCGGAACGCAGGCGCATTACCCAGCGGGCCTTTGAGGGCCACCAGCGCGTCGCGCAGTTCCATCAGTTTTTTCAGCTCAGGCACTTGCTCGACCAGGCTGGCAGGGTTGAAATCCTTCATCGAATTGACGCGCAGTTTCACGGCCAGCTCTTCAGTGTCGCTTTCTTCCTGAAGACGGTTCGGCACGCTCAATGTCAGACTCAGCTCTTGCTTGGCCAGCACTTCGTCAAACGTCATTTTGTCGATGCTGATCGGCTTGCGATCTTCGATCTTGCGTTCGTCCTTGCGGTGGGTGTAGTCACCGATTGCAAGCAGTTTCAACGGCAGTTCGATCTCTTCCTGTGCACCACCGGTGGCAGGTTTGAAAGTGACGTTGATACGTTCCTTGGGGGCTACCGAGCCTTCTTTGGCCATGGCTTTTCTCCGTGCGGTTGTGGCCCTGGGGCCTATTCGAGTACCACTTCGAGGTCGAGGTGGCACAGCCTGCGATAAATCTCTTCCTTGCGTTCACGTACGGCATGGTTCTGCGGTAACAACTCGCAGCAGCTATGCAGCAAATGCAGCACTTCCAGCGCAAGATCGGGCTCCCAGGCGTTCAGGCCTGAGTCCTGTAATGTCTGGTCCAGAGTTTCGAGTTGAGTCCTGGCCAGCTCGTATTTCTTGGCCATGAAACACAACCGGGCGAGCGCGAACTGCCAGAAAAACCGGACACGTCCGCCATTGGCGCTTTGCAAACCCTGTTTGAGAATCTGTACAGCGGCCTTGAGGCCTTCCTTGCGCAAAACCGGCATGACTTCTTCGAGGGCCAGTTCCCAGGCCGGCTGGGTATCGGCAACTTCAACCTTGCGCGGCGCACTGGCAGTCTGCAGGTGCGGCATGACGTTGGCGTTAATCCAGGCGCGAGTGCTCGGGTCGGCAAACGGTGCGCCATCGTGGAAACGCAACTCGATAATGCCGGGCAGGCGCTGAATCAACAGTGCGAAATGGATTTCCACTTCGCGCATTGCCAGTTCGGCGTTCAACGCCTGCAAACATTCCCAGACCATCCGCTGGCCATCGAACCAGAATGGTGCCTTGGTCAGGCTCGCCTCCAGCTCCACCAGCAGGTCTGCGTATTTGCCCTGATCGTAACGATCCTGATAGGCCTTGAGCTTGTCGGCAGGCAGGCCTCGCAGGGCTGTGATCTGCTCGGCATTACGTTCAGGAACCGCGTCGATCGGCAACCAAAGCAGTGTGCGGCTGAGGCGCAAGGCGCGCAGATCGCTGGCTTTCTGCTTGAGCCACCAGGCACACAGCGGACGTGCGTTTTCCTGCTGGGCACGCAGGGCCTTGTGCGCCTCTTTCTCGTTGTCAATCGGCGCGCCAGGAGTAAACAGTTGCGTAGCCGCCTGCTTGACCTGAGCCACCGCGGCCCCCACAACGCCAGGCTCTGGCTGGTTGTCGGCGGCGCGCTGGACCATGCCTTTCAGGCGGCGGGAAAGTGGTAGCAGCAGCGGAGCATCGTCGCCCAGATGCTGGGTGCATGCAGCGTCAAGGCCTTCAAGGTGCTCGACCAGGCGGCGGAACAGCGGCAGCTGTTCCTTGATGGCGACGTTTTCGTTCAGTACCTGCTCAAGGCGTGACACCAGCCAACTGATTGCAGCAGAACGGGTCCGGGCCTTGCTCGGATAAACCTCGGCCCAATGACTCTCACAAAGATGGTGTAAAAGCCCAAGCCCGGCCAACAAACCCTGGAAGGACTCACGCTGGTAAAGAGCCCATGTCAGCCAGGCACCCACCCGCAGATCCTTGGACTGGGTACGAAGGAGAGCTTCACTGTTTTCGCGAATTTTCAGCCAGTCGATCTGACCGCTTTCGTGCATGGACTGGGCTTTGTTCAGCTCACTTTCCAAAGCCTCATACTCGCTCGAAAAGCGAACGTCCTCTCCCGCAAAACTTTCGGCCGAGACCGGGGCTTTTGCGAGTTCAAGGTAATGAGCTGAAAGCTTACTTGAGTAGGACATCCATGACCTTCAATTACGATCACATCCAGTATGGCCATCAGTATTGCAATGGCATAAGACAATACGAAGTGGTGGCGAACCCCTGTTCTAATTGAGAATCGCACCCTCCGAGGGCGTGGATCTTACTCACGGTGATGGCCACTAGCAAGTACTTAAACACTAAGACGAAACTTCTTTAGTTTTTGTAGGAATTTTCTTAAATTGCGAGAACTAATGATATCAATATGATGTCTTAAATCGGTTGTTCAGGCAGGAACACGCGAGATAGAGCTGTGCGTAGCCAGGGATGTCATGCTGCTGACATGTAGCAAAATCAAGCCTTTAGGGGGGGATTGCATCTAAAGTGATGGCAATGAGCAATCATGTGACTGCATGGAAAGAGGCTGTCTCGTTGCGTGTAATTATTATTCATGTCCGTGGGAACTATTGATGTGAACATACTGTCTTGGCGCACAAATCGCCTGATCGAAGAGCTGCTGAAATAAGGGGTAACATGTATCTCTAAGGGGAACCCCTAGCGACTACATAAGAATGGATGGTAATGAAAAGATCACAACAGGAGTTACCCGCGGATCTGTAAGGGATTTGCGAAGTGCATCTGCTTATAGTCTGCGCGATAGTCACTAGTATATGTCATATAGCCATCACTTGGCGCGTAATACATTCCAGAACTCGATATTCATCCGGGATTGCGGGTAGAGGATGGTGCTTGCCCCGACGCAGAACAATGTTTTATCCAAAGTCCGTCAACGGCAAGGCAAAGAGTCAAACCCTGCCCGTCGACGAACCAGGGTTACTCCTGACCTCCTCCAATCAGCGTCTGCACCCTCAAGACCTTGTTGCCCGCCGTCACGTAAGCCCAGTGCTGTGAACCCGTAGAGCAGAATGCAAGGTTGCCGGTATCCTCGGCCGCCACCCGCAGTTTCCCGAGCAACTCGCCTTTTGGCGAATACACCTGAATGCCTTCTTTACTGCTGCTCCAGACATTGCCCTTGGCGTCGACCTTGAGGCCGTCGGGGATGCCCGGCGTGATTTCGGTAAATGTCCGGCCATTGCTCAGTGCGCCATTGTGAACCTGATAGACCAGCACCTTATGGGCCAGTTTTGGGTTCTTGAAGTCATGGGCCAGTTGCGAGTCGGCCACATACAGCAGGCTTTGGTCAGGCGAAAAGGCCAGGCCATTGGGTGAATGAAGGCCAGGTGTCTTGAGCCGGGTCAGTTCCTTGAGCTGCGGGTTGTAGCGATACAGGTACTCGCCGCCCTGCTCCGGTTTTCCTCCGTAACTCTCTGCCTTGTTCAACACGCCAAAGGTCGGATCGCTGAACCAGATATGGCCGCTCTTGTCGACGACGACATCGTTCGGACTGTTCAGGCGTTTACCCCGATATCTCTGGATCAGGGTATGCCACTTGCCATCCTTTTCCTGGCGCACGATTGCACGCTCGCCGTGGGAGGCAGCAACCACGCGGCCCTCGGCATCCAGAGCACGGCCATTCTGATAATGGGCAGGATCCAGCAAGGTCGTGACGCCGTTTTTCTCGTCCCAGCTCATGACCTTGTTCGCCTTGACGTCACTCCATAGCAGGCCACCGTCGGGCAGGCATAGCGGACCTTCTGCCCACTTTGCACCATCGGTGAGTGTTTCTACCTTCGCATCGGGCGCAACAAGTGTGGAAAACGCAGGGTTAGTGGCGACTACCGTGATGGGCGAAGCTGCGTCCGCTGCAAGGATATGGTTGGCTGTCAGGAGTGAGCTGCCCAATAGCAACAGGGATGCTTTCTTTCGTAATTGCCGCATATTCCGTCCTATATGAAGATACGTACGAGACGGGTTTGACGGTAATCGGCAGCCGAAGTTTATTCGCGATACTCACTGATTGCGTAACAGGTTCCAGACCACGATGCTCACCAGACCGATCAGGGCGGCAGCCGCGAGCAGAACCAGGCTGTGTGACGCACTGAAAGCTTCCTGACCAGCCAGAACGAGTTGCTGTGCCTGATGCACGCCCACCGCCTTCGCCGCCATCATCGTTTCGCCTATCGAGCGCCCTGCCGTTTCAGCGATATTCAAGGGCAGGTCATCCGGCAGACGAATCGATCGTTCGTAGCTGGACGTCAGGAGAATCCCGAACACAGTGATCCCCAGGCCTGAGCCCAGGTCATAACTTGTGGCCTCCAGAGCTCCGGCTGAGCCGGCTTTCTCGACCGGTGTGTGACTCATGATTGCGACTGAGGAAGCCGTCATGCCAACGCTGAGTGCCAGCCCGAGTGCCACCAGTGTAAAAACGACAACCACCCCGCCGCTGCCCAGGTTGGCAAGCGCCAGCCCCACCAGAGATACAGCAGAAATCAACAGAGACAAACTCGCCACCTGCCTCAACCCGATCGCCTGAAGCAGCATGCCCGCAAGCGGCCCACCGATAGCGGAACCGATCATCAGGGGCAGCATGAAAATACCGGCCTCCAGTGGCGTTTGCCCAAGGACGAATTGCAGTTCCTGAGCAAGCATCAGCTCTACCCCGGCAAGCGCTCCCATGACTACCAGTGACATGACAACGCCTGCGCTGATCTGCGGGACAGAAAACAGGCTCAAATCGAGCATCGGATCGGGCGAACGAAGCTGCTTATGTGCAAACCAAAGCAGCATCAGGATGCCAAATGCAATAAAGATGATCGTCATCGGCAGGGAACTGCCTGTCCTGAAGCCCGATTTCAGGCCATATACCGTTGCCATGATGCCGAGGATAAGAATCAGGGCCTGCTCTATCGGCCACTTTCCGGGACCACCTGCCGATAGCAGACGCACAGGGATATAGGCCTTTACCAGAGGAATGACAAAAAGCATCACTGGCACGTTTATCAGAAATACCGCGCCCCACCAGAAATGCTCAAGCAGCGCCCCGCCAGCCAGCGGTCCCAGGGCAGCCCCTGCAGAAGCAACCGCGCCCCAGATGCCCAGCGCCATGGCACGCTCGCCTTCATCCTCGAAAGTCTGTCGAACGATAGCAAGGGTGCATGGCATGACCATGGCAGCTCCAAAGGCCATGAAGGCACGCGCCCCGATCAGGGCCTCGGCGCTCGGAGCAAAGGCCGCAAGAACCGACCCTGTACAAAAGATGCCAAGCCCCAGTATCAACATGCGCCGATGACCGACTCTGTCGGCAAGCGTGCCCATGGGAATCAGCAGGCTGGCCATCAACAGCGGATAAATGTCGATGATCCACAGGACCTCTGTACCGGTTGCCTGCAAGGCCATGGACAGCGAGGGGACTGCCACATGAAGAATGGTCAGATCCAGTACGATCGGCAGAAAAGCCATCATGACCGCCAGCAGTACCAGCCAGCGATTTAAAGTTCTACCAGGCAAGACGGATCATCCTTTTTCAATACAGAACCACGAAAAAACACCCTGTCGCCCCGTTACTCTTCGCAAGCCGAACCTCGCCGGCTTCTCTCGCGCATCCCCATGATCAGAACGAAAAACACGGGTACGAAAAGTACTGCCAGCGTTGCGGTGACCATGCCGCCCATTACGCCGGTCCCTATTGCCTGCTGACTTGCCGAGCTGGCCCCCGAGGCGAACACCAGCGGGACAACACCGAAAATGAACGCCAGGGACGTCATTACGATGGGGCGCAGACGCAGACGAGCAGCACGAACACTCGCCTCGACCCTGCTCATGCCTTGAGCATGCAGACTGGTAGCGAACTCAATGATCAGGATGGCGTTCTTTGCAGAGAGCCCGATGATGGTGATCAGCCCGACCTTGAAGAACACGTCATTGGGCATGCCGCGTAAAGTGACCGCCAACACTGCGCCGATAATGCCAAGAGGCACTACCATCAAGACTGCCGCAGGAATCGCCCAGCTTTCATAAAGCGCCGCCAGGCACAGAAACACCACCAGCATCGAAAGCCCGAGCAGCAGCGGCACCTGGCCGCCGGATATGCGCTCCTGCAATGAAAGCCCTGTCCACTGCAAGGCAAAGCCTGTGGACAGCCCCGAAGCCAGACGCTCCATTTCCTCCATCGCCTCACCGGTACTGTGCCCCGGCGAAGGCTCACCGGACAGGCTGACCGCTTGATAGCCGTTGTATCGAGTGAGCTGAGCCGGCCCTCGTGTCCAGTGGATGCTGGCGAATGCCGAAACAGGCACCATGCGTCCCTGACGGTTTTTGACTTCAAGGCGCAAGAGGTCTTCAACCTGTTGCCGGCGGTCGCCCTGGCTCTGCACGATCACTTGCTGCATACGCCCAAGATTCGGGAAGTCATTGACGTAGGCTGAACCCAGCGAGGTCGACAGCACGCTGGCGATATCCGAGAACGAAATGCCCATGGCATGAGCTTGCTGGCGGTCCACTTCGATATTGACCTGCGGGGTTTCCGCCAGGGACGCTTCGCGCACGTTTTGCAGGATCGGACTTTCGCTGGCTTTGCTCAGCAGTTCATCACGGGCTTGCCGCAATGCGTCATGGCCTTGTGAGCCACGATCCTGCAGCCACACTTCAAAACCACCAGATGTGCCCAGCCCTTCGACAGGCGGCGGCAGCAGACTGAATACCATGGCGTCCTTGAAACCGGAAAACACGGCACTGGCCCGGTCGGCAATGGATTGAGCAGAGTCCTGTGCAGCCCGCTGCGACCAGTCTTTCAAAGTGGTAAAAGCAAGTGCGGCATTCTGCCCGCTCCCGGAAAAGCTGAAGCCGAGAATCATCACGGTATTGGTAATGCCTGTTTCCTGCGCATTGTGTGCTTCGATCTGTCTGGCCACTTCAATGGTACGTTGCTGGCTGGCCCCTGGCGGCAATTGAATATCGGTGATGGTATAGCCCTGATCCTCCACTGGCAGGAACGAGGATGGCAGGCGGACAAACAGCAATCCCATGATGCCTGTCAGCAACAGAAAGATGACCATATAGCGTCCAATGCGGCCTACCGCTTTGCTTACCAGATTTTCGTAGCCCTGACTGGCTTGCTCGAAGCGCCGGTTGAACCAGCCGAAAAACCCGTTCTTCTCGTGATGTGAGTTCGCAGGTATCGGCTTGAGCATCGTGGCGCACAGAGCCGGTGTCAGGCTCAGGGCCAGAAACGCTGAAAACACGATGGCAACGGCCATGGAAATCGAGAACTGCTGATAGATCACTCCGACCGAGCCCGGCATGAATGCCATGGGAATGAATACGGCTGTCAGTACCAGGGTTATTCCGATGATGGCGCTACTGATTTCCTCCATGGCTTTGCGAGTAGCCTGCCTGGGTGACAATCCTTCCTGGGCCATCAGCCGCTCGACGTTTTCCACCACCACAATGGCATCGTCCACCAGAATGCCGATTGCCAGGACCATGCCGAACAGCGTCAGCACATTGATTGAAAAGCCGAGCAAGAACATCACGGCGAATGTCCCCATCAAGGCGACGGGCACTACAAGAGCAGGGATCAGGGTGTAGCGGATGTTCTGCAGGAACACGAACATCACGATGAACACCAGCACCATGGCTTCGATCAAGGTGTGAATGACCTTGGTGATCGATACCTTGACGAAAGGCGACGTGTCGTAAGGAACGTCGTATTTCACCCCGGCCGGAAAATAACGCGAAAGCTCGTCGAGCTTTTCCCTTACCAGGTTCGCAGTACTCATCGCGTTGGCTGCCGGCGCCAGTTGTACGCCCACGGCAACTGACGCCTTACCATCCAGGCGGGTGGCGAAATTGTAGCTCTGGGCTCCAACCTCGACCCGTGCCACATCGCCAACAGTCACGCTGGAGCCGTTGGCGTTCGCCTTGAGAACAATGGCGGCAAACTCCTGCTGCGTACTCAATTGCCCCTTGACCATGACGGTTGCGGTCATTTCCTGATCCGCCGATGACGGCAAGTCGCCAATACTGCCAGCCGCGACCTGAACGTTCTGCTCGGCAATGGCCTGGCTGACATCGGATGGAGTCAGATTGAAAGCGACCAGTTTCTGCGGATCGATCCAGATCCGCATGGCACGTTCTGAACCGAACAACTGGGCCTTGCCCACACCATTCAAGCGCTTCAGTTCGTTGACCACGTTGCGCGTCAAGTAATCGCTAAGCGCAATTTCGTCGAGACGACCGTCCGTTGAAGTCAGCGTGGCGATCATCAGGAATCCGGCAGAGATCTCTTCAAGCTGAAGGCCTTGCTGGCTCACCGCCCGCGGCAGACGCGGCTCGATGACTTTCAGCCGGTTCTGCACATCGACCTTGGCCAGCTCGGGATTGGTGCCCGGCTGGAACGTAATGGTCATGGTTGCCGTGCCCTGGCTGCTGCTGGAGCTGAAATACAGCAAGTGATTGACACCGTTCAGTTCTTGCTCGATCAGGCTCACCACGCTTTCATCGATGGTATTGGCAGACGCGCCGGGATAAGTGGCGGTCAACTCGATTTGCGGTGGCGCAACGCTGGGGTACTGGGCCACAGGCAGCTTAGGGATGGCAAGCAAGCCGGCCAGCACAATGAACAGCGCAATGACCCAGGCAAACACAGGCCGATCGATAAAAAACGGCGCCATTACTTCTTCTCCCGAGCCAGGGCTTGAGAGCCCTCTTCTTCTGCCGTCACTGTGATACCCGGCTGCACGTGTTGCAGGCCGGAAACGATGACTCGATCACCGGCATCGAGGCCGCTCTTCACGATCCAGCGGTTGTGCTGCACAACTCCCGGTTCAATTGCCCGCTCCTGTACCTTGCCTTGCGCATCGACAATCAATACCAGTGCCTTGCCTGCTGCGTCGCGTTGCACTGCACGCTGTGGCACCGTAATACCTTGTGCCACGCGAGCCTGATCAAGCTGCACAGTGATGAAACTGCCAGGCAATAGCTCGTTTTGCGGGTTGGGAAACTCGCTGCGCAGGGTGACCTGGCCAGTGCCTTGATCCACCGTCAGGTCGGAAAACAGCAACTTCCCTTTGTACGGATACTGGCTGCCATCTTCCTGAATGAGTGTCGCGGTAATCTGTCCCGCTTCAAGCTGCTGCAACTGCCCTTGCAGCAGCGAGCGGCGCAGGTCACTGATCTGTCGTGTGGACTGGTTGATATCGGCATAAAGGGGCTGCAACTGCTGGATGGTTGCCAATGCGGTGGCATCACCCTGCCCGACCAATGCGCCTTCGGTGACCTGAGCCTTGCCGATGCGTCCCGAAATGGGCGCAGTGACTGTTGCGTAATCCAGGTTGAGACGGGCGCGCTTGAGTGCCGCCCGGGTCGATGCCACATCGGCCTGGGCCTGCAGGAAGCTGGCGCGAGCGTTTTCGGCGTCCTGACGACTGACGGCGCTGATCTTTGTCAGCTCTGTATAGCGTTCGGCTTGCAAGCGAGCCTGATACTCCGTCGCTTGTGCCTTGCGCAAGGCCGCTTCGGCGCTTTCGACATCCGCCTGAAAAGGCGCCGGATCAATGCGAAAAAGAACATCGCCCTGCCGGACTTCCGTACCCTCGCGATAAACCCGTTGCAGCACGATCCCGGCTACCCGCGCACGGACCTCGGCAATACGCGGCGAAACCAGACGCCCATTGAGTTCTGTCGTGATGGTCAGAGGTTGCGTCCTGACCGTTTCCACACTCACATGCGGTGGCGGCACCTCTTGCTGCGCAGTGGGTTTGCCGCAGGCAGCCAGCGCAGCAAGTCCGGCACACAACATCAATCGGTTTGGATCGAGACGCAATAAAGACGGCATTGTGGCGTTCCCCGTGAAGATCGCGCCATGCTAAAGACTGCGTCCAGAACGAATGTAAACAAGTGTTGGAAAGATGTGAAGAAGTGTTAAGGCATTGCGCGTATCCGGCAGGCCTTGGTTATGCTGTCCCCTTCGCAGAAATGGCCTGAACAATGCCCAGAATTATGCTCGTCGAGGACGACAGCGCGCTGGCGGAGCTGATTGCCAGCTATCTCCAGCGCTTTGAGTACGACGTCACGGTAATCAACCGCGGTGATCGCGCGCTTGAAGGCATGCACCGGTTGCGTCCCGACCTGGTCATCCTCGACCTGATGCTGCCGGGGCTCGACGGTTTACACGTGTGCAGGCAACTAAGGGATGAAAGCCCTGCCTTGCCCATCATCATGCTGACGGCCAGGGACAAGAGCGACGACCAGATTCTCGGCCTGGAAACCGGCGCCGATGACTACGTTGCCAAACCCTGCGAACCCCGAGTGCTTCTGGCACGGATTCGCACGCTGCTGCGCCGCAGCCTGTCTGCCGAGACTCGCCACGACGCCCAGCAGATCGTCCTGGGGCAACTGCTGATCGATCTGAGCGAACGCCAAGTGCAATGGCGCCACCAGGACGTCGAGCTATCCTCCGGGGAATACAATCTGTTACTGGTGCTGGCCAGTCACGCGGGTGAAGTCTTGAGTCGCGATCAGTTGATCCAGCAGTTGCGCGGCATTGAATTCAACGGTATCGACCGCTCGGTCGATGTGGCGATTTCCAAATTGCGGCGCAAATTCGAAGACAATCCTGCCGAGCCCCGCAGGATCAAGACTGTATGGGGTAAGGGCTACTTGTTGAGTCGCTCCGAGTGGGACGAGTGACCGTCTGGTTTCACGAGTTCACCCCGCACTCCTGACAAAAATAATGGATCGCCATGTTCAAGATGCTCGCTCGGCTTTACCTGATCATGCTGGTGACCTATGGCGTCGCGCTGTTTGCGATTCCTGAAGTGGTGCTGAAGTGGTTCAACCAGCAGACCATCACCTACAACCAGGATCAGGCCAAAGGTACGCTGAGCCTGATAAGGAAACGTTTCAATCAGACACCGCGAGCAGACTGGCCAGCCCTTGAAAGCGAACTCAGGGCAGATTTTGCTCCGTCTCGCTTAAGGCTTGTCTCGATAACCGATCCCGGCCTGACGGAGCCTGAACGCAGGGCACTCAGGCAGGGCCAGAATGCCGTGCGTTCGGATAATTATGGCGAACTGGGCACCGCACTCGCCCTGATCGATCCGGATACGGTGGTCGAGCTGGTAGCGCCCGATGCGCCTGTCGATATCAACATCATGTACTGGATGATCAATATTCTGATCGGTGCCGCATTGCTGGCCTGCCTGCTGGTATGGGTCTGGCCTCACTGGCGCGACCTGCAACGCCTCAAGCGCACTGCAATGATCCTGGGAAGCGGCAATCTGGCGGAGCGAACGCAAATTTCGCCGCGCTCCAACATTGGCGATCTGGCTCAGGTGTTCGACAAGATGGCTCAGGATATCGAAGGCCTGCTCAATCAGCAGCAGGAGCTTTTGAACGCGGTATCCCACGAATTGCGTACTCCGTTGTCGAGGCTGGAGTTCGGCATGGCACTGGTCATGGCCGACCCTCTGGAACCCGAGACCCGTCGACGGATCGAGCAGATGCTTGGTCATGTCCGGGAGCTGGACACTCTGATTGATGAGTTGCTTTCCTATACCCGGCTGAAATCGCCGAACCAGCGCCCTGCGCAGGATGAAATCCCCATGCAGGCGTATCTGGACAGTGTTCTGGGAGGCTTTATCGAGGAACAGGACAGCAAGGGTTTTACTTTGCTGCTGTGTTTTGAAAAGGCGGACGCAGACTTTGCCCTGGACCCTCGCCTCACTGCACGCGCAATACAGAACCTGGTCAGCAACGCCATTCGGTATTGCGAGAAAGTCGTGCGCGTAAGTGCCCGTCTGGAGGCAGGCAACGGTTTCTGGATCAGCGTTGAGGATGACGGCATTGGCATCCCCGTCGCCGAGCAGACACACATTTTCGAGCCGTTCTATCGCCTGGATCGAAGTCGTGATCGCATTACAGGCGGGTTCGGCCTGGGGCTGGCGATCAGTCGACAGGCCATTGAATGCCAGGGTGGCAGGATAGCCGTCGACTCATCGCCACTGGGAGGCGCAAGGTTTGAGATATTCTTGCCAGCCTCAAAGGCTGGCTAAATCACTGGCGACTCACGCGCTGCGCAAGACTTTTCCTTTAACCTGCGCAATCGCCTTCTCCAAGGCAACCTGAAACACCCCGACCAGCACATCAACTTCTTCGGCCTGAATAATCAATGGAGGCAGGAAGCGCACCACGGCACCGTGGCGTCCGCCCAGTTCCAGGATCACGCCCAGGTGCAGGCATTGACGTTGAATGGCCTGGGCCAGTGCGGTATCCGCTGCTGGCACACGGCTGTCGCCCGGTGTATCGCTGACGATTTCCACGCCGACCATCAGGCCGCGACCGCGAACCTGGCCCAGGCATGGATAGTCGCTCTGCAACTGGCGCAACGAGCTCATCAGGCGTTGGCCCATGACGTCGGTATGCCCCGGCAGGTCTTCGCTGATGATATGGCGCAGGGTCGCAGCGCCCGCCGCCATGGCCATCTGATTGCCTCGGAACGTGCCGGCATGGGAGCCGGGTTTCCAGGTGTCCAGTTCTTCCCGGTAAACCACTACCGACAATGGCAGGCCACCGCCTATGGCTTTGGAAAGCACGAGAATGTCGGGTTCAATGCCCGCATGCTCGAAAGCGAAGAGTTTGCCAGTACGACCTATGCCGGTCTGCACTTCATCGATGATCAGTGCCACGCCATGCTTGCGGGTCAACTGGCGCAGGCCTTGAAGCCAGCGTACCGGCGCGGGAATCACCCCGCCCTCGCCCTGCACGACTTCGACCACGATGGCCGCCGGAGGCAACACGCCTGACTCCGGATCGCCCAAGAACTGCTCGATGAAATGCAGCCCGGCATCGATACCCGCTTCACCGCCGATGCCGAACGGGCAGCGGTAGTCGTAGGGGTACGGCAGAAACTGCACGTCGGCCATCAGCGAACCCAGCGCCTGTTTTGGCCCAAGATTACCCATCAGGCTCAAGGTGCCCAGGGTCATGCCGTGGTAGCCGCCGGAGAACGACAGGATCGGTTTACGCCCGGTGGCAATACGCGCCAGTTTCAATGCTGCTTCGATGCCATCGGCACCGGTCGGGCCACAGAACTGGATACGCGCATGGCGGGCAAAGTTTTCCGGCAGCGCGTTGAACAGGTCTTCGACAAAACGATCCTTGACCGGTGTCGTCAGGTCCAGCGTATGCAGTGGCAAACCGGAGTCCAGTGTCTGGCGCATGGCTTCGATGGTGACCGGGTGGTTATGGCCCAGAGCCAGAGTCCCCGCACCCGCCAGGCAGTCCATGAACAATTGGCCTTGGGTGTCGCGTACATAAAGGCCATGCGCTTCTTGCAGGGCCAAGGGAATGCGTCGCGGGTAAGAACGGGCATTCGACTCCCGTGCAGCCTGGCGCTGCAAGTACTCATTGGTGTTCAGTTCACGTGGGGCTTGCTGACGAAACTGTTCCAGTGTGAAGGCAGCACTGGACGCCTGGCGGGGCTGGACGCTTTCCATATTGAATCCCTGAAGTTGAAAATACGGTCGCAGGCGATCAGCCCTGCCCTTGTACCTGCATGGCCTGGCGCAGGCTCAGCGGGCGCATGTCGGTCCAGACTTTCTCGATATAGCTCAGGCATTCTTCCTTGCTGCCCTGAACATCGAGGGTGCGCCAGCCTTCAGGCACACTGCGGTAATCCGGCCAGATCGAGTACTGTTCCTCACCATTGACTACAACCAGAAAGCGCGTATCCGGACTGTCCAGACTCATTGTTTTTCTCCTTGGTAGGTTCTTGATACATTCTCGATACATTACTACGAATGGTAGCAATTCTCATTAATATTTTATTGCCGATGCAGCGTTTTCAGTCGTCGATAGCCAGGATGAACAGTCGCAAGACGCTGACACCCTGTTTATACTTCCAGCCCCCTCTGAACGATAACTGCTCTCAACAAGCGGTCCACGGATGAGTCGATGATTCCCAGCCTTGCTCCGCTGTTCACCGGTCCTCTCGCTGACTACGGTGAGAAACTGCAACTGCGCAGCCTTCCACGGGTAGACGTGCCGGGTGACCTGTTTTTCGAGCACGAGCATTTCAGTGCCTTCGTCGATGGCCTGCTGCTGCGCTACAAGACCGATGAACGCCTGGCCCTGGTGTCACTGTGGTCCAAGTGGTACTTCAGCACGTTCATGGCTCCGGTCATGGCCACCAGCCTGCTGCAACAATGCGAACTGCCGCTGGCCCTGGCCGATACCGGCTTGCAACTGGGTGACGATTCCAGACCCAAGGCGCTGCATCTGGCCCATGCTGGCAATCCTCTGCCTCCCTGCTCTGCCTTCGAGCGCTTTCATGGCCTGATCGACGGTCATCTGACCCCCGTCATCGAAGCGCTGGTCAAAGTCACCCGCGCATCGCCCCGGCTGTTCTGGAGCAATGCCGGCAACACCTTCGAGTTCGTCACCAGCCGTCTCGACCTGCACCCGCTGGCCAGCCCCCAGAGCACCGCACCGGCCAGGGAGATCCTCACTGCCCGACTGCGCCCTGACGGCCGACGCAATCCGCTGTTCGCCCCCGTGCGCTATCACGACACCGGCGAGAACGAGCCCCTGCGCCTGAGGCGCATCTGCTGCATTCGCTACCGTCTTCCCGGTGTCGGCTATTGCAGCAGTTGCCCTCTGGATGAATGCAGGCAGCAGGACTGACTGCCGCCCTCATTTCACCAGTTGGAAAGGGTTTTCGGTCTCGCGGTCGTAATCCACCAGATGGCCGTAGTCGAGGCGATAGACCCGGTCGGCAACATCGAAATAGCGGTCGTCATGGGTAATGGCGATTACCGTCTTGCCGGCAGCCTTCAACTCGGGCAGCAGATCGTTGTAGAACACATGCCGGAATACCGGGTCCTGATCCGCCGCCCATTCGTCCAGCAGGAAGACTTCCCGGCCTTCCATCATCAGCATCAACAGCGCCAGGCGTTTGCGCTGGCCCATGGACAAGGATGTGGTGGACAGGCGCCCGGCCGCGAACTCGACTTTATGGGCCAGCCCCAGACGCTCCAGATAATGATCCACCCGAGCCTCAAGCCCTTCATGATTACCTGCTTCGCCCAGCACATCGGCGAACAGATAGAAGTCGGCAAAGATGGCGGCGAAATGCTCGCGATGCCACTCGCTGGTGCTGATATCGAGCACCACATCATTGAGTGAAACCTGGCCCGAAGTGGGTACGTAGAGCCCTGTCAGCAACTTGGCCAGGGTCGATTTGCCACTGCCATTGCCGCCGACAATGAAAATCAGCTCGCCACGGCGAATCGACAGGTCGATCGGCCCCAACTCAAAGGCAAACTCGTCACTCTGGCCGGGATAGCGATAACGCACGTTCGACAGGCGCAGCTCCTCAAAGGGTTGCGACGCCTGTGCGGGCGCCGTGAACTGCACCGTTTCGCCCAGGGCCAGAGCATCGATGGCCTGCAAAGCCACATGACCGCGAATGACTGCCGGAATGGCATCGAGGATCATCGAGATCGGCGTGCGCAGGAACATGATTGCCAGTACGTAGCCCACCACCACCTGCTGGTTCAGCCAGCCAAGCCCCTGGCCAAGAAAGAACAGCGTACCGATCAGCACGAATACCAGCAGAGTCGTCCAGTTGAGGTTGATCGCCCACAAGGTATCGGCGCGCACCGAGGCATCCAGCGACGCCCGTGCGATGGGCTCCAGCTTGTGCTGATAGAGCTGATGCCGGCGCTCGCGGCTCAGGCCCAGTTCGCAGCGACCATGAATGGCCGCCTCGAACTGCTCGGTCAACTGGTCATCCTGGCGCCGTACCGCCTGCATCAGAGCCTTGACCTTACGCCCGAGCAACACATCCAGGCCGACCCCGAAGGCAATAACCACCAGTGTCAGGAAAAAGAACGGCAGGCTCAGCCAGGCCATGTACGCCAGCCCAGCCAGCAACAGCAAGCCGTTGTACAGGGAAATCGGCAGTTGCTTGAATGCCGTGGCGACTGTAGTCACGTCCTTGGTCAGGGCGTTGTAGATGCGCGGGCTGCCCAGCCGTTCAATACGTTCCAGCGCAGTGCCCAACACCTTGCCCACCAGCCGCAGCCGCAACTGGTAAACCAGACGATGGCCAATCTGTACCAGCAACCATTGCGAAGTGACACCGCTGATAAACAGCAGGACCAACAAGCCACCGAACATCAGCAAGGCCTGGCCGATATCGCCAGGGCCTTGTTCCAGACTGCGGTTGATGTAGCCGATCAGGCCGATACTGGCCGCTGCACTCAAGGCACTGCTCAGCACCGCAAGAAAGATGCGCCATCGAGCGTTATGCAGCAGTTCTTTCAATAGAATCATGATGCCGATACCGCCTTGGCAGAGGTTTGCAACAATAGAGGCAACAGGCTTTCGGCCAGTCGAGGCTCGCCCGGTATATCGTGATGCCCAACGTCCAGCACCCACTGGCGAACGGGGTGCCGCGTATGCGCTTGCCACTGGGTACGCAAGTCACCATGGACATTGCCGCGCCAGAGCCAGAGCGGCACATCGACGATGGGCAAGGTCTGCTCATACAGGCGCGTCTTGATCGAGCGATATTGCCCCAGCAGCGCAAGCAGTTCGGCGTCGGCCGCTTCCCATTGCAGATGCGAGCGTACCTGAGGATCGTTGAGCAACAGCGTAACGCCTTCGGCATAGTCATGACCGGCCAGCAGCCCCGTCAAACGCTCTCTTAACGATTCGCCAATCGGCTGCGCGTGGCTGCGGCAATAGAAGGAAAAGTCGGCAATCAACTGCCCTGCCTCATCGCCCTCGCCTGCCAGACTGCGCTGGGCATCGTGATCGAGCACGGCTAGCCCTGCGATGTTAAAACCGCTGGCCTGCAAATGCGGCACCAGCAACAAGGCCAGCCGCGAAGCCAGGCTCCAGCCCAGCAGCACCAGCGGGCGCTGTTTCAACTCGACAGGAATGCTCGCCACATATTGCTGCAACAGCGCATCCATATCGCTTTCGTCCCAGCCTTTTTCCAGAGCTGCAAGGCCGAAGACCGAGACTTGGGTGCCAAGATTGTCCGCCAGTGGCTGATACGCCTGCAGATGCCCTTGGGCTCCGTGTACCAGCAGCAAGGCTGGCGACTGTTCATCGGCTTTCTTCAAGACTTTCCAGGGGCCGCTGCTCTCGCCATTGCCAAGGCCACTCACCAGGTCACGCACGGTATGGCGCTCGAACAACAGATTGGTCGGCAGGTTGAGCGACAGACGCTCGCGCAGCAGAGACACCACCTTGATCGCCGCCAATGAATGCCCGCCGACCGTAAAGAAGTTATCGGTCACGCCCAGGTCGTCGACACCCAGCACTTCGCACCAGATGGCAAGAATAGCGGTTTCCAGTTCACCGACCGGCGCCACTCGCGTGTTTTGCAGGCGTTGCCGGGCACGCTCCAACAGGTTCTTGCGATCCAGCTTGCCGTTGCTGTTCAGTGGCAGTGCCTTGAGCTCCAGAATACCGCTGGGCAGCATGTAGTCCGGCAACTGGCGAGCCAGACTGGCGCGCAGTTGATCTGTTGTCTGAGAGCCGGACTCGTCCTTGACGATAAAGGCCAGCAGACGCGCATGATCGCCTTCGCCATCCAGCAGCACAGCCGCCTGCAAAACGCCTTGCTGGCCCAACAGTGCCTGTTCGACTTCCGCCAGCTCCAGGCGAAAACCGCGAATTTTCACTTGTTGATCGTTGCGGCCCAGAATGCGCAGTGCGCCATCAGCCTGACGCAAGGCCAGATCGCCGGTGCGATACAGGCGACTGCCACTGAGCGGATCGATACCAAAGGCAGAGCCGCCCACATCCCCCACATAGCCGCGTCCGACACTGCTACCGCTGATGCACAACTCACCGGCCTGTCCCGGCGGTACTGGTCGCTGCTGTTCATCGAGCAGATGGATGCGGTTATCTCCCAGTACCTGGCTCAATGCACTGCCTGCCACGCCCTGATCGAGATCAATCGCTCGCCATAGCACTCCGACCGTGGTTTCGGTCGGGCCGTAATGGTTGTACAGGCGACAGGCCGGTTTAGCCTCGGCCAGACGGCTCAGCAAATGCTCACCGACGGGTTCCCCGCCCAGCACCAGGACCTTGCGAGGAAGAATGTCGGCAGCGTGCTCGCCCATCAGGGCTTCAAGATGCGAAGGGACGATCTTGAGGACATCCAGCGGATGACGCTGAAGTTCTTCGGCAAACGCCCGGGCATCGGTCACGGTGGACTGCTCCAGCACATGCACGCACCCGCCTTGCAGCCAGGCCGGGAACAGCACAGTGTTGCCCAGGTCCGCGAGTAACGACGATACCAGTCCATAATGCCCGCCCTCGGGCAATTGCAGCGCCCGGGTCACTTGCGTGGCGTAATGGCGCAGTTGAGCCTGTTCGATCTGCACGCCTTTAGGCTTGCCACTGGTGCCCGAGGTATAGAGCACGTAGGCCAGGTCTTGGGCAGCCACAGGTTGCGGCGTCCCGAACAGCGGGCCATTGCTGGCTTCTGACCAGCTCAAAGTCCTGAGCGACGTTTCGGGCAGCAGGTCTTCCACATGCAGCAACAGCGCCGGTCGAGCGTCGTCGAGAATACCGGCCAGACGCAACGGTGGCTGCTTGGGGTCCAGCGGCAGATATGCGGCACCGACTTTGAAGCAGGCCAGCATCGCCACCAGCATTTGCGCGCCGCGTGGCAGGTAAAGACCGACCAGTTGCTCGCGTCCCACACCGGCCTGATGCAGGCTGCCGGCCACACGGTCGCTCAGGGCATCGAGTTCGGCGTATGAGAATATTTGATCCGCATAGCGTAATGCCGGCCGATCCGGTTGGGTCCGGGCGTGAGTACGCAAGGTCGCGATGATATCGAGATCGGTCTCAAGAGCCGGACGCGCCGGTGCCAGCAGCAGTTCCTCGGGCAAATGAAGGTCGAAGCCATTGATCAACCCGTTGGGCGACTGCACCAGTTGCTCCAGCCAATGGGCAAAACGCTGCAGCAATACCTGCGCCTGTTCGCCACGGTACAAACCGCAGTCATAGGCCAGCGCCAGTTGACCGCTGCCTTGTGCATCGAGAGTCAATTGCACGTGCAGTTCGACCGGCGTATCAAAAGACAACACGTGCAGGTCTTGCAGTTGCGACGTGTACAGCACTCTCAGCCCGGTCTGGAAACTGGCGCGCCATTCCGGCAGCAGTTGGGCCTGGCCTGCATATTCCTGCCATTCGACAGCGTTTTCCAGCTGACGGGTCAGTTGCCTGGCCAGATTGACCAGGGTGCTGTGTTCAGAAAGCTGCACCACCATCGGCAGGGTCTGCTCGAAAACCCCATAAGCGCCCTGCAACTCTTCATAGTCATCGCGAGGATCATGCTGCAAGCCAAGCTGGCCATGCTGCTGACCATTGAGCCTGCCCAGCAGCGACCCCCAGGCTGCAAGTACCAGTTGCTCGACTTCCACGCCTTCGCGCTCGGCCAGTGCATTCAGTGCAACTGGCAATGTACGGGCAAGTTCCAGGCTGACCCGCGCATGGCTGCCACTGGCGATGCCATAGCGTTCGATCAGGCGCATGCCCGGCACATCCTGTAACGCGAGGTTGCGCCAGAACTGCGCGCCTTGCTCGGCATCTTCGTCCAGTTGCAGGCCGTTGATCCACTCGACATATTCGCCGTATTGCATGGGTTCGGCTTCAAGCGCTGCACTACGGCCCAGTAATTGGTCCTGCAACTGGATCAGGCTGCGCTGATCAAGTGAATAGACCGGAACCGCCAACAGCAGGCTGTCGTCCAGCAGCCAGGCCAGTACATCCGGTTGTTCTGTCTGGCAATGGCTTCGGGCCTGCTCCAGCCAGCCTTGTGCATCATGACCATCGCTGGCCTGAGCCTGACGCCAGTCCAGGCGCAGCTCGCTGAGTTCGGCAACCCGCTGGCGCAGCGCAGTGGCACCGACCGGACGCTGATAGCGCAGGCGCAGGGCCTCATGTTGTTCCAGGCAGGCCCGCAGGCGTTGTTCGATCGTGCCTGCGGGCACGCCCGCCAGTTGCATCCGTACCCAGCGCCAGGCCTGTGGATTGGTCTGGGCAAGCTGTTTCTGTTGCGGTGAAAGCGTTAATCCAAGATCCATCATGGGTTCAACTCTGCGTGGGTCTCTTCGGTCTGCGCCGGGGCAGCCATTACCTGATCACGGCCATAGATCTCGCCCATGGCCACCACAATCTTTCGCTCTCCGTCGAACGGGTCCCGTGCGTGGGCCGCCAGCATGTTATCGAGCATGACCACATCGCCTTGCTGCCAGTCAAAACGCACAGCACAACGGTCGTAGGCAGCGTTAATGGCCTCGATGGCGCTTTCTTCAAGCTCCGATCCATCGCCGTAGAACACCTGCCTCGGCATGGTCGCCGCGCCGTCGCGCAGGAACTGCTCGCGGATATCGGCATCCAGAAAGGCCGGATGGTAGAGCTGGATCTGGTTGAAGAAGCTCTCCTCGCCGGTCAGCGGATGCAGGATCACGGCCGGGCAGACCTGGCGAGTGTGCAGGTCGTTGGCGCCGCGCCACTGGAATTCGATATTGCTTTCACGGCAGATCCGCTCGACTTCGGCACGTTCCTCGGTCTGGAAGAAGTGCTGCCAGCTGACGTCCAGGCTGGTGCTGAAATTGCGCACATACATCAGTTGTTTGCTGCGCAGCTTCGCCTGCAACCAGGCCGGCAGTTCACGATAGACCTCGCGGCTGTCGACAATCGGCGTCGCGCCACCGGTGGTGGCCGGAATCTCGCAGTAGAACCACTGCCGACGCGGCCAGCGATGCTGATGCGCGCTTTCGTTGTGGAACAGGATCATCCGGTCCTTGGGGTATGGCGTGGACTTGTAGATGTTCTTGCCGCCCTCTTTTTTCGGCAGGTCACCGTACTGGCCATAAAGCTGCGGGCACAGGGCCTGGCAAAAGGTCTCGAAATCGACCGGTGTCGGCAGATCGAAACCACGGAACAGAATGCCGCCATGCTCGCGCAGCCAGTTTTCTACCTTGTCACGGTTGGCCTCGGCCCAGATGGCCGGCGCCAGTTCACGGTCGCGCAGAGTCACCAGCAAGGGGAATTTCGAGCCTTCGCGCAACGGCCGGGCCTCGATGGGCTCGCGGGTGGCCGGGGTGCCACTCTGGCGCATCTTGCCCAATTTGCTCATCTTGCGTTGCACCGGGTTGTCCGTGGACATTGCAGCAGCTCCCTTTACAGTCGGAATCAAGGTATCGATAGGGTTTTCAGGCGCACCGAGGGCCATTTCCAGTAGCGACTCGAAAGCGTCTCGCAGGCGTTCGATCGTGGCTGGGCGGAACAGGCTGGTGCGATACACCCAGCGCAGGCTGATCGCATCCCCGTCTTCACTGGCAAACAGCGCCATGTCGAACTTGGAATGATGCTGCTCGCCGGTCAGCGGCTCGACCTGCAGGTTGCCCAACTGGCGTTGCTGACGCGGCGTGTTGTCCAGGACAAACAGCGTTTGCAGCAACGGATGCAGGTTGGCCACACGCGGCAGTTCCAGGCATTCAACAACACGCTCGAACGGCGTGTCCTGCCAGGCGAACGCTTGCAGGCAAACCTCTCTGACCTGCTGCGCCTGCTCACGGAAACTCAGTTCCGGTTGCAGACGGATACGCAAGGCCAGCAGGTTGACGAAGAAGCCGATCAGCGACTCGGTATCCGGGTGGTCACGATTCGCCACATCGGTGCCGATTACCAGGTCCCGGCCTTGAGTCTCGCGCTGCAACACGGCGGCATAACAGGTCAGCAACAGCATGAACGGTGAAGTGCCGCTGTCCTGGCCAAAGGCCTTCAGGCGCTCTACCGTTGCGGCTGACAACTGGAAGTCCAGCGCTGCACCAGTACCGGTGTCGCGTTCCGGGCGCGGAAAGTCGAACGGCAATGGCACTTGCGACGGGATACCCGCCAGGGTACGTCGCCAGAAGTCCAGACCTTCACGCTGACGCAACTGAACTGCGGGCGAACCTTGCCACACGGCATAGTCGACGTACTGGATCGGCAGTTCGCCCTGCGCGGGTTGCAGGCCTGCGCTGTAGGCTTCGTAGCCCTGAATCAGCTCATCCACCAGCACCGCGCCGGACCATCCATCTGAAGCGATATGGTGCATGACCAGTTGCAGCACATGTTCCTGCTCGCCAGTGCGATACAGCACCGCACGCAATGGCGCCTCGCTGCCCAGATCGAAAGGTCGCAACGCAACCTCGCGGGCCTCGACCGGCCATTGGGCGTCACTGGAGGCGATCACTTGCAGCTCTACCGACAGATCCCCATGAATCCGCTGGCGCAACTCGCCGCCCTGCTGGTGATAAGTGGTGCGCAAGATGGCATGCCGACTTACCAGTCGCAGCAATGAGCGTTGCAGGGATTGCTCGTCCAGTTCTCCGCGCAAACGCACGTTGCTGCTCATGTTGAAACTGCTGTCGGCCAGATCCAGTTGCTGCATCAGCCAGACCCGCTGCTGCGCCGAAGACAAGGGCTGTTCGATTTGCTGATCGACGTGAGGAATCGCCAGCGAGCCGATATCCAGATCACGCGCCAGGCCTTCGAGCCGCGCAGCCAGTTCAGCCAGTACCGGGGTCTCGAACAGCCAGCGCAGCGGCACTTTGAAACCCTGCTCGCGCAAGCGCCCACGCACCTGGGCAGCCATCAGCGAATGCCCACCCAACTGGAAGAAATGGCCGTCGACTGGAATCTGCTGGCGTTTCAACACTGCGCCCCAGACTTCAGCCAGCAAGGTTTCGCTGGCCGATAGCGGACGCTGGACGGCGCTGCTGGCAGAGGTTTCCAGTTGCAAGCGTGGCAATTGCTTGCGATCCACTTTGCCATTGGTGTTAAGAGGCAACTGTTCCAGTGCCTGCATATGCGTCGGCAGCATGTAAACCGGCAAGCGCGCCTGCAAATAGTCGCGGATCTCGGTTTCGTCGGGCGGGCTGCCTGCCTCTGCAACCCAGAAGGCAGCCAGATGCTCGCCCTGCACCGCCACGACCGCCTGAACCAGTTTCGGGTGACTGAGCAGAACCGCCTCGATCTCGCCCAGTTCGATACGGAAACCGCGCAGTTTGATCTGATCGTCGGTACGGCCCAGGTAATACAACTGCCCGTCGGGTTGCCAGCGCGCCAGATCGCCTGTGCGGTACAGGCGACTGCCATCGGTGCTGAACGGATCGGCAATGAAGCGCTCTGCTGTCAGGCCCGGTTGCCCTGCATAACCACGGGCCAGACCATCACCGGCGATATACAGCTCACCCACGCAGCCAGGCGGCACTTCGCACAAATGCTCGTCGAGCACGTGGCAGCGGGTGTTGAGCAATGGCCGGCCAATAGGCGCGACAGGTAATTGCAGCGCATCGATCGGGGTCTGGGTAGACCATACGGTGGTTTCTGTCGGGCCATAGACGTTGACCAGATGAGCCACGGATTGCCGCAGCTCAGTCGCCATTTCCGCCGATAGCGCTTCACCACCGGCCAGTGCCACACGCCCGGCCAGCACTTGGCGGTCGCCCTGCAACAGCATGGCCCAAGTGGCAGGTGTTGCCTGAATCAGCTCCACGGACTGATTCTTGATCAGACTGGCGAGCAACACAGGGTCCTGACGCTCTTCATCATCGGCCAGCACCACGGAACCGCCGCGCACCAGCGGCAGGCACAGCTCCAGACCGCAGATGTCGAAGGTGACAGTGGTCAAGGCCAGGTAACGCTGCACGTTGTCCAGTGGCAACGCTTGCTCCATGGCCAGCAGGAAGTTGGCAAAGTTGCCGCGACTGATCTGCACGCCCTTGGGCTGCCCGGTGGAGCCCGAGGTGTAGAGGGTATACGCCAGTTGCTGAAGGTTTCTGCCCAGCGCCGGAGCCTGTGCCGGGAACTGCGCCAGCGGCAGATCGGCCCAGAGGTAGCTGCGCAGTTGCTCCGGAAAGTCGGCAGCCCGCGCATCGCAGAGCAGCAAGTGTGGCTGCGCCCGATTGAGAATCTGCGCCTGACGGGCCGCTGGATGACCGGGATCGAGCGGCAGGTAGGACGCACCGGCTTTCTGGATTCCCAGCATGCATACCAGCAGTCTTTCATCCCGTGGCAGGCAAAAGGCAACCGCCGATTCGTGACCGACGCCCTGCGCCAGCAGCCAATGGGCCAGCCGGTTGGCCTGAGCATCCAGCGCTGCGTAGCTCAAGCGACGGTTTGCGCTGAATACCGCGACGCGCTCGGGATGCAGGGCCGCCTGTACTTCAAAGCGCGTCACAAAATCCGCTTCGCAGTACACGTCCATGGACATGCCCGAGGTGGCCAGTCTTGCAACCGAATCCAGCGGCACTTCCAGCAGGTTCTGCTGAAGATCGAGGCGGGTCAGGCTGCCGAGCAGGCCCTGATAATCCTCGACCAGACGCTGAGCGGTTTCAGGACGCAGCAGCGCGGTGGCGTACTCGACAATCAGGCGGGTATTGGCATCGATGCCACGGCCTTGGGTGAACAGATTGAACGTCAGATCGAACTTGGCACTGACCACGCCGTCCGGCAGTGCCAGTGATTCGACGCTGACGCCCGGCAGGCTGAAACGGCGGGAGTCGCCATGGTCGATCTGGTAGTTGAACAGGTTCTGGAACACCGGCGTGCGATCCAGGTGGCGCTCGAAGTCCAGCTTGTCCAGCAGTTGCTCGAACGGCAACTCCTGATGGGCCATGTCATCGGCCAGTTGCCCGTTCAGGGTCTTGATGAACGATTGCAGGCTTTGTCGGGCATCGATCTGTACACGGTGAGCCAGGGTGTTGACGAACAGGCCGACCAACGCCTGACCCGCTGCCGACTCACGCCCTGCCACCGGCAAGCCGATGGCGAAATCAGTGCGCCCGGCATGACGCCACAGCAGAAGCTGGTAAGCAGCAAAGTACAGCACGAAAGGCGTAACGCCCAACGCTCGGGCCTGTGCATCGACTGCCGCGCTCAGAACACCCGGCAAGACAAATTCGTCACGGGCACCTTCGTAGGCCTGCACCGCTGGCCGCAGACAGTGATCGGGCAGCTCAAGAGGTTCATTGCCCAGACCTTGCAGGCGCTGCTGCCAATAACCCAGCAATTGCTGGCCTTGCTCGCCGTCCAGACGTTGCCGCTGCTCTTTGATGAACGGCAGCAAACCGGTTGTTGCAGGTGTTGGCCGGTCCTGATAGATCAGCGCAAAGTCCTTAACCAGCAAGCCCATGGACCAACCGTCCACGGCAATGTGATGCACATTGAACAGCAGACGGTAATCATCCGGCGCCACGCTGAATACATCGATGGCCAGCAACGGTCCGTTGACCAGATCGAAGACACGTCGGGCGGCCTTGGCGATGGTTGCCTGTTGCTCGGACTCGCTCAGGCCGCTGAGGTCATGCACATTGAAGATCGGCGTGCCTGTCTCCTCCAGACGCTGCCAGACCTGCCCTTGCTCTTCAAAGAAACGGCAGCGCAGCGCTTCATGCCGATGGACCAGCGCCTGACAAGTGCCTTGCAGTCGTGGCACATCCATATTGCCGCGCAAGGCCAGCAACTGAGTGACGTTATAAGCCGTTTGCGCCGGATCGAGCTGTTGCATGAACCACACCCGTTGCTGAGCGTGGGACAAGGGCTGAGGTTGATTGGCTGCCTGGGCCACTGCCTGCGGCGCAACGGCGGATGCTGCGACGGGTTTCAGCACACCGGCCAATTGCCGAGGCGTCGGGTTTTCAAGCAGTTGCCGAGGCATAAGGCGCAATTCGGCCTTACGCAGGCGGGCAATCAATTGCAGGCTGAGGATCGAGTCGCCACCTGCGGCAAAGAAGTCGGCATCAGGCCCCAGCCCCGGTTGCTCAAGCAACTCGCGAAAGGCGTCAAGAACCGTGGACAAGGCCGGCTGCTGGCGGCAATCGATGCACAGGGCCATGCCCGCCAGCGTGGAATGCTGCAGGACGTCCCGAGGTTTCAACTTGAGCCCGGCGCGGGAAGCGAGGCCGATCAGTTGCAGACTGAGAATCGAATCGCCACCGAGGGCGAAAAAGTCATCTTCTCGCCCGACCTGCGCACAACCCAGCACTTGGCACCACAACTGCGCCAGATGCTGCTCCGTGGCCCCCATCGGTGGCTGAGCGACTGCGCTTGCTGCTTCAGTTTCAGGCGGCTCCGGCAAGGCGCGGCGATCCAGTTTGCCATTGGCGGTCAGCGGCAGTGTGTCCAGCACCAGCCAGTGGGCAGGCAGCATATGCTCCGGCAATTGATGCCTGGCCTCGGCTTGCACGGCAGCCAGTTCCTCAGCGCTCAGCGCGGGGCTGATATACGCCACCAGTTGTGTCCGGCCTTTGATTTCCTGTGCCAGCACCGCACCTTCGCGAACCTGTGACCGGGCATTGAGCCAGGCACTGACTTCGCCCGGTTCGACCCGGAAACCACGGATCTTGACCTGATCGTCCTGACGACCGAGGAATACCAGACGCCCGTTGCGATCCAGGCGAACCCGGTCGCCGCTGCGGTAAAAGCGCTGGTGCTGGCTATGACCATGACCCTGAGCCGTAGAACCGAATGCCTTTGCAGTCAGTTCAGGCTGGCCGAGATAACCCTGTGCAACCTGTGGGCCTGCAATCAACAGCTCACCGGCCACGCCCAGCGGAACCGGAATGTCATTGCCATCGACAATGCGCAGTTCACAGTCTGCCAATGGCTGACCCAAGGGCAGATACTGCCCCGACTCCAGTGAATCGATGGACGAAATTTCGCCACAGATCACGCCGACCGTGGTTTCCGAAGGCCCGTAGTGGTTGAAGATGCGCAGTTGCGGTGCCAGTTCGCGTACTTGCGTGAACAACGCCTGATCGAAGCCTTCGCCACCCAGAATCAGCACCTCTCTTGGCAACACCCGTCGGGCATCGTCCAGTGCCAGCAAACCGCGCAAATGCGAGGGTGCGATTTTCAGGCAGTCCACCGGCTGCTGGTCGAGGAAGTCGGCCCAGCCCGGTGGGTCGAAGGTCAGGGATGCGGGCGGCAGAACAAGAGGATCACCGGCATTCAGGGCTGCGAATACGCACGTCAGGCCCAGATCCGCAGCCACGGTGGCCAGGGTCGCCCAACGGCTGCCAGACTTTGCCTGCAAACGTTGGCCAACAGCCGTCGCGTAATGCGCCACATTGGCATGGGTGACCAGCACGCCTTTGGGCTGACCGGTCGAACCCGAGGTATAGATGAGGTAAGCAGGCAGTTGCGGCTGGCTCAGGCTTTGGCCCGAACCCACAGGCGCGTCAGCCGACCAGTCGCCAGCACTCAGCTCAAGGCGCGCAATGTCGACACCGGTTTCAGGCGCTTCGGCCAGGGTCAGCCACAGGCTTGCGCCACTGTCCTGCAACAGTTGCGCAAGTCGCTGCGGCGGCTGGGCCGGATCGAGAAACAGGCAGACCGCACCGCGCTGCCAGCAAGCCAGAGTCGCCAGCAACTGCTCGGCGCAACGAGGCATGCACAGTGCAACCACATGACCCGGCCCGACGCCCTGCCCGGCCAGCTTTGCAGCCAACGACCGGCTGGCGGAACCCAGCGTTGCATAGTCAATGTTCTGCCCAGCGCTGCACAAGGCCGGCGCGGTCGGTGTATGGGTCGCCCAGTGCTGGACTTGCCGGTCCAGCGGCAAGGGCGTCGAGCCCAATGCCGGACCGCTCAGTTCGCTCGCTGGCGAAACCAGTTGCAGTTCGGACAGACGACGCTGGGGATGGCTGGCAGCCTGCCCAAGAATTGCCAGCAGGTCGTCCAGCATCTGCTCGACCGTGGCGGCATCGAACAATTCGTCGCTGTATTCCAGCTCGCAGCGCAGCCACGAGTCGGCGGTGCGGACCATGCGCAGCGTCAGGTCGAAACGGGCATGGCGCTGCGGCGGGTCAAGCACTTCGACCGCAACACCGGGCAGTTCCAGAGTACGGCTTGCGGGCAAGTCGACCTGTACGAACATGACCTGGAACAGCGGGCTTGAACGTGGGCGCTCAAGGCTTTCCAGCACATTCTCGAACGGCAGCAATTGATGATCGAAGGCGGCTGCGACGGTGTCACGGGTGCGCAGCAGTGCGCTGGTGAAGTCAGGGTTGTCCTGCAACTGCTGGCGGATCACCAACGTGTTGAGCAACGGGCCGATCAAGGGCACCAGTTCCGGCCGGTCACGCTGGGCGGCGGAAGTACCCAGACACAAATCGTTTTCGCCGCTGTAGCGGGACAGCAGACAACTGAAAGCGGTCAGGCCATAGATGTACAGCGTCACTCCCTGCTTGCGAATGGCTGCTTCGACTGCTGTCGTCAGTTCTTGCGAAAGCTCACGGGCAAGCACGGCACCGCTATGCCGGCGTTGGCTGGCTGCCGGGCGTGCTCGGTCCAGAGGCAAGGCCAGCGGCGCCGGAGCATCTGCCAGTTGAGCGCGCCAGAACTCGATGTGCTGCTGGCAACTGTCGCTGTCCAGCCACTCCTGTTCCCAGGCCGCGTAATCGGCGTACTGAATGCTCAACTCGGGTTGCCGGGCAGGTTCATTCCGTGCGAGCGCCCGATAAGCCTCGGCCAGTTCCAGAGTGAGCTGCTGAGCCGACCAGGCATCGTAGGCCACGTGATGGATGGTGAAAAACAGCCAGGTCGACTGGCCCTGCACATCGCTGAAGGCCTGCCAGCGCCAGGGTGCAGACTGGGCAAGATCGAAGGGTTCGGCGAGCTGGCGTGCGTATTCGTCGGCACACCATTGCTCGTAGTCGGCAGCCTCCAGTGTCAAGCGTTCGACCTTTGGCAGAGACACCTGCAAAGGTTCGCAATGGGGCTGCAACTGACCTTGCGCATCGGTCGTGTAGCGTGTGCGCAGGATCTGATGACGGTCGCTCAACTGCTGCATGGCCTGTTGCAGACGCTGGCCATCCAGGTCGCGGTCGAAACGCAGCACCGAGCACAGGTTGTAGAGCGCACGACTGCTCAGGGCTTCAGCCGACAGAAAGCGCCGTTGCGCCTGAGCCAGAGGCAGGTTTTGGCCTTCGCCGAGTACGGCAGGCACTATCGGCAGACGCCAGCTATCGATGCCCTTCTCGGCCAGACGCTGGCGGAACAGCTTTTTCTTGTCCGCAGGCAAGGAAGCCAGTCGCTGTGCAATCTCCAGGAACGCTTGTTGCGTCATCCCACTCATTCTTATTCTTCCATCTCTGATAGCAGACGCTGCATTTCGTCCAGGGCTTCATCCGTGGAAGGCCCTTGGGGTTTTTCGATCTGCTCGGCAAGCGCGGCAATCGTCGGGTTGTGGAACAGGCTGCGCAGTTCGATCTTGATGCCGAATCGGTTCTCGACCCGGGTCATCAAGCGCATCGCCAGCAATGAATGGCCGCCCAGTTCAAAGAAGCTGGTGAACACTCCGACTTGCGGCACTTCGAGCAGCTCCTGCCAGATTTCGGCCAGTTGCTGTTCCAGTTCGTTGCGCGGCGCCACTCCCTGAGTAGCGACCGGTTGCGGCGCAGGCAGGCTCTTGCGGTCGATCTTGCCGTTGGCGTTCAGGGCAAAACGCGGCTGCTCGATGAAACCGGCGGGGATCATGTAGCCCGGCAATACGCCCTCCAGATGGCGACGCAATGCCGCCTGATCCACCGGGCTCGGCGTTTGCAGCCAGGCGAACAGGCTCTGACTGCGCGCATCGATCATCACCACGGCTTCTTCCACGCCAGGGTAGCGGCGCAGCAGCGATTCGATCTCACCCGGCTCGATGCGGAAACCCCGCACCTTGACCTGGAAGTCACTGCGCCCCACGTAGGCCAGCCGACCGTCATTGCGGCGGCGCACCAGATCGCCGGTGCGATACATGCGGCTGCCAGGCTCGCGGGCATAAGGATCGGGCAGATAGGCCGCAGCCGTGATCGCAGCAGCATGCTGATAGCCACGGGTCACACCGGAACCTGCGATATACAGCTCACCGGTGGTGCCCAGTGGCACCGGGCGCAGCATTTCGTCGAGGACATAGCAGCGGGTGTTGAGCAACGGCGAGCCAATATCGGCAACGCCGCTCGGCACTTCCTGCAACGCCTGAGTCGTCGACCAGACGGTGGTTTCCGTCGGGCCATAGGCGTTGATCAGCGTCACGCCACGGCTGCGCAGCTCGGTCACCAGTTCCCCCGGCACCGCTTCGCCACCGATCAGGCCGCGTACAGGAGGCCAGTCGGCCTGCCCGGTTTCCAGCAGAATCTGCCAGCCTGCCGGTGTTGCCTGGAACACTGTGGCGCGACGCAGCAAGGCAAACAGTTGGTGCCCATCGACAACCTGCTCACGACGCGCAAGCAGTATGGCTGCGCCATTGACCAGCGGCAGGAACAGCTCCGGCTTGCACATATCGAAGGCGTAGGTGGTGCTGGCGAGCCAGACATCATCAGCGCCGAGTGGCAACTGCCGGTCTAGGCCTGCCAGCAGGTTGCTCAGGTTGTCGCGTGTGACCTGCACGCCTTTCGGTGTACCGGTCGAACCCGAGGTGTAGATGACATAGGCCCGTTGCTGCGGGTTGACCGCCAGTTTCAGGTTGTCGGCACTGTAGTCATCCAGCGCCAGTTGATCGAGCAGAGCCTTATCGACGCCGCTCAATGCCTCGGCACTCAGGCTTTCGCCAAGCACCAGTGCCGGACGCGCATGTTCGATGATGAAACGCAGGCGGTCTGCCGGATGTTGCGGGTCCAGTGGCAGGTACGCCGCCCCGGCCTTGTGAATGGCCAGCAGGGTTGGCAACAGCCATGGGCCGCGTGTCAGGCAGACGGCAATCAGGTCATCGGTGCCGACACCTTGAGCGCGCAGCCAATGGGCCAGGCGGTTGCTACGGGCATTGAGTTGCCCATAAGTCCATTGCTGGTCCTGGCAATCAACAGCCAGCGCATCAGGTGTCAGTTCCACTTGCCGCTCGAAACGGGCAATCAGGTCCACTTCGCGCTGCAGGGCCTGGGCTGGCAGGTTCCATGGGCGCTCGTCCAGCGCGTGATCGGCATTGGCCAGATCGATATCCCACAGGCGTGCTTCAGGTTGTTTCAGCATGCCTTCGAGCAGATTGCGATATTCGTCGGCATAGCGTTGTGCAGTGCGTGGCAGGAACAGGTCGGTGTTGTACTCCAGCACGCACTGCCAGTCCTCACCGTGCTGCTCGATATGCAGACCGATATCCACCAGTGCGCTGTCGCTTTCGACATTCAGGCGCTGCACCGGCACGCCGGCAAAATTGTGTTCCACCGATACGGCAACATCGCGCTGGATCAGGTTGAACAGTGCCTGGAACAGCGGCGTATGGCTCAGGTCGCGGCGCACTTGCAGGGCTTCCACCAAACGCTCGAACGGCACGTCGCCATGCTGTTGCGCCGCCAGATGTGTGGCTTGCAGTTGCTGCCAGAACTGCTCGACCGATTGCAGCGGATCAATGCTGCTGCGCAAGACCTGAGTGGTGGCGAAATAGCCGATCAGGTTATCGGTATGGGCTTGATGGCGATGAGCGACAGGCAGGCCGATCCAGATTTCACGCTGGCCGGAGTGTCTGACCAACAGGGTTTTCCAGGCAGCCAGCAAGGGGGCGAATGCCGTCAGGCCGTGGCTTTGTGCCGTTTCCCGCAACTGACCGACCAGCGTGGCGGGCAGGCTGAAGCGCAGGCGCTGGCCGTTGTAGCCTTGCTCCGCAGGGCGAGGCAAGTCGGTAGGCAGGTTCAACACCGGCGGCTCGCCTGCCAGGGTCTTGCGCCAGTATTCAAGCTGTGACTCGATCAGCGCCTGCCCGGCCGGGCCTTGCCAACTGGCCGCAATGTCGGAGAACTGCAACGGCAGTTGCGGCAGGCAAGCGTTGCGGCCTTCCAGAATGGCCTGATAGATCAGTTGCAGTTCATTGAAGAAGATCTCCAGCGAACGGGCGTCAGCGATGATGTGATGCAGCGTGACCTGCAACACGCTTCGGCCTTGACCTTGATACACGCGCACTCTGAACAGCGGCGATGCCGTGAGATCGAAAGTGCGCTGTGCTTCCTGGCTCAGTTTTTGTGCGAAAGCCGGGGAATGTTCGTCGACTTCCAGCGGCTCGATGCTTACCTGCACCGCTGCCTGATCCTCGACACGCTGGCGTGCGCCTTCGGCGGTGTCGCTGAATACCGTGCGCAGGCTGTGCTGACGGCTGATCAGTTGGGTCAGGGCCTGCTCCAGCACTGCCGGTTGCAGAACTGCATCCAGACGCAAGGCCAGAGACAGATGATAAGCCTGGGTATCGCCTTGCAGACGATCCAGGAACCACAGACGCTGCTGGGTGAAATGCAGCGGTGCCAAAGGCTCCTTGAAAGGACGCAGGATGCCTTCGGACTCAACACTGATCGCCGCCAGTTGCGCAGCCAGATCCCGCAGGACCGGGTGCTCGAACAGCGTGCGCAATGGCAGGCGTCGACCATGCTGTTCGGCAATACGCGCCACCAGACGCGCAGCCAGCAGCGAATGGCCGCCCAAGGCGAAGAAATTATCCTCGGCACCAATGTCGTTGCTGCCCAACAGCTCTTCCCAGAGCCGCGCCAGTTCCTGCTCCCACTCGCCGGAAAGCACACCGCGCTGGCCGTCGCGCTGGAGCGGCTCCGGCAACGCCTTGCGATCAACCTTGCCGCTCGGGCTCAACGGCAAGGTGTCCAGATGCACAAACTGACTTGGCAGCATGTAGTCCGGCAGTTGTGCGCCAAGGGTTTCGCGCAGCAGCGTTTCATCCTGCACATCGCCAGCGTAATAACCCACTAGCCGCGCCGCTTCACCGTTGCCCAGCAGCACGACAGCCGCCTCGCGAACGCCGGGGATACGCGCCAGTAATGCTTCGATTTCCCCCAGTTCGATACGGAAACCGCGCAGTTTGACCTGGAAGTCCAGACGGCCCAGGTAATCCAGGCTGCCATTGCTGTTGCGGCGTACCCGGTCACCGGTGCGGTACATGCGGGCACCGGCCACGAATGGGTCGGGCAGGAAAGCCGCTGCGGTCAGTCTTGGCGCGGCGAAGTAGCCACGGCCCAGGTTGGCACCGGCCAGATACAGTTCACCGGGAACGCCTGCGGCCACAGGTTGCAGGTCGGCATCCAGAACATAGGCAGCGGTATTGGCCACAGGCTGTCCGATAGGCACTTCCACGCCAGTCTCACTGCCATTGCGGATCTCGAAGGTGCTGTAGACCGTTGCTTCTGTCGGCCCGTAACCGTTGATGACCCTGGCTCCCCTGCCCTCGATGGCTTCGGCCAGCGCACAGGGCAAGGCTTCGCCACCGGAAATGGCCCGCACACCTTGCCAACTGCGCGAGGTATGAGCCACCAGCATCCGCCAGGTCGCTGGCGTGGCCTGCATGACCGTCGGTTGTGAAGCCAGCAGCAGTTGATCGATGGCTTGCGGGTCTCGCGCCTGTTCACGATCAGCCAGCAGGATGCTTGCGCCATGGGCTAGCGGTAGCAGCAGTTCGACAATGGCAATGTCGAAGGTCGCGGTAGTCAATGCCAGCACCCGGTCCTGACTGGTCAGCGGCAGGACTTGCTCGACAGCCAGCATCAGGTTCATCAGGTTGCCACGGCTGATCGCCACCCCTTTGGGCTTGCCGGTGGAGCCGGAGGTGTACAGCACGTAGGCGAGTTGATCCGCTGTCCATGCCGGTGTCCGGAGTGCTTCGGTCGAGTTCAGAGTGTCGATATCCAGCAACGGCACGCCGCTGTTCCACTCGGCCAACGCTTCCAGGCTCGCGGCAGTGCCCAGGCATATCCGGGGTTGCGCAGCTTCCAGAATGTAACGACCACGTTCCGGTGGCGTGTCTTCGGCCAGCGGCACATAGGCTGCGCCAGCCTTGAGGATGGCCAGCATGGTCGTAGGCAGACGGGCATCGCGGGGCAAGCTGAAGGCCACACGATCTTCGATACCGACACCATGGGCCTGCAACACTGCTGCCAGTCGTTCGGCTGCCTGATTCAGTTCGGCATAGGTAAGGCGCTGATTGCCTGACAGGACGGCAATGGCGTCGGGCTGACGGGCAACCTGAAGGTCAAAGGCCTGGAGAATGTCCTGATGGCCATCGACTTCAGGGCCGTCGAGACGTGCCAAGGCACGTTCGGCAGGTTGCCAGGCCAGTTCACCCAGGGCTTTTTCCGGTTGGTCGAGCAAGGCATCCAGCAGTGCCAGATATTGACCGGCCATGATTTGCACGGTCTGCTCGCGGAACAGATCGCTGCTGTATTGCAGGCTCAGGCTGATGCCATGCTCGCTGTCACGCACATCCAGGTGCAGGTCGCACAAGGCGCTGTCCGGACGGTTGTCCAGTGGCTCGGCGATGACATCGGTCAGCTCGAAACGCTCCAGCGCATTGCCCGGGAAGTAGTTGAACATGACCTGGAACAGCGGGTTGTAACTGACTTGCCGCGCCACTCCGAGTTGTTCGATCAGGTAATCGAACGGCAAATCCTGATGGGACTGCACCGACACGGAAAGTGCCTGCAACTCGCTCATCAATTGCAACAGGCTGCGCTCGCCGGACAGCTTCTTGCGGTACACCAGCGTATTGACGAAGCAGCCGACCAGAGGCTGCAACGCTGCATGATGCCGGTTGGCAGCCGGCACCCCGACAATGATGTCGTCTTCACCGCTGCGGCTGCGCAACAGCAACTGGAATGCAGCCAGCATCGGGACAAAATTGCTCCAGCCGTGACGGGCGCTGAAGGCCCGCAAGCGTGCGGTCAACGCTTCAGGCAGGCGCTGCTCGACGCGCCCGCCGTTCTGGCTGGCCTGGACGGGACGCGGAAAATCTGCCGCCAGTTCCAGTACCGGCAATTCACCTGCCAGTTGCCCGCGCCAGAAGCTCAGTTCCTGTTCGCAGGCCTTGCTGCTCATCCATTGATGCTGCCACAGGGCGTAATCGGCGTATTGCATCGATACTGCCGGGGCATCTGCGGCCAGGCCTTGACGAAGATTGCGGTACTGCTTGCACAAACCATCGATGATCAGTTGCAGGGACCAGCCATCGGCAACGATGTGATGGCAGTTCAGCGACAGGACAAACGCTTCGGGCGCCAGACGATAAAGCCTGGCACGCAGCAACGGTGCGGCTTCCAGATCGAACGGCGTCATTGCATCCTGGCGCAGCAGGTCGTGCAGTGCTTCTTCGCTGCGTACGTCGATCAGTGGCAGCTCAAGCTCGCTACGGGGCAGAATCACCTGGCTCGGCCCCTCGGCCCCGCTGATGAAGCCGGTGCGCAACACTTCATGACGGTCGAGCAAGGTCTGCAAGGCTGCCTGCAGGTCGGCGATACTCAGATCACCGGTCAGGCGCACCGCGCCGGCCAGGTTATAGGCCGGGCTTTGCGGGTCTAGCTGTTGCAGGAACCACAGCCGTTGCTGGGCAAAGGACAGCGGCAGTTTTTCAGGACGCGGCAAGAGCGTCGGCGATGACTTGGCGGTATCGGTACGGTTTTCCAGCCACTCGGCCATGGCGGCGATGGTTGGGCGCTCGAATACCACGCGCAGTGGCAGATCTTTACCGCTGAGCTTGCCGATCAGACCGATCAGTTGCGTGGCCAGCAGTGAATGGCCGCCCAGCTCGAAGAAGTTGTCTTCGACACCGACCTGATCAAGGCCCAGCACGCTTTGCCAGGCTTCGACCATCTGGCCTTGCAGTTCGCTGCTTGGCGCCACATAGCGAGCCTGGCTTTGCGCGGCAAAATCCGGCGCGGGCAAGGATTTGCGGTCAATCTTGCCGTTGCCATTGAGCGGGAAACGCTCCAGGAACATGAACGCGCTCGGAATCATGTACGGCGGCAGGTTGCCCAGCACATGCTCGCGCAGGGCTTCAATGCCCGGCTGGGTATCGGCTACCACATAGGCCACCAGCACTTTGGAGCGCTGCTGATCATCGCGGGCCACCACCACCGCTTCCCGGACACCTGGGTAACGGGTCAGGCAGGCTTCGATTTCGTCCAGTTCGATACGATGTCCACGGATCTTGACCTGATGGTCGGTACGACCGACGTATTCCAGATCGCCATTGGGCAGGAAGCGCGCCAGGTCGCCCGTGCGGTAGATACGGCTGCCATCGTTGGCAATCGGGTCCGGTAAAAACACCGCCGCCGTGCGTGCCGGGTCGGCCATGTAACCGCGACCGACACCCACACCGGCAACGAAGATTTCCCCCACTGCACCGGCAGGAATGGGTTGCAGGTCGGCATTGAGCAGGTAAAGACGGTTGTTGAGTGTGGCGCGGCCAATGGGCACGTTGATGCGTTGCTCGGGCAAACGCTCAAGCAACGGATGGAACGCTACGTCATCGGAGCATTCGGCCGGGCCATAGGCGTTCATCAACGGGATCGCGGGATAACGCTCGAACCAGCGCCGCGCCAGGGCTGGTGGCAGCGCTTCGCCGGTGGCCAGTACCCAGCGCAGACGCGAACGGTCCAGGCCAGCATCGAGCAGGCTCTGCATCAGCGACGGCACCGCTTCAAGAATGCTGATGCCATGCCGCTCGATGGCTGACGCCAGATCGTCGGGGTTCTGCACCACGCAATCGCCAAGAATCACGGTCCGCGCACCCAGCACCATACCGGCCAGGGTTTGCCAGACGGAGATGTCGAAACATTGCGGCGCTGTCTGGGCAATCACGTCATTGGCATCGAGCCCAAGCCCCGGCAGTTTACCGAGAATATTGTTGAGCATGCCCGCGTGGGCCACCATCGCGCCCTTGGGCGTGCCGGTGGAGCCGGACGTAAAGATGCAATAGGCCAGCGAGTTGTCATGAACCGGAATGTTCAGGTCGTCATCGCTGTAACTGCTCAATACCGACGTGTCGTAGAGCACCGACTTGAGTGGCTGCTCCAGGAGTTCCACGGCCTCCATCGCCAGCTCGCCCTGCCCTGCGCTGTGGATCAGCAAGGGCGTGCGGCTCTGGCGCAGCACCTGGGCCAGACGTTGTGGCGGGTTGCGCGGATCGAGTGGCAGCCAGCCTGCACCGGCCTTGAGGGTCGCGACGATCATCACCACCAGATCCAGACCACGCTCGTCGAACACTGCGATCAAGTCGTCGGATTTGACACCCACGGCCCGCAGATGCCGGGCCAGACGGTTGGCCGCACGGTTCACCTGGTCGAAAGTCAGGCTCTGTTCGCCATGCACAATGGCCACGCGATCGGGCGTCTGGCGAACCTGTTGCTGTAAACGCTCGATATACAAAGGTTGCAGCAGTTGCTCATCAGCGGCCAGACCACCACCGGCCCAGACCTGATGCTGGAGGGTAATTTCGCGTTCATCGAGCATGGCCAGATGATGCAAAGGCGTTTCGGGCTTCGCGCTCAGCGCTTCGCCCATATTCAGCAGCAAGGTCCGGAAATGACGCAGCATCTGCTCGATTTCGTCGCGCAGGAACCAGTCGGTCTGATAGGTCAGTTGCAAATGCAGACGTTCGCCCGGAACAATCACCACCGTCACGGGGTAGTTCGTATGGGTGCGGTTGGCCATGTCGCTGATCAGATAATCCAGCTGGCTCTGACGCAGGTCGGAAGCAATCGGCGCGTTCTCGAACACGAACAGGCTCTGGAACAGATCCTGACGCTGCACTTCACTCCAGCGCTGGATCTCGGCCAGGGAAACGCTTTCGTGCTCCCGCAGGCTCAGGTTTTCGGTCTGCAAGGCTTTGAGCCATGGGCCCAGCGCATCGTCCGGCTGCCAGCTCCAGCGTAGCGGCAGGCTATTGATAAACAGGCCGACAATGCTTTCCATACCCTGCAAGTGAACCGGACGCCCGGCCACAGTGATACCGAACACCAGATCGCGATCACCGCTGTAGCGCGCCAGCAACAAAGCCCAGGCGCCCTGCACCAGGGTGTTCAGGGTAATGCCGTGGCGGGCAGCGGTGTTTTGCAGGCTTTGGGTCTGTTCGAGAGTCAGATGCTCGACGCAGTCTTCAACGGGCTCGGCGACATCCTGGATACGCCCCACATGGCCAAAGCCAAACTCGTTGGGCGTATCGAAACCAGCCAGGCGTTGCTGCCAGAAGTCCTGATGATCTTCCGGTTTCTGGGTTTCCAGCCAGCGAATGAAATCGCGGTACGGACGCGGTGCCGGCAGGTTCAGGCGGCGGCCCTCCTGAGCAGCGCGGTAGCCGTTGAGGAAGTCCATCATGATGATCGAGAAGCACCAGGCATCCATCAGGATGTGGTGATAACTGCGCACGAACTGATAGGTGTCGGGTGCAATCTTGTACAGCCTGACCCGCATCAAGGGTGCCTTGGTAAAGTCCAGCCCCTGGGCGCGTTCTTCGCTCAGCAACTGCTCAAGACGGTCCTGTTGCTCGCTGTCACTCAGGTGCGACCAGTCTTCATAGGTGATCGGCAGTTCGACCTGCTTGTGTACCACCTGCATCGGACGCTTTTGCTGCTTCCAGACAAAAGAAGTGCGTAGCAACTCGTGACGCTCTACCACCTGCGCCCAGGCCTGGCGGAAAGCTTCCAGATCGAGGTCGGGCATGACCATGACATGGCGATATTGCAGCAGGTACATCCCCTTGCCGGGGTGCAGCAGGCTGTGGAACAGCAATCCTTGCTGCATGGGAGCCAACGGGTAAATCGCTTCGATATTGCGCGAAAGTGCTTTGACCTTGTCGTTCATGCTGACGGTATCCGAACCTTTAATGTAGGGGACGCAGGGGTGTCACTGCTCAAGCTGTTCGAGCAGGCCCAGGAATTCATCGTCGGACAGGCCTGAGTCAGCGAAGTCCGAAGCCGTGGCGCGGCCAGCCGTTGGAGACAGACAGTGCTCCAGCAAGGCGCCGATCTGCTGCACAAACTGTTGCGCCAATCCATTTACCAGCGCGTGGTCATGCACGTGCGGGGCATAGCGCCATTCGATATGCAGTCGTCCTTCGTTCTCCAGCACCGTTACATCCAGCCAGTGGGTGCGGCGGGTATTGTCCGCACGCATGCCAGGACAGATCGGCCGGGACAGGCGCCAGAGACGCGACGCTCCAAGCCATTGATCGACACGGCCCAGATAGTTGAAGGTCAGCAGCGAGGCCGCTTTCAGCTCATTGGCCGGGTCGAGGCGCAACAGGCCGTAGCCGATGCCTTGCTCGGGGACCCGGCGCAGAGCTTCCTTGGCCGCAATGATCGAGGACTCAAGGTCCCAGGAAGTCTTGACTGCCAGAGGGTAGCGACTGGTGTGCCAGCCCACAGAGCGGGACAAGTCAGGGCCTTGTTCCCAGCCGCTGCGACCATGGCTTTCCAGCTCAAGGGTGACTCGCTCGCGCCCTTGCCATTGACCGATGACGCCAGCCAGTGCCGCCACCAGCAGGTCCTGGACCTGAGTGCCGTAGGCTGAGTGGCAATCGCCTTGCAACAATTGCGTCTGCTCAACCGAAAGTTGCGTATCCAGAGTGCGGCTTTCGCCGTATTCATTGGTCTGCTCCAGGGTTACGCCTTCAGCAACCAGTTGCTCATGCCAGTAATCCACCTGAGCCAGTACTTCGGGTTCGCTGCGATGGCGCTGCAAGGCTTCGCTCCACACATGGAAACCCGCCGAGACGGCTGGCAGAGCCAGGTTCGGTTGCAGGTACAGGCTTTCCAGTTCTTCCAGCAGTACTTGCCATGACACCGCATCCACCAGCAGGTGATGGGCCGTACACAACAGCTCCCGGCTGTGGGAGAAATACACCCAGCGGATCAAGGGTGCCTGATCGAGGCTGAAACCCTGCTGCCAGCGTTGCAGCAAGGCCTCGCTCAGAGGCTCCTGCTCCACGTGCAACAGCGCTTCGGCCTGCCTTTCGGAAAAGGCCTGATAACGTTGTTGCCAACCGCTTTCCGAGGCCTCGAAGGTCAGGCGCAGGCTGGCATGGCGCTTGAGCAATGCGCCAACGGCCTGGGTAAAGCGTTCCTGATCCAGTGGCTCGTCCAGTGCCAGCAACAGCGACTGGTTCCAGTAGCCGGGCCGGGTTTGCTGCTGAGCGAAGAACCATTCCTGAATCGGTGTCAAGGCAAAGGCTGTGGTGGGTTCCTGGGCCTTTGGTGTTGCACCTTCGTTTGCCGCGCCAAGGTCAACCACCTGCTCTGCCCAACCGCGCACGGTGGGGAACTCGAAGATTTGCTTGGGCTTGAGTTGCAGGCGTTGCTGCTTGGCCTTGGCGATGATCTGCAAACTCAGAATCGAGTCACCACCCGCCGTGAAGAAGTTGTCGTCGGCACTCAAGTCAGGCTTGTCGAGAATCTCACGAGCGATTTCCAGCAGGCGTTTTTCGAGTTTGCTCTGCGGTGTCTGCGCCACTCGCGCCAAGGCCCGCACGCTTTGCTCGGCAAACAATTGCTTGGGCGTCATCAGGATTTGTTGCTGACGCGCCAGAGCAATGATTTGCAGGCCGAGGATGGAGTCACCGCCATGGGCGAAGAAGTTATCGTCCGGCCCGAGTTCGGGCTTGCCAAGCAGTGTCCGCCAGATATCCAGCAAGGTGCTTTCAACGGCATTCAGGGGTTGATTGCCTGTCGGCTCTGCCGAAGACGACTGAACCGGCGCCTGCTCGCTCAGATGTTTCAATGCCTGACGATCGACCTTGCCATTAGCCAGTAAGGCAAAGCGCTCAAGGCAATGCCACTGGGCTGGCTGCATATAGTCCGGCAGTTGCGTTTGCAGAACGCTCTGGATGTCGGCCAGAGCCTGCGGCGGCGCAATCAGGAAGGCCACCAGACGGTTGCCGGTCAACGGCGTCGGGATGTTCAGCACCCGGACATCACTGACCTGCGCCATGGCACGCAATTGGGCCGCGACTTCTGCCGGTTCTACCCTGTAGCCGCGGATCTTGACCTGTTCATCGAGCCGGCCAAGAAATTCCACCTGGCCCTGATGATTGAGTCGTACCCGGTCGCCGGTGCGATAGCCGTACTCACCAAAACGGGCGTGATCCGCATCTGGAGCGCTGAGATAGCCCGGTGCGACTGTTGCGCCCTGAATGTACAGCTCGCCGCTGACGCCAATCGGCAACAATGCGCCATCAGGCGAACGCACGCTGACCTGAACATTGGCCAGTGGTCGCCCTAACGGTGCAGCACCGCTGTCATCGACTTCATGGGTCAGGACGCCGACCGTGGTTTCGCTGGGGCCGTAGTGGTTGACGATGCGCAGATCCGTTTTCAAGGTGCGCAAGCGGCTGACCAGATCATGGCCCAGCGCTTCGCCGCCTGTGACCAGACACTGGCGCGGCAGTAAGCGCTGCGGATCTCTGGCGACCAGCAAGGCGTTGAGATGTGACGGCACGATCTTCAGCAGATCGACGGGCTCACGCTCCAGCACGGCGGCCAGTTCCTCGGCGTCGAAGGCCAGTTCCTCGCCCAGCAGGCGCAGACGGCGGCCACTGAGCAAGGCCCCGAACAAGGCCGTATGCCCAAGGTCGGTCGCGCAACTGGCGAGGCTGGCCAGGCTGGCATCAGCGCTCAGGTTCAGGCGTTCAAGACAACCGGTCACGTAATGAATCAGGTTGCCCTGGCTGACCTTCACCCCTTTTGGCTTGCCACTGGAGCCCGAGGTGTACACCACGTAAGCTGTCAGGTCTGCCGCCAGCGCGGCGCGCAACGGCGAATCACTGAATAGCGGCGCAGAAGGTATTGGCAGCCAGCGCACCTGTTCCGACAACCATTCGGGGCGCGCCCCTTCGCCAACCAGCACCTCAGGCGTGGCATCCAGGCAAATGTCCTGCAAACGCGACTGCGGCCATTGCGGGTCGAGGGCCAGATAAGTCGCGCCACACTGCCAGGCCGCGAGCATATGCATCACCAGTTCGCGACTGCGCGGCAGGCACAAGGCAATCCGCTTGCCCGCCAGACTCAAACCGTCCTGCAAACGCTCGCCACGGGCGACCACCGCACGGCCGAGTTCGGCATAACCGAGAACGCCCTCTTCATCCTGCAACGCAATCGCTTGAGGTTGCAGGGCGCACTGTTGAGTGAAAGCCTGCCAGGCATTGTCGATGGCCAGCGGCACGTCCTCGCCCTTCAGGAAGGATTGCTGCTGCGCAGCCAGCCAGTCCAGTTCGGCAAAAGGCACTTCGGGTTGTTCGAGCACTGCATGTACCAGGGCCACGAACTGGTCCCGATAACGTTCGATGGTTTGATGGAGGTACAACGCCTTGCTGTAGCGCCACCGGCACAGGAAGCCTTCTTCCTCGTCGATGACCACCATGTTCAGTTCGTGTGCGGCACCGCGCTGTTCCGAGATCAAGCGGTCGACATATTGCTCGAAAGGCGCGATACGCTCCTTGTTGAGGGTGAACATATGCTGGAACAGCGGCGCCCTGCCCATCTGCCTTGGCAAATCGAGCTGTTTGACCACACGCGAGAACGGGTAGTGACGGTGTTGCAGGGCCTGTTTGACGGTGGCGTCCACCTGTTTGGCCCACTCGCCACTGGAAAAGTCGCGGCGCAGACGGCAACGGATCGGCAGCGGGTTGACCAGATAGCCCGGCAGATTGAGGTGTTCACGCCGCAAGCGCCAGCCGCTGGGCGTCCCGAGCACGAAGTCGTCCTGCCCCGACAGCACGCCGAGAAACTGCTGGAACAGCGAGAACCAGAGCACATAAGGCGTTACGCCCAGACCACGGGCGACGGCACGGATTCTGGCCGTAGCAGCCGGATCGAAGCGAACAGACAACTCGCCGCCCTTGAATGCCTGATTGCTGCCATACGGAAAGTCAGTCGGCAATTCCAGTGCAGGGGCTTCGGCCAGTTGTGCCTGCCACCATGCCAGTTCAGCAGGTTCGGCCGCTTCGCTGCGAATATGCAGATCACTGCAATAATCGCGATACGCATCGGGGTTTACAGGAGGCAGCTTCTGGTCATTGACCAATGCGAACAACTCATTGAGCACAATGTAGAACGTGGCCAGATCCGCAGCGATGTGATGAATCACCAGCAATACGCTGTACTCGGTCTCGCTACCCTGTGAATTACTCAAAAGAACGACGCGACTGACTTCACCGGCTTCCAGATTGAACGGCGCATCGGCCAGCTCGGTAATACGCTGTTGCAGGGTTTCGGCGTTTGCTGCCTGCAATGCAACACGCTGCAACGGCTGGACCTTCTCGCGATGACTCCATTGCAGCAACTCGCCATTGCGTTCGGCATAAGCCGTACACAGCATCGGGTAGCGCTGCTGCACCTTGGCCCAGGCATCTTGCAGGCGCTGGGGGAAATCCTCGGTAAAGAACTGCGCCTTGAGACGACCGGCATAAGCAATGTTGTAGGCGCAGCTTTCAGGCTCCAGACGCTGGAGAAACCAGAGCGCCTGCTCGTTATCCGTCAATGGTCGGGCATCGAAATAATCGGGGTGCTGTTGCAGCCATTGCAGCACTTCGGGGCCCTGGGCCTGCAACTCGGCTACCAGCTCAGCGTTCAAGTCGCCCGGCGATCCATGGGCAATGGCCAACTGGCCTTCAGCTATAGACAGGCGAATTCCGCGCAGCCAGCAGCGATGCATCAGGCGATCCATTTGATGTCCTTTTTCTACTTGTTCAAAGTAAGCCGCCCATTGCGACGGCTTTCTGAAAGAGAGTGCTCAGCTTGCCGAAGCAGGCTCCGCCATGGCGACCACGACCTTGCGTGCGCCCTGGAATGTCGAGCGGCCGTGGGCCACCAGCATGTTGTCGAGCATCAGCACGTCACCGGCCTGCCAGGGGAAACTCACCTGGCAACGCTGGAGAACAGCGCGCACATGCTCAAGAGCTTCCAGCTCGATAGGTGAACCGTCGCCGTAAAACACGTTACGTGGCACACCCTCTTCGCCAACGATGGAAATCAGCGTTTCGCGTACCGCTGGTGCAAGGTTGGAGATATGAAACAGGTGCGCCTGATTGAACCATACCCATTCACCGGTAACCGGATGCTGGGCTACGGCCTGACAGACCTGGCGAGTGGAAAGCTCGCCATCGTCATTCCATTCGAATTCGATATTGCTGGCCCGGCAGAAGCGCTCGACCTGCTCACGGTCTTCAGTGCTGAAAGCCTGTTGCCAGGGCAGATCCAGACCGTTGCCGTAGTTGCGCACATACATCAGGCGCTTGTCGGCAAAACGCTGGCGGATGACCGGGTCCAGTTGCTGGTAGACCAGACGGCTGTCGGCAATCGGGGTTTCACCACCGACCTGGGCCGCCTGCACGCAATGAAACCAGATCTTCATTGGCCAGTTCAGCGAATAGGACTGTTCATTGTGCAAAGGGATGATCTGGTGAGCCGGGTATTCGGTGGAGGTATAGACCCGGTTGTTGAGCTTGGTACGTGGTGTGGAAGCGTAGTCGTAGGTCAGCAGCTCATGGCCGAAACTACAGGCAAACGCTTCGAAGTCGGCCTCACCCTTGAAGGCAAAACCACGAAACAGAACACCACCGGCACGCGGCAGTTCAGTCTCGACTACCTGCTGAATCTGCTCGCGATGGGCTTGCCAGGTATCACCGGCAGCCGGAGCCTGAAATATGAACGGCAGAGTCTGTTCGCTATCGGGGAAAACCTCCATGGATTGAACTTGCGTACGCGCCAAACCCGTTTCCATTTGAAACCCCTCGCCATTCGGATAAGCGTATTTTTGGAGAGCGCAAATTAATACAAACGAGTAACAACATCAATAGAGAATGATTGTCATTTATGACTTTTGTATCGAAATTGACACATTTTATTGAGCCTGCAGTACGCTCTCCCGCTCACCGATATGCGACATCAGCAGATAGGCAGATCCCAGCAGCCCTTGCATCGTATCGGCATAGCGGCTGCGGTTCAGATACAGGAACTGGCGGTTTTTGACCGCAAACAGATTCTGCCATTGCGGGGACTTGCGGAAGGCGGCTGTGCTGGTCTCCGAATCTAGCAGCTCCTCATATGTATCAATAATGAAATCACTGTTGAAGTCGCCAATTCGCTCCAGACTGTAGGGAACGTTCTGCCTTGCCGCGCTGTAAGCCGGCACACGCCCGAGGCCAAAATCGGCGATGACATCATCCATTCCTCCACGGCCTATCAACTGAAAACCATCGGTGTAGACCTCAAGCGTCGTGACGGTGATTCGCGAAGGGTCCTTGACCCGTTTCTTGAACTCTTTGACGACCCATTGGTACTCGCCCAGCATTTCGGTGTAGCGCTGCTGCTTGCCGACCAGTTCGGCGAGTTCCCTGGCGTAGGTCTTGATATCGCTTTCACGTGCAGGCAACAGCACCACCGGCGCAATCTTGCTGAGCTTCTCCTTGATATCCGCGTGATATGACAATCCGATGATCAGGTCGGGTTTCAAGGCAGCAATCGCTTCCAGATCGGGTGCCTGATGCGAGCCGATATATTGAATGCCTGTCACATCGAAGCGTTCCTGGGTGCCGCGAAACAGCACATCGGAAAACAGCTTTTTACGGCCTGTGGAGCCGCAGGGTTTGACCCCCAGTTCCAGCAATTGCGTGGTCAGACTGAAGTCATGCAGCGACACGATGCAATGCGGTGCCACAGGCACTTCGACCCGCCCAAAGCTATTCTCGAACACCTTGGTTTCAGCGGCGCCGGCCTCTACAGCCAGCAATGCCAGAGGCACACACAACATGCCCACCACACCTCGGAAAAATCCTTTCACCCGCGCTTACCCCCAGAGTATTTGTTTTTAGCGATTGCGCTGACGCGCCAATAGAACAATCAGGTACGGCGCACCGATGATGGCCACCACCAGCCCGGCAGGTAGCTGCAAGGGCGGAAAAATCCCCCTGCCCAGTGTGTCGCCGGCCAGCACCAGCAGCGCGCCGAACAGCGCCGACAAAGGCATCAATGCCCCATGGCGATCACCTGCCAGTTGCCGCGCCAGATGCGGAGCCACCAGACCGACAAACGTCATGGTGCCGACATTCGCCACTGCTGCCGCCGTCAGCATGACGCTGCACAGTAACAAGGCAATCATGACGCCCGTGACATTCAAGCCTCGGCTGAGCGCAACCTTTTCCCCAAGTTGCAGCAGGTTCAACTGCCGATGGCAGAACAACAACGGCACGCCCGCCAGCAATAACCAGAGCCCAAGGCTGTTGACCTGCGCCCAACCGGCCCGATGCAGACTGCCACCCAGCCACATCAGGGCCGACTCCACCTGATCGATATTGCCGTAAGTGATCAGCAGATCGGCGACGGCACTGAGCATGGCTGTAAGCCCCACGCCAACCAGAATCAGACGCAACGGCGAGATGCCCTGGCGCCAGGACAGCAGCGCAACAAAGAACGCCACGGCCAGACCGCCTGCCAGTGCTGCCAATGGATACAGCTCCAGCGGCAGAAGCCCGGGCCAGAGCACAATGATCAGCAGCATGGTGACGCTGGCACCCGACTCCACACCCACCAGACCGGGTGCCGCCAGCGGGTTGCGGGTCAGCGATTGCATCAACAGACCGGCCAGTGACATGGCCGCACCGGCCAGGATCGCCAGTACCACACGGGGCAATCGCAGCTCCCAGAGCAGATTGCGTACTGTCGGGCTGGCCTCCTCGGGTGCCAGCAATGCTTGCCAGGCCTGGGCGACACTCAGCGAAAAACTGCCCACGGTCAGTGCGTACAGCGCCAGCCCAATGACGGCACATGTCAGCACCAGCACAGAAATCAGGTCGATGGGCCGGGCAATCCAGGGCAGCAACGGCAAGGTTCTGGGCAGGGTCAGTCCGGCGCGCCTCATTTGACCTTCCTCAACACCAGGATGACAAAAACGGGGCCGCCGATCAGCGCGGTCACGATGCCGGTATTGAGCTCGAACGGGCTGACCACGGTGCGAGCTGCGATGTCCGCCAGAATCAGCAGCAGCGCACCAAGCAAAGGTGCTGCCAGTAGCAGCCGACGATAGTCATCGCCAAACAGCAGGCGTGCCGCATGCGGCACTACCAACCCGACAAACCCGATAGGCCCTGCCAGCGCCACGGCACACCCGGACAACAAGACCACCGAGGCCAGCCCGAACACGCGCATCTTCAATAGATTGACGCCCATGCCCGCAGCAGCCTGCGGCCCCAGGCGATGAGCATTCAAGGCTCGCACGTTGATCAGGCACAGGAACATGCCCAGCAAGACATAGGGCCAGACCCAGGCCTGCATCGTGCCGCCAGTCACGCCGATGGAACCGGTAAGCCAGCGGCGCAGACTGTCGAGGCCCTGCTGATCGAGCAGCAACAGAATTGAAGTGACTGCACTGAACAGCGCCGCAATCATGGCCCCCGACAGCGTCAGTCGAATCGGGTTGTGGCCCCTGCCCGCCAATAGCAGAACGCCGATGGCAGCCGTCAGCGCACCGGCAAAGGCAAATAACGGGATCATCGACAAATCGTTGCCCGGCATCACCAGCAGCCCGAACACCACGAACAGCGCAGCACCGCTATTGATACCGAGAATCCCGGGGTCGGCCAACGGGTTATCGCCGACCGCCTGCATGATGGTGCCGGCAAGTCCAAGACTGGCGCCCACCAACAGCGCGACCAGCAAACGCGGCAGACGGCTGCCACGAATGACGCTGTGGTCCGGGTTGCCCGGCGCATAGGCAACCAGTGCCTGCCAGGTCTCGTGCCAGGGAATGCTTTTTGCGCCGACCGCCAGATGAAGCAGCGCTGCAAGGGCAATTGCCATCAACAAACCCAGCCAGACAGGCAATCGCAAGCCGTGACTCACATCGCCTCCCGCACAGTCAGCGGCTTGCTTCGGCTCGATTGCGGAACGCACAACAGGTCACCGGAATAAGGGTCGGTGATGATATGTGCATCCAGATCGAAGACCGCCTTGAGGTTTTCCCGGGTGAACACCTCGGCAGGCGCGCCCTGGGCCAGCAAGTGACCTTCACGCATCATCACCAGATGATCGGCGTAACGCGCAGCCTGGTTCAGGTCATGCAGCACGGCCACGATGGTCTTGCCTTGCTCGCGAAGGTCCACCAGCAGCTCAAGCAGCGTGATCTGGTGCGCGATATCGAGGAAGGTGGTCGGCTCGTCCAGCAGAATCACCGGAGTGTCCTGGGCCAGGGTCATGGCAATCCAGCAACGCTGCAACTGTCCGCCCGACAGGGTTGCCAGCGAGCGATCAAGCAAAGGCTTGATACCAGTCAGTTCAATGGCGCGGTCAATGGCCTGCTGATCCTGCTCGGACCATTGGCGCCACCAGCTCTGCCAGGGGAAACGGCCTTGCATGACCAGTTCACGCACACTCATGCCCGCGGGTGATGTTGCACGCTGGGGCAGCAATGCCATCTGTTGTGCCAGCGCCCGACGTGAGTACTGGCGCAGCGGTTTGCCGGACACCTGAACCTCGCCAGCGCTCGGGCGCAGCATATGCGCCAGTACATTGAGCAAGGTGGTCTTGCCACATCCATTGGCACCGATCAGCGCCGTGAAACGGCCTTCGGGGATGTCCAGGCTGACGCCGTTGAGAATCTGCTGCTCACCATAGCTCAACCGCACTCCGGTGGCTTTCAGCATGGCCTTCCCTCCACTCGGGAGAGGGCTAATCGAATCACTCATCGAGCAATGCCCTGCATCGTTTTTTTGTCCCGTCAGGCTATGAGGGGCATAAGTGGGCCACATAATGTATCGAAAATGAAATAAATCTGTGTCTTTGTAACAATCTTAATGCAAAACCTTATCATTTACAGATAAAGTACGGCCAGTTGACACCAGCCCGGTTGAGCGCCTGACAACACAGGATCCAGGGCATATATAGCTATTCCACAAGCCACACTGCAAATCCAAGGACTCTCTCGATGCTCGAAAGAAAAACAACAGCTAGCACCGAAAAACATTACACACGACGCCCTCCTGTGTTTCACCTGACTACCCTGGCATTGGCTTTGAGCAGCGTCATCTCGGCGCAGGCAATCGCGGCGGATGAAACCTCCGACAGCAACGCAGTTCAGCTCACCAATATCAATATCAACGCCGACACCCAGGAGAACCCGACGGCTCCGCTGGCCGGCAAGGTTGCCCTGCGCAATACCAGCGCCACCAAGACCAATGCGGCTATTACCGAAACACCGCAGTCGTTGTCCGTGGTGACTGCCGATGAAATCCGCGACCGCAAATCCGACACCCTGGCCGATGTGCTGAGCTATACGCCGGGGTTCACCAGCCAGCCATCGAGCTTCAACCGCACGTCCGACCGCTTCCGTATTCGCGGTTTCGACGTAGAGTCTGCTACTGGCGGTTCGCTGCGTGACGGCATGCGCCTGCAGAACAACTCCTACGACGGCGTCCAGGAACCCTACGGCCTTGAGCGTGTGGAAGTGATCCGTGGCGCGGCCTCGGTCCTGTACGGCCAGTTGTCACCAGGCGGATTCGTCAACGGTGTCAGCAAGCGCCCGACCGATACCCCGCTTCATGAGTTGGGCCTGCAATACGGCAACAATGATCGCAAGCAACTGACAGCCGACTTCAGCGGCCCGCTTGGCGACAGCGATACCCTCAGCTATCGCCTGACCCTGTTGCAACGCGACAGTGGCACTCAGCAGGACCATATCAATGACGACAAGCTCTACATTGCTCCGGCCCTGACCTGGCGTCCCAATGAAGACACGTCGCTGACCTTGCTGGCTTTCCACCAGAAAAGCGACACGCGCTTCTCCGCGCCACTGCCTTACCAGCTCGTCAAAGGCCTCGGCAACGGCCCCTTTACCATTGGCCGTCACGACTTCATCGGCGAGCCCGGCTACGACGACATGAATGGCGAAATGTCCGCCATCGGTTATGAGTTCGAGCATAACTTCAACGACAACATCCGCATCAGCAACAAGCTGCGTTATTACGAAGCGGAGATGAAGTGGAAGTACTTGCAGGTCCCGAACAATAACGCCGCAGCAATAGCGGCGGTCAATTCTGCTGCCAGAAATGGCTTGCTGACTCGCCAGTACAGCGACCGTCACGAGCGCTCCAGAGCCTTGGCCAGCGATACCAACGTCGAAGCACGCTGGAACATCGGCGGTGTGGAAAACACCTTTCTGATTGGTGCCGACACCTATGATGCATCTTATGACTCGCATAACTTCAGGGGCAACGCGCCCTCTTTGAATCTCGCCACCTACAACTATGGGCAGCCGGTGGTAGTGAACAAGGCGCTGGCCCTTGAACGTGGCTCACAGATCGATACCCTGCAGACCGGAGTCTATCTGCAAGACCAGATCAAGTTTGACGATCACTGGCTGCTGCTACTCGGTGGTCGCCACGACTGGGCCAACCAGGACCAGAAAGCTTTTGCCAACGGCCAGAAACGGCACCAGTCAGACGAATCAACCACATGGCGCGCCGGCCTGGTGTACCAGGCAGATAACGGCCTGGCTCCATACATCAGCTACAGCGAGTCGTTCTTCCCGGTAGCGGTGGCGGATGCTCCTACCCAGAGCTTCGAGCCGACCGAAGGCAAGCAGTATGAGATCGGTATTCGCTATCAGCCCCCTGGCAGCAATATCCTGTTGAGTGCCGCTGTTTATGAGCTGACCCAGAAAAACGTGCTGAAGACTGTCAATAACGTTTCTTCGCAGACGGGCGAACAGCGTTCCCGCGGACTGGAGCTGGAAGCCAAGGCCGATGTGACGCCGCAACTCAGCGTCATTGCCACCTATGCCTACACCGATGCACGCATTACCGAAAGCTCGGTCCCGGGGGAAGTTGGCCAGCGCAGCGAAGATACGCCTTATCATCAGGCAGCATTGTGGACCGACTACAACTTCGCCTTGTTCGGCATTCCGCAACTGAAGATTGGCGGTGGTGCGCGCTACAAGGGCACAACCCAGGCTTCGGGTATCGAATCGCAGATGCCGGCTTACTTCCTGTTCGACGCCATGGCCAGCTACCAGATCGACAAGAACTGGGACGTTTCCCTCAGTGCAAACAACGTGACCAATAAAAAGTACACCTACTGCGAGTTTGCGATTTGCCGCTACGGCGATGAGCGCGAACTGGTGACTTCCGTCAATTTCAGGTGGTAAAAAACCCATAAATCACTTTGTGGGAGGCAGCTTGCTGGCGACTTCAGCGTACAGACGCAGAATATCTGCCGGTTTCAGGCCTTTTCGCCAGCAAGCTGCCTCCTACGAATTGTATGCACCTTAACCCGGCAAGCTCCTACCCCTTCGGCTTCGCGGCCTCCAGCACACCTCGGATAACCTGCGATTGCCACGCAAAGTACGGGTTGTAAGTCAGCCGTGCATGCACCTTGCCCGGCTCACGATAGCCCCACTCGGAATACCACACCTCCTCTCCTGCCTCACAGCGCGCAACATCCCTGGTATTCAGGCTGTTCCAGCAGAAACGCAGTTTTCCTGATCGGCCGTAAAGCGCGTTTTGCGGCGAGAACAGGATGCCCATGTGTGAAAACTGGCTGATACGTTCATCTACAAGTCGGTCCGTGCGGGTCAGGATGCGTGATGAGTCCGGTGCGCCTGCCTTTTCCTGGCCATACCAGATCAACCGGCTGGCAGGGTTTGTAAAGCGGCTACTGAACAGTTCTCGAACATACTGCACATCGACTACCGAATCCTTTTCAGTCAGGACAATCGCAACAGGCCGGTCGAAGTTTTCATGCTCTATAAGGCTGCGAACCGCCACGCTGCTGCGGTAGAACTGAGCGAAGCCGTTGGTGGGCACGTTGTAATAGCGTACCGGTGATTGCTGCGGGCGCGTCTCGTCAGGCGCGACGAGCCAGGTTCTGACATGGGCCAGCCATGGCGTCACCCAATCGAAGGTGGCACTGGAGCGGATAGCCGGTGAGAACAGCACCAGACCACTGATGCCGGGATCCTTCATGGCATAGGCGAGTGCCAGATTGGCGCCGGTCGAGAACCCTCCCAGGTAGACTTCCGGGAACTCCTGTCGCAGCAATGCGACCTGTTCCTGCACCAGTTGCTGCCATTCTTCCAGATGAATATCGATCAGGTCTTCAGGCCGGGTGCCATGCCCGGGCAGCAACGCAACCCGCACGACATATCCCTGATCGGCGAAATCCTGGGCAACATCCACGAATGACCAGGGTGAATCACCCAATCCGTGCAGCAGAAGCAACGCCTTGCCGGACGGTGTAGCTGGGCGAATCTCGAAAGGCGCGTTCCATACCAGTTCATTGTCGCGGCTTTCGGTCTGGAAGAGACGCCGCTCGCTAATCTCCTGCCGGGTGTCTTGCAGATACGCCTGAAAACTCGCGTGGTGCGTCATGGCCGTTTCAGCCTCTGGCTGACGGGTGCATCCTGTAGCCAGAGCCAGAAACGCCATGCTTGCCACGATCCTGACCATGATTGACTGCCGCACCACTGTCCTACCCCCGATCCGTACTGAAAACATCAACGATCATTCCTTCGCATCACTTCTCAACTGATCGATAGACTCGACAGTCAGCCCTCCTCACAAGCGAGGGCTGCCATCGCACCCTTCCATTCAATCGGGTAGTTTATTCTGCCGGTGATTTGATATGGGAGAGCATTTTCAGCACGTCATCGAAAGAGCCGTTCGCTTCGGCAAGGCGCAGAGGCATGGCGCGCTCGACAATGATTTCCGGGGGAGTCGGGGTTCTGCCAAGCAAATCGAATGCCTCGTTCAGGAACTCATCCAGCGGCATGGCGCGCTCATCGTTTTCCTGCCCAAGCAATGTGGTCCGTACACCTGGCGGTGCCAGTTCGAGTACTTCGACTGCCGTATCTGCCAGTTGCACCCGCAGACTTTGGGTGAATGAGTGAATGGCAGCTTTTGTCGCACTATAAGTAGGTGTTGCAGGCAGTGGCACAAACGCCAGGGCTGAACTGACATTAACGATAGTCGCCTCAGGTCGCTGGGTCAGTTGCGCAAGCAGTGCGTACACCATCCTGATGGTGCCCAGCAAATTGGTGACGACAATATTTTCAGCGATGCTCAGGTCTTGCGGGTTGGTAATGTCTTCCCAGTACATGACCCCTGCGTTGTTGATAAGAACATTAAGATCAGGATGGCTGGTCGCCAGAGCTTCGGCTGCGCTTAAAATGGAGTCCGGATCGGTAACATCCAGCACAATGGCCTCGATCCCCGGGTTTTGCAGCACGACCTCGTCCAGCAACTCCTTGCGCCGCCCGGCAATGATCACTTTGTTACCTGCATTGTGAAGCCCGAGAGCCAGGCCAAGGCCTATGCCAGAGGTACCGCCCGTGATCAGAATCGTGTTACCCGTACTATTCATAGTAAGCTCCAGAGTCATTACGCAATCGGACAACTGTCCGATTAATGCAAGCTACCGGACAGTTGTCCGCTTTGCAACAACATGAAGGATTAATCAGTGGCCCCTGAAGCCGAACTGCCCAAGCGTGCCGACGCGAAGCAAAACCGAGAACGCATACTGAAGATTGCCGTTGTAGAGCTGACGCTCTCCCCAACTGTTCCGCTTACCGCCATCGCTAAAAAGGCCGGAGTTGGGCAAGCCACTTTTTATCGCCACTTTCCCACCAGAGAAGACCTGGTATTTGAGGTGTATCAGCACGAAATGCAGCAAGTAGCTTCTCTGGCTGAGCAGCTACTTGCCGAAAAACCTCCGGCACAGGCTCTCAGAGAGTGGATGGATTGCCTGGCCGAATATGCGATGACCAAGGCCGGGCTGGCGACAGCATTGCAGCAAGCCTCCGCAGCTTTGGCATGTCAGGGAAAATCGGGGTATGCCACGGTAGAAGCCGCAGCGGACCTGCTGCTGCGCGCCAATACAGAGGCCGGTACGATCCGGGCAGGCGTGACTACCGATGACTTCTTTTTAGCAATCGCCGGCATATGGCAAATCGATTCACGTGGCGAATGGCGTGTACGCTTGGCAAGATTGATGGACCTGGTGATGGATGGCCTTCGTGCCGGACGCGCAAACGAGCAGGACATCTGAGGCATAAAGGTCCTGCCGGGGACATGGCTTGCCCTGTCCTGGATCCTTTTCATGGGCACCATAGGCATTGGCCAGATCCCCGCCATCTGACCAGGGAATCGCTGTAAATCTGAAGCTGGTCACCCAATTGGCAATCGGCGCCCAACCCTTTGTGCGCCGTTTTTTATCCGGCCTGCATATCCTCACGTATACCCTGCAAAAGTCGAGAATATGTAACAGGATGCGTACAAAATAGAACCTAAAGCCTGCTCGTAAAAATCTCTATACGCTCTTAGATATCTTCTTCAAAACATTGATTTAAAAGGAATAGAGTTCATCGATTTAAGCCATTTCATTACATCTGGTGTAACAGAAAAAAATGACATGGCACTACCTGAAAATGTATATACAGGCAATCGCGCATGTACATATTCGTGACCAAGGTCTCTTTATTGGCGTCGAAAACGGGTCCCTGCTACATCATCATGGATGACAAAATGCCCCATACACTATTTCCGAAAATTGGCAGAGTCATGGCCTGCATTGGCACGCGCAACTTCTCAAGCGCGTTCCATGAACTGATCAATACCCAGCTCACCGTCGATGCCGTGCATCTCCACGCGCTGCCACAACCTTGGCAATCCCAGCCTTCTCCAACCCGGGCCGTTTTTAACGACACGGTAGCCGCACCGCGAAACCTCGCACTTTTCACCGATTCGGTTCACCTGTACCCAACGCAGGAGTCGGATGGCTACTGCTGCAGAATCACCGTCTTTCGCGCACCTCCCTCTCCTTGCTTCTCTGCTGCCGAGCGCCGTCGACTGAAGGACATTTCGCCATTTCTGTTCTCGATTCTGGACAAGCATGTGGATGCCTTGCAGACCGCTATCTCCAGGGCAGAATCGAACAAGACTGAAAGCCTCGAAGACCGTTTCCACGAACGCCTGCGCGAAACCGGCCTGAAGCTTTCCGAGCGTGAAACACAGGTCTGTCTTGGACTGCTGGCCGGGCATACCGCTCTGGAGCAGGCCGAGCGTTTGACGCTCAAGGTCAATACCGTGGGCAGCTATCAGCGCCGCGCCGCCGTCAAGCTGGGGATCAGCGGACGCAATTCCCTGATGCGCTGGATGTATGCGTCATCCGAGGGTGTTTCCATGGCCAACTGAGGCCCTGGAAACACCCCGGGGCGCGGGTATCAATCCCGCGCCAACGCCTCGATAGGATCAAGCCTTGCCGCATTGCGTGCCGGTACAAAGCCGAACAGCACGCCAATCAGTGTCGAACAGGCAAAGGCGGTGACGATCGAGGCCGGTGAGAACACCATTTCCCATTGTTTGACGAACAGCGTGAACAGGTAGCCGATCCCGTACGACAACGCGATACCGATTACCCCGCCAATCAGACAAACCATCACAGCCTCCACCAGAAACTGCTGGCGGATATCCGACTGGCGAGCGCCGACGGCCATGCGGATACCGATCTCACGAGTCCGCTCGGTCACCGACACCAGCATGATGTTCATCACCCCGATACCACCGACCACCAGGGAAATCACCGCAATCAGCGACAGCAGCAAGGTCAGCGAGCGGCTGGTCTTCTGAACCGTCTGCATGACGCTGTCCAGGTTGTTGGTGAAGAAGTCCTTGGTGCCGTGACGCTGTAGCATCAGAGCCTTGATCTCTTCTTCCACCTGCTTGCTCGGCATGCCGTCCTTGACCCGCACGCTGATGCTGTCCAGATGGCGCTGGCCCAGCACACGACCGGCTGCCGTCTCGTAAGGCATCCAGATATTGAGGGTATTGCCGGCGATGAACAGGTTCTTGTGGTCGCTGGTCACGCCAATCACTGTGCACGGCAGATTGCCGATCAGGATCACCTTCCCCAACGGATTCACACCCGGCCCGAACAGCCGCTGCGCGGTGTTGTGATCGAGCACCACCACCTGGGCCTGACGCCGTGCATCCTGTTCGTTGAAGGTGATGCCTGCCGCCAACTGGATATTGCGTACCTGGAAGTACCGGTTGCTGACGCCGTTGAGCTGGGCATCGACGTCAATGTTGCGATAGCGCACCAGCATGCTGCGACCGACCACCGGCGTAGCGCTGTCGATGTAATACATCCGGTTGAGCGCCGCGACGTCGGACGGCAACAGGGTTTCGATGGACTTGGCCCGGCTGTCACCGAAGTTGCTGCCGGCATAGATATCGATGGTGTTGCTGCCGATGGCCTGGATGTCCTTGAGCACGTAGCGCTTGGCCCCTTCGCCAATGGCCGAGATGGACACGACCGAAGTGATGCCGATGATGATCCCGAGCATGGTCAGCAAGGTACGCATGCGGTGCGAGATCAGAGCGATCCAGGCCATGTTGAAGGCTTCGCGAAACAGACCGAGGCTGACACCCAGGCGCCGGGGCGCGGCACCGTGCTGCAATTGCGGCTCGGGTTCAGGCGCCGCCTGTGCTTTCTGCACCGTGCGCTGGTCGCTGATGATCTCGCCGTCACTGACTTCGATGATCCGCTCGGCGTTGGCGGCGACCTTGGGGTCGTGGGTGACCAGAATCACCGTATGGCCCAGGGCATGCAACTCCAGAAGGATGTTCATCACCTCCTTGCCACTGGCAGTATCCAGAGCACCGGTCGGTTCGTCGGCCAGAATCACCTGGCCACCGTTCATCAGTGCCCGGGCAATACTCACCCGCTGCTGCTGACCACCGGACATCTGGCTCGGCCTGTGCGACAGGTGCCCGCCGAGCCCAAGGCGCGTCAGCAACTCTTCGGCGCGCTGGTGCCGTTGAATCTGGGATTTACCGGCATAAACAGCCGGAATCTCGACGTTGCGCACGGCATCCAGGTGCGGCAGCAAGTGATAACGCTGGAAAATGAAGCCGAAATGGTCACGGCGCAGCGCGGCCAGTTCTTCGTCGTCGAGGTCACAGGTTTCCTGACCGTTGACCTTGTAGCTGCCGCCACTGGCATGGTCCAGACAGCCGAGGATATTCATCAGGGTCGACTTGCCCGAACCCGATGCACCGATGATCGCCACCAGTTCGCCAGCGTGAATCGCCAGGTCGATGTGCTTGAGCGCCAGAAACTCGCGGTCTCCGGCCATGAAACTGCGGCTCACACCTTGCAGGTGCAGGATCGGGCTGCCCGTATCGATCGTCGTCTCGTGAAGAGCTGCAACCTCTACCTTCTGGTTCATGCTCAAGACCCCGCCACGGTCGCTGACGGATCGGCGATGACAACCTGATCACCTTCGGCGAGCCCGTTCTTGATCTCCACCTGAACGTTATTGTTGATCCCGGTCTGAACCTTGCGCTCCTGGGCGAAGCCGCTCTTGTCCAGAACGCGCACGGTGTAGGCACCCTCGGCATCACGATTGCCCAGCGCGGCCACCGGCATGCTCAGGGCATTCTTGGCGGTGTCGAGGACGATACGCACCTGGGCGGTCATGGAGATGCGCAGGCGATGATCGAGGTTCGGCACTTCAAACAGCGCGTTATAGAACACCGCAGAGTTCTGCTTGGATGACGAACCACTGCCTTCGGTTTCCAGGTAGTCCTGCGGCGCAGGCTCGGTGCCGCGCAGCGTGGCGTAGTAGCGTTTCTCTTCACCCAGAATCGTGAAGTAGACCTCCTGACCCGTGCTGATATGAATCACGTCAGCCTCGGACACCTGGGCCTTGATGGTCATGGTGTCAAGGTCCGCCAGCTTGAGCAGTACCGGCGCAAGTTGCTGGGCGATAACGGTCTGGCCTTCCTGGGTCACGATACCTACCACGTCGCCATCAATCGGCGCGACGATGCGGGTATAGCCCAGATTGACCTTGGCCGTGTCGATCTGCACCTGGGCGCTTTTGATCTGTGCATCCAGCGCACTGACGTTGGCCTGCTGAACTTCATAGTCGGACTCGGCATTCTCGAAGTCCTGACGGGAAATAGACTGATCGGTCTGTAATTCCTTGTAGCGATCATAAAGGCGCTTGGCCTGTTTCATCTGAGCCCTTGCCGAGAGCCGGTCAGCCTGTAGCTTTTCCTCGTCCACTTCGGCCTGACGCAAGGTGTTACGCAGTACTAACGGGTCGATTTCAGCCAGCCACTGGCCCTTCTTGACCTTATCGCCCAGCTTGACCTTGAGCGACTTCAACTGCCCCGAAACCTGGGCGCCAACATCCACCTGCTTGATGCCCTCCAGTACACCTGTGGCCAGCACGGCGTTTTCGATGTCGCTTCGCTCGACCCTGGCGGTGATATAGGTCGGCGGCTTGGCCGGGGCTTCGATGGCATACAACACGGCACCCAAGACCAATACCAGGGCAGTACCCAATCCAACCTTACGCAATTTCGACTTGTTCATAGATGCCCACTGATACTTGAAGATCGCGCCCACCAAACGGGGCGGTAACTGACTTTTCGGTGTTCTGTACAGCGCAGCTTCCCGCGTTCATCGGCGGGAAGCTGCTTTCTTCATGGCCTCATGACAGCGTTTCCTCGACTCCGACTGTCAGCCTGTCGTACCACCAGGCCGCAAGGCTGTAGACGTCTGGGGCCTTGAGGATGCTGAAGTGGTTACCCGGCCCGTCCCATATCGCCAGTTGTGGCAACAGATGCTGCCAGCCGACCGCCATGGCGGCCTGTTCGACCAGGTTGGCTTCGGCGTCCAGGCGCGTGTCCGTCACCCGCACCAGACTGGCCGGGCCGGTGTAGCCCTGGCCTGGTCGGTACACGGTGCGCAAGGCACTGGAGAAGGTGCGGAAGATCCCGTGCAGCGCCTGCGGTGCCAGACGTGGCGGCAGCAGACCGACACGGACCATGGCTTCCTGCAACAGGCGCAACTGGGTGGCGTCATCACCATCGGTGAAGCTTTGCAGGTCCAGATCAAGACGCTTGCCACTGGAAATCTGCAGCGCCTCGATCAGTTCCTTCAACGCCGCCGTGGTGGTGTAAGGCTTGCTGAGCACGCCTTCACCGCCAGGCGCTTCGCTGTCGATCAGCGTCAGGGAAGCCACTTCGCGGCCGCGCTCCTGAAGCTTTATCGCCATGGCATGAGCCGCCCAGCCGCCAAAGGAATGGCCGACCAGATGCAACGGCCCCTGAGGATAGAAGTCCTCGATCTCCTGCATGTAACGCTCTGCCGCCGCCTCGACCCGGCTATGGGGAACGCTGCGTCCGTCCAGCCCTCGCGGTTGCAGGCCATAGATCGGCCAGTCCGGGCCAAACGCCTCGACCAGGCCGATAAAGCTGGTGACGCTGTCACCGGCGCCCGGCACACAGAACAGCGGAGCCTTGCCGTTCTTGCCGCTCTGGATGGCCAGCAAGGCCTGATAGGCAGGCGCTGCCGGAGCCTTGGCCGGTTCCGCCGCCAGCACCTGAGCGATGGCCTGACCGAGCACCTGCACATGAGGTGCCTGCATCATGCTCTGGTGATCACCCGGCACGTCGATGCTGTGCAACTGCTCCGGCTGCAAGGCTTCGGCCCAACCCAGGGTCGCACTGGTTCCGGCCGGCACCATCGGACGCTCCTCGGCGCGGAACTGGTGTACCGGCAGGCTGATGGGTTCCAGTCGGTAATGGGCCAGGGCGTGACCATGGGCCACTTCCCGCTCAAGGAAGTGCTGCAGTTGCTGATCGCTGGCCTGAGCCAATTCCGGATGCAGCAGGTGCTCTTCGCGGCACAGCAACAGCAGGTCCTCGAAGCCCGGCATGGCCGGCTGCTCCAGAATCGAAGCCAGACGCGCCAGTGGTGCAACACCCGCTTCGCCCTGGGCCTTCCAGTGCGCGGTGCAGTGAGACAGCAGTTGCCGCTCCAGCAGGTTCGGCCCTTGCCAGCGCGCCTTGCCCTGATCGGTCAGACGCGGCACGTAAGTGTCGATCAGGCCCAGGAAACCGACCTTCTCGTCCATGCCCAGCAGTTGCGTGGCAACTTCATAGGCGAGCACCCCGCCGAACGACCAGCCAGCCAGACGGTACGGGCCATGGGGCTGCACTTCGCGAATCAGATCGACCAGACGTGCCGCCAGGCATTCCATGGTACGCAGCTGTGGTTGCCCCAGGCCGATGCCCGGTAATCCGTAGATCGGGAAGTCGCCTTCCAGATGACGGCCCAGCACCGGGAAGTAGGCATCCAGGCCGGTGAAGTCATGGACCAGGAACAACGGCGGCTGTTTGCCGTCCGCACGCACGGTAATAACCTCTTCAGCTTCTGTCGGCCCGGCTGGACGCTGCTCAAGCAGACCGGCCAGCGCAGTGATACTGGAATGCTGGAACAGCTCGGCCAGAGTCAGCGGCACACCGGACTTCTGGATCAGGCTGACCAGACGGATCGCCGACAGGGAATGACCGCCTAGCTCGAAGAAGCTGTCGTGTCGCCCTACTCGCTCGACTTCCAGCACTTCGGCCCACAGCTCGGCCAGACGCTCTTCCAGCGGCGTGGCAGGTGCCTGATAAGTGGCAGTCGCCATGGCATCCAGGCTCGGCACCGGCAGCGCACGGCGATCAACCTTGCCGTTCTGGGTCAGTGGCAGTGCATCGAGGCCGACATAAGCGGCTGGCACCATGTATTCCGGCAAGCGGCCCAACAGATGGGTGCGCAGGGTGCTGCCGTCGAGTTCAGGGTCCAGACGGGTGAAGTACGCCACCAGACGCAACGCACCCTGTTCCAGACGCTGAGTCGTGACCACCACTTCGCCGATGCCTGGGCACAGAGCCAGTTGCTGCTCGATCTCGCCCAGTTCGATACGCACACCACGGATCTTCACCTGATCGTCGTTACGGCCCAGGTATTCCAGGGTTCCGTCGACCAGCCAGCGCACCAGGTCGCCAGTGCGGTACATACGTGCGCCCGGCTGCCCGGTGAACGGATCGTCGAGGAAACGCTCGGCCGTCAGGTCCGGACGGTTCAGGTAGCCACGGGCAACACCGGCACCGCCGATGTACAACTCGCCCGGCACGCCCAGCGGCACCGGCTGCTGACGTTCGTTCAGGACATAGAGACGGGCATTGGTCACCGGCTTGCCGATATGCAGCACGCCACCCACTTCCATGGTCCCGGAACTGGCCACGACCGTGGCTTCAGTCGGGCCGTAGTTGTTGACCACGGCAAAGCCCGGATCGCGGTTGAAGTTACGCAGACGGTCGCCACCGATCAGCAAGGTGCGCAGGGTCGGATGACGAAGCTCGCGGCTGAAAGCGTACTCGGCCACCGGAGTCGGCAGGAAGGACACTTGCAGCGGCTGAGCCAGCCACCAGTCCAGCAGCGTATCGAGCTGCTCGTTTTCCACCTCGGCCGGCGGAATGTGCAGCACGGCACCGGCGCACAGGGCTGGCCAGATTTCCCAGGCCGTGGCGTCGAAGCCAAAGCCGGCCACGCTGGCGGTGTGACTGCCAGCTTGCAGGTCGAAAGCCTGGCAATGCCAGTCCACCAGATTGTTCAGGGTGTGGTGTTCGACCATCACGCCCTTTGGCAGGCCAGTAGAGCCCGAGGTGTAGATCACATAGGCCAGATTGGCCGAGGTCAACTCCGCAACCACTGGGTTTTCCGGGTTGGCCGCCCAGTCCGGACGATCCAGAGCGATCACCGGCACAGGCAGTTCCGGCAGACGCGCCAGCAGATCGAGCTGGGTCAGCACCACCACCGGCTCGCTGTTTTCCAGCAGATAGCTGATGCGGTCGTCCGGATGCCCCGGATCTACCGGCACATAACCTGCGCCAGCCTTGAGCACAGCCAGCAAACCGACCAGCGTTTCCAGGCCGCGACGGGCAACCACTGCCACCCGATCATCCGCACGCACGCCTTGGCCGATCAAGTGATGGGCCAACGCATTGGCACGGCGATTCAACTCGCTGTAGCTCAAGTGATGGCCACCCACTTGCGCAGCAACGGCGTCGGGTTGCAGGACAGCCTGCTGCTCGATGCGCTGATGAACTGTCAGTGCGGTTTCATGCTCGGCCAGATGGTCGTTGAAGCCTTCCAGCAATTCGACACGCTCGGCAACCGGCAGGATGCCCAACGCCTCGACCGGCGTCTGCGGCGCCTGCTCCAGAGCGACCATCAAACCTTCCACGGCGTTGATCAGGTACGCGCAGATACGCCGCGCATCGATACCTGCCGAAGTCAGTGCGCTCAGCTCGAAGTCTTCGCCAAGATCATCGACGCTCAGGGTCAACGGATAGTTGCTGCGCTCATCGGCCTGCAACAACTCGATGCCCTGCCAGGCGGTGCTGGCTGCTTCATCGGCGGCTTGCGGTGCTGCGCTGTGACGATAGTTGAACAGCGCGCTGAACAACGGAGCACCCGCTGGCAAGGCGCTGCAACGCTGGGCCAGTGCCAGTGGCGCATGTTCGTGGGCAAACAGCCCGGTCAGACGCCGATGGGTTTGCAGAACCACATCGCGCACGGGCTGATTGCCCAGGTCGATACGCAGCGGCAAGGTGTTGATGAACACTCCCAGAGTACGCTCAACCCCTTCGCCGCCCTGCAAACGTCCAAGCAGAACAGTGCCGAACACTACTTTTTCACGACCGGACAAGTGCCCCAGCACCTGAGCCCAGGCCAGGTGCATCAGGCTTGCGGCGCTGACACCCAACTGACGGGACTGATCGCGGACTCGACGGGACAAGGCCGCATCCAGACGCTGACGGGCTTCGCCTGGCACATCCGCGCCCGGCAAAGTTGCCTGACCATACGGCAAGGTCGGTTCGTCGAGGTCACCCAGTTGCTCGCGGAAGAACGCTTCATGAGCCTCATCACCCGGCCCCAGCAGAGCCTGGGCGATGTAGTTGCGATACGGCACAGGCTCAGGCAGTTGCGCCTCAAGACCCAGCAGCACGGCTTGCAACTCGTGGCTCAACAGCTCCAGCGCCATGTGGTCCATGATCAGGTGATGGAACAGCAGTACGGCGACGATGCGCTGGTTGTCCGGGTCATCGGCATGCACCAGACGCAGCAGCGGTGCCGCGTCCAGATTCAGCGGCTCTGCGTCGGTCAAGGCAGCCAGCGGCACCTCGACCACCGGCAGTTCGGCATTGCGCCAGACCACCTGAACCGGCGTTTCCAGACCTTCCCAGCTCAGCGAAGTGCGCAGCACATCGTTACGGGCGATGACACGCTGCAAGGCCGAGCAGAAAGCGTCCAGACGTTCGCGGTCGGCAAAGGCGAAACGTGCCTGCAAGCGGTAAGGGTCGTCCTCAACCGAAGTCAGGTAATGGTAGAAAATACCGGCCTGCAACGGCCCCAGCGAGTAAATGTCCTGCACGTTCGCAGCACCGCCAGGAATGCTGGCGACGATACGGTCGATGGCAGGCTGATCCAGCGTCACCAGCGGCAACAGATCCGGCGTGATGCGTGAGCAATCCGCCGTGATCAGGTTGGCCGGCACTTGCACACCATGGCTGCTGCCGATACCGCAGGCCAAGGCGGCCAGCGTCGGCTGGGCAAACAGCACGCGGATATCGGCTTCCAGACCGAGACGACGAATGCGCGCCACCAGGGTGACGGCCAGCAACGAATGCCCGCCCAGTTCAAAGAAGTTGTCGTGACGCCCTACCCGGTCAACCTGCAGCAACTCGCTCCAGATTTCGGCCAGATCGGTTTCCAGTTGACCTTGCGGTGCCTCGTAGTCACGACCCGGCAGCGCTTCGCGGTCCGGCGCAGGCAAGGCGCGACGGTCGACCTTGCCGTTGGCCGTCAGCGGCCAGGCGTCCAGACGCACAAAGGCGCTGGGCACCATATAGCCCGGCAAGACAGTCAACAGTTCGGCACGCAATTCGGTGACAGAAGTCGGCGTTGTATTGGCCTGCTGGATGAAATAGGCCACCAGTCGCGTCTGGCCCGGTTCGTCTTCGCGAGCCAGCACCAACGCTTCTTCGATGCCCGGCAACTGACCCAGCTGGCTTTCGATTTCGCCCAGCTCGATACGTACTCCACGGATCTTCACCTGATCGTCGTTACGACCCAGATATTCCAGCGTGCCATCAGCATTCCAGCGCGCCAGGTCGCCGGTGCGATACATCCGCGCGCCCGGCTGCTCGCTGAATGGATCGTCGAGGAAGCGCTCGGCGGTCATTTCCGGACGGTTGAGGTAGCCACGGGCCACGCCGTCGCCTGCCACATACAGTTCACCGGCCACACCAAACGGCACCAGTTGCTGATGTTCGTCCAGCAGATAAACCTGGGTGTTGGCAATCGGCTTGCCGATATCCAGGCTGCCGTCGGGAAATAATTGACCAGACGTAGCAACAACAGTGGCCTCGGTCGGGCCGTAGTTGTTGATCACGGCAAAGCCCGGATCACGATGGAACTGACGCAGGCGGTCGCCACCGATCAGCAAGGTACGCAGGGTCGGGTGACGCAACTCACGACTGAAAGCGTATTCAGCCACGGGCGTCGACAGGAACGACACTTGCAGCGGCTGAGCCAGCCACCAGTCCAGCAGCGAATCCAGCTGTTCGTTGCTTACATCGGCAGGTGGCACATGCAAGGTCGCACCGGCACACAACGCCGGCCAGACTTCCCAGGCCATGGCATCGAAGCCAAAACCGGCGACGCTGGCGGTGTGGCTGCCGGCGCGCAGGTCGAAAGCTTCGCAATGCCAGTGAACCAGATTGCTCAAGGTGCGGTGCTCGACCATCACGCCTTTCGGCTGGCCGGTGGAACCTGAGGTGTAGATCACGTAAGCCAGATTGGCGGCGCTGAGGCCTTGCACCAGCGGATTGTCTTGTTGATCGGCCCAGTCTGGACGATCAAGGGCAATGACCGGCACAGACAATGGCGGCAAGCCTGCAATCAGCGCGTGCTGGGTCAATACGGCCACTGGCGCGCTGTCGCTCAGCAGGTAAGCAATACGCTCGTCCGGGTGAGCCGGGTCTACAGGCACATAGCCCGCGCCCGCCTTGAGCACGGCCAGCAGGCCGACCAGTGTTTCCAGGCCACGACGAGCGACCACGGCCACACGATCATCCGGGCGAACACCCAGGCTGATCAAATGATGAGCCAAGGCATTGGCCTTGCTGTTCAGTTCGCTGTAGCTCAGACGCTGATCGCCCACTTGTGAAGCGATGGCATCGGGTTGCTGAACGGCCCGGGCTTCGATCAAGCCATGGATAGTCTGACCTTGCGGGACCTCCAGACCTGTAGCGTTGAGTTCTTCCAGCAAGTATTGACGCTCTTGCTCGCCCACCAGCGCGACCTGATCCAGCACCGCCTGTTCGTTGGCCACCAGCGCTTGCAGCAGTTGCTCGAAGTAATGGACGTAACGACCCACGGTGGCTTCGTCGAACAGCGCCAGCGCATAGTCCAGCGTGCCGACCAATGTTTCGCCCTGCTCGCCCAGGTTCAGCGACAGGTCGAACTTGGACACCTGGCTGGCCTGCTCGACCGGCGAGACAACAAGGCCGTCCAGTTGCGGGGCCGAGCCTTCGCCAGCCAGCCAGTTCAGGGTGGTCTGGAACAATGGAGCATGAGCCAGGCTGCGCTCCGGACGCACGATTTCCACTACCTGCTCGAATGGCAGGTCCTGATGATCCTGAGCTTCCAGAACACGTTTCTTGACCTGTGCCAGCAAGGCTTTGCCGGTTGGTGCGCCCGAGGTATCGATACGCACGGCCAGGGTGTTGACGAACAGGCCGACCAACCCTTCCAGTTCGGTGCGACCACGGCCTGCCATCGGGCTGCCGATCACCACATCGTTCTGTCCGGACAGGCGCGCCAGCAGACTCGCCCAGGCCGTCATCAGTGTCATGTACAGCGTCACGCCCTGACGCTGAGCCAGATTCCGCAGACCCGTGCTCAGGTTTGCGTCCAGATGCACCGCAAGGCTACCGCCCGCGAAGTCCTGCTGCGCCGGACGTGGACGGTCAGTTGGCAACATCAACAGCGTCGGTGCGCCGCCCAGTGCTTCACGCCAGTAGGTGGACTGCTGTTGCAGACGCTCGCCCGTCAGCCATTGACGCTGCCAGACGGCATAGTCGGCGTACTGGATCGCCAGTGCCGGCAAAGGATCAGCCTCACCCACACGCAAGGCCGGGTACAAGGCCAGCAGTTCGCGGGTCAGCACGCCCATGGACCAGCCGTCGGCGACGATATGGTGCACGGTCAGCAACAACACGTGATTATCGTCGGCCACCTGCAACAGGCGACCACGGATCACCGGGCCACGGGTCAGGTCGAAAGGTGCCGCAGCTTCTGTGCGAACCCGCTCAGCCAAAGCTTCAGGGTTATGGCGCAGGTCTTCCAGCGGCAGCACGACTTCACCGGACACTGGCGCAAACAGCACTTCTGCACCGTCTTCCAGAGCGATAAAGCGGCTGCGCAAGGTTTCGTGACGTTCGATGACACGAGCCAGGGCACGGGACAGCGCAGGTACATCAAGAGCGCCTTGCAGGCTCAGGGCCATGGGGATGTTGTACGCCTCGTTGCCACCTTCCATCTGCGCCAGGAACCACAGGCGCTGCTGGGCAAAGGACAACGGCAGCGACTGGTCACGAGCCGCCGGCAGAATCTGCGTCTGCTCGCTACGCCCGATGCCAGACACAGCCGCTGCCACGGCAGCCAGTTCGCCCAGGGCAAAGAGTTCACCCAATGGCAACTCGACCCCCAATTGCTGACGAACCTGGGAAACCATGCGCATGGCCAACAGGGAATGCCCGCCGAGATCGAAGAAGTGATCGTGGCGACCCACTTGCTCAACCTGCAGCACGTCGGCCCAGATCTGTGCCAGAGCGATTTCGATCTCGCCTTGCGGCGCTTCGTAGGTCTGGCCGAACAGCGCCGAACGATCCGGCTTGGGCAGCGCACGGCTATCGAGCTTGCCGTTGGCGGTCAACGGCAGGGTTTCCAGCTCGACGAACGCGGCGGGAACCATGTATTCCGGCAGGTTGGCCTGCAAGGCCGCACGCATCTGCTCGGACGTGAGGGCTTCGACGTCCTGATGCTGGGTGAAGTAGGCAACCAGACGCACACGTCCCGGCTCGTCTTCACGGGCCAGTACCACGGCGTCACGGACACTGGGCAGTTCGTGGAGACGGCTGACGATTTCGCCCAGCTCGATACGGAAGCCACGGATCTTGACCTGATCGTCGTTACGGCCCAGGCATTCCAGCTGGCCATCTTCCAGCCAGCGACCCAGGTCGCCGGTACGGTACATCGTGGCACCCGGCTCATCGCTAAACGGGTCGGTGAGGAATTTCTCGGCCGTCAGGTCCGGACGGTTCAGGTAACCCTGCGCCACGCCGTCGCCGCCAATGTACAGCTCGCCGATAACACCCTGCGGCACCAGGCGCTGATGGGCATCCAGCACATAGATGCTGGTATTGCCGATAGGTCGGCCAATCGATACCGACTCGGCACCTTCGGCCACTTCACGCACTTCGTTGGTGGTCGCAAAGGTGGTGGTTTCGGTCGGGCCATAGCCGTTCACCAGACGCAAGCCCGGCGCATGTTCCAACATGGCGCGGAAGCTGGCCGGATCGGCACGCTCGCCGCCGGACATCAGGTAGCGCAGGCCCTTGAGTGCTTCGGGGATCAGTTGCACATACTGGTTGAACAGCGCGGTGGTGAGGAACAGCACGCTGACATTGCGCAAGGCATCGCTGAGGCGTGCCGGGTCGATCAGGGTCTGGTGGTCGATGACCAGCAATTGCCCGCCATTGAGCAAGGCGCCCCAGACTTCCATGGTGCTGGCATCGAACGCAGGGTTGGAGGCGAAGGCCACCCGGTCCTGTTCGTTGAAGTCGGCGAAGCCATTGTTCAACACCAGACGGGCAATACCGCGGTGCAGCACGCACACGCCTTTCGGTGCACCCGTGGAACCGGAGGTGTACATGACGTACGCCACGCTGTTGGAGTTCTGCACCAGAGCCGGATCATGGGCTGGCTGATCGTCCAGAACGAGCTTATCCAGATCGATGCGCGGAGTGGCAGAGTCAATCGAAGCCGCACTTTGGGCCAGCACGAATACAGCCTTGCAGTCCTCGATCATGTAGACCTGACGCTCGGCGGGTGCATTGATGTCCAGCGGCACATAGGTCGCAGCACATTTGCCGATGGCCAGTTGGCCGACCAGCAGTTCAATGGAGCGTGGCAGCAGGATCGCCACATGATCATTCGGCTTGACGCCCTGCCCGATCAGATAATGAGCCAGGCGGTTGGCGCGCTCGTTCAGTTCTCCATAGCTCAGCGAGAGGCTGCCATGTACGGCGGCCACGGCTTGCGGATGAGCGGCCGCACGCTGCTCGAACAGACGATGCACCGGCAACTCGCGTGGGTAATCGCGACGGGTGATATTGAAGCCGACCAGCAGGCGCTGACGCTCTGCCGCTGGCAGCACCGACAACTGCTGCATGCCGTTTTCAGGCTGCTGCTCCAGCGCCTCGACCAGATTGGCCACGGCTTCCTGTAGGTAACCGCAGACTCGCTGGGCATCGATGCCCTGTGCCGCCTGGGCGGTCAGGCTGAAGGTTTCGCCCAGATCGTCGATGCTCAGGGTCAACGGATAGTTGCTGCGCTCTTCGGCATTCAGCACGTCGATGCCTTGCCAGGCAGTGCTGGCCGCTTCGTCTCTGACCTGAGGTGCCGCACTGTGGCGGTAATTGAGCAGCGTGCTGAACAATGGCGCGCCAGCCGGCAAGGCACTGCAACGCTGGGCAAGGGCCAGTTGTGCATGCTCGTGGGCAAGCAGGCCGGTCAAGCGGCGATGGGTATCCAGTACCGCATCGCGTACAGGCTGGCTGCCCAGATCGATACGCAGTGGCAAGGTGTTGATGAAGACGCCAAGAGCACGTTCCACGCCCTCACCGCCTTGCAGACGCCCGAGCAATACCGTGCCGAACACTACGCTGTCGCGACCGGACAACTGGCCCAGCACCTGAGCCCAGGCAAGGTGCATCAGGCTTGCGGCACTGACACCCAGTTGTCGGGCCTGATCGCGGACCTTGCCGCACAAGACGACGTCCAGTGGCAGTCGCGCTTCGCTGAGTTCGCCCTCGCCAGCCGCTACAGGCAGACCGTAAGGCAAGGTCGGCTCATCGATATCGCCCAGTTGTTCGCGGAAGAAGGTTTCATGGGCGTCATCGCCAGGACCTTGCAGAACCTGAGCGACGTAGTTGCGATACGGCACAGGGGCCGCCAGCTGTGCTTCTTCATCGAGGAGCATGGCCTGCAATTCGTGGCCCAGCACTTCAAGGGCCACGTGGTCCATGACCACGTGATGGAAGCGTAATACAGCAGAGATTCGCTGGGTGGCCGGATCAACGGCATGCACCAGATGCAGCAGCGGTGCCTGGGTCAGGTCCATGCGTGGCGCATTCGCCAGGTCTTGCAGTGCAATCTCTTCGACCTTCAGACGAGCCTGGCGCCAGACGACTTGCACCGGTGCCTGCAAGCCTTCCCAGAGCAGTGCCGTGCGCAGGATGTCGTTACGCTCGATGACCCGCTGCAATGCATTGCTGAACGCTTCGAGGCGTGATTCGTCAGCAAAGGCGAACTGCGGTTGCAGCAAATACGGATCGTTGTCGCCTGCTGCCAGGTGATGGTAAAGAATCCCCGCCTGCAACGGCCCCAGCGGGTAGATGTCCTGCACGTTGGCTGCGCCGCCGGGAACGCTGGCGACGATACGGTCGATGGCGTCCTGCTCCAGCGCTACCAGAGGCAGCAGATCCGGGGTGATGTGCTGGCAATCTGCACCAATCCGGTTGGCTGGCACTTGCAGTTCGCTGCCGATGCTGTTGTCGGCGGAGTTGGCCAGCGCAGCCAGGGTCGGCTGGGCGAACAACACGCGGATATCGGCGGTCATGCCCAGACGGCGCATGCGGGCAATCAGGGTCACAGCCAGCAACGAATGCCCGCCCAGTTCAAAGAAGTTGTCCTGACGACCGACTGTTTCCACGTGCAGCAACTCGGCCCAGAGTGCGGCCAGCTGTGTTTCTGTCTCGCCCTGCGGTGCTTCGTAGTTGCGGCTCAACACCGCCTGCGCGCCCGGCTCCGGCAAGGCTGCGCGGTCGAGCTTGCCGTTGGGGCTCAGGGGCAAGGTTGGCAGCGCGACATAGGCCGAAGGCACCATGTAGTCCGGCAACCCGGCCAGCACGTATTCACGCAGGACTTCGATGCTCGGCGTTTCCTGGCCTTCATGGCAACTGAACCAGGCCACCAGACGTTCGTTATGCAGCAGGACTGCCGCTTCGCGAATGGCCGGATGGGTGGCCAGTCGTGCTTCGATTTCGCCCAGTTCGATACGCAGTCCATGCAGTTTGACCTGGAAGTCATTACGACCCAGGAACTCCAGAGTACCGTCGGCACGCTGACGCACCAGGTCGCCACTGCGGTACAGGCGGTCACCTGCAACGAACGGGCTGTCGATGAAACGCTCGGCCTGCATGTGCGGCAGGTTCAGGTAGCCTCGGGCCACACCGGCACCGCCGATGTGCAACTCGCCCACCACGCCTTGCGGTACAGGCTGATCGTAGGCATCCAGTACATACAGGCGGGTGTTGCTGACAGGACGGCCGATAGGCAATGCGCTGTCTGGCACTGCATCCTGAGGTTCCAGGGTCCAGACGCTGCAATCCACCGTGGTTTCGGTCGGACCATAAACGTTGTGCAGGCGTGCGCCTGGCAGACGCTGGCGTACCTGACGGGCCAGCGCCTCGGTCAGCTCACCACCGCCACAGACGATATCGGTCAGGGAGCCGCACTGGCTGCTTTCTTCCAGTTCCAGGAATTGCTGGAGCAAAGCCGGTACGAACTGCACCACGCTGACCTGTCGTTCGATGATCAACTGCGCCAGATAGGCAGGGTCGCGATGTCCGTCCGGACGCGCCAGTACCAGGCGAAGGCCGGCACACAGCGGCCAGAACAGTTCCCATACCGAAGCGTCGAAACTGACTGGCGTCTTGTGCAACAGAGCGCCTTGGGAAGTCGGCACAAACAACTGCGAACTCCATTGCACCAGGTTGCACAAGCCACGGTGTTCGACCATCACGCCTTTTGGCGTGCCGGTGGAGCCGGAGGTGTAGATCACGTAAGCCAGATGGTCTGCGCTCAGGCCAGGCACCACCGGGTTTTCAGCGGATTGTGCCGCCCAGGTGCCGACGTCCAGGTTCAACAGTTGCAGCGCGCTATCGGCGAAGCGGTCCTGAGTCCTGGCATCCACCAGCAGGGTCAGCGCTGCGCTGTCCCCCAGCATGTAGGCCAGACGCTCGGTCGGGTAACCTGGGTCCAGCGGCACGTAGGCACCACCCGCCTTGAGTACAGCCAGCAAACCGACAAGCAGGTTCGGGCCGCGTTCCAGGCACACCGCCACACGATCGTCGGCCTGCACGCCTTGATCGATAAGGTGATGTGCCAGACGGTTGGCGGCCTCGTTGAGCTGGCGATAACTCAGCTGAACACCTTCGCTTTCCAGAGCAATGGCATCCGGAGTGCGCAGTACCTGAGCCTCGAACAACGCCTGCACAGGCTGGTCGAGGACAAAGCTCTGCTCGCTGGCGTTGAAATCCACCAGCAAACGGCGGCGCTCCTGCGCGCCCAGCAGTTCTACCTGCGCCGGAACAGACTGGTCGCTGCCGACCATGCTCCACAGCAAGGGCTCAAGATAGGACACATAACGCTCGGCAGTGGCTGCATCGAACAGCGCCGTTGCGTAATCCAGAGCACCGGCAAAGCCTTCCTCGGTCTCGCCCATGCTCAAGGTCAGGTCGAACTTGGCGAAGGTCGGTTGATCGCCCAGCGGCTCCAGGCGCAAATCACCCAGATGAAGCTCCAGACCCTGACTGCCGTCCCAGGCCAGCGAAGTCTGGAACAACGGGCTATGGGCCAGGCTGCGTGGCGGCCGCAAGCGCTCTACAACCTGCTCGAATGGCAGGTCTTGATGCTCCTGGGCTTCCAGTACACGAGTCTTGATGCGTGCCAGCAGTTCAGTGACATCCGGCTCACCCGAGGTGTCGACACGCACGGCCAGAGTGTTGACGAACAGGCCGATCAAACCCTCGACTTCGGCGCGGCGGCGGTTGGCAACCGGCGTACCGATCACCACCTCGTCCTGACCGGACAGGCGCGCCAGCAGCACGGACCAGGCTCCCATGAACAGCATGAACGGCGTTACACCATGGCGCTGGCAGAAGGCTTTGATCTCGGTGCTCAGACGCGAGTTGAAGCGCACAGGAAGACTGACGCCCGTGTAGTCCTGACGTGCCGGACGAGGCCGGTCGGTCGGCAGTGTCAGCAAGACTGGCGCGCCTGAAAGCGCCTGATGCCAGTAATCGCCCTGGCTGCTCAACCTTTCGCTGTCCAGCCAGTTGCGTTGCCAGATGGCGTAATCGGCGTATTGCAAGGCCAGTGGCGGCAACGGGTCATCCAGGCCCTGATTGAACGCCTTGTATAGTGCGGTGAGTTCGCGGGTCAGAACTCCCAGCGACCAGCCGTCAGCAACGATGTGATGCACGGTCAGCAGCAACACATGGCGATCTTCGGCCAGACACAGCAGACGACCCCGGATCGGCAATTCGTGATTCAGGTCGAAAGCCTGTTCCGCCTCCTCCTTGACCACGTCCTGCAAGGCCTGATCATCCTGACCGCGCAGGTCCTGCCAGCTCAGCTCCGGAACCACGGTTGCAGGTGCAGCGTGTACCCGGGCTTCGCCTTCTTCCTGAGTGAAGCGACTGCGCAGGCTGTCGTGGCGCGCAACAATACGCTCCAGCGCACGTTTCAACGCACGGGTGTCCAGTTGCCCGGTCAGTTGCAGGCCCAACGGGATGTTATAGGCGCTGTTGGCGTCTTCCATCTGCGCCAGGAACCAGATCCGCTGCTGGGCGAAAGACAGTGGAACCGCCCCGCTGCGCGGCAGCACTTCGATAGGTGGCAGTTCGTTCTTGTCGGCATTGCCCAGGCATTGCGCCACAGCGGCCAGAGCGCTGTCGGCGAACAGGTCGCCCAGCGACAACTCCAGCGACAGGCGCTGACGCACCTGAGAAACCATACGCATCGCCAGCAGGGAGTGACCGCCCAGTTCAAAGAAACGGTCATGACGGCCGACACGCTCGACTTGCAGCAATTCGCTCCAGATCTGCGCCAGAGCGATTTCCAGCTCGCCTTCCGGCGCCTGATACTCGCCGGTGAACAGCGCATCGCGATCAGGGACAGGCAAGGCGCGGCGGTCGACCTTGCCGTTGGCCGTCAGCGGCCAGGCGTCCAGACGCACCAGCGCGCTGGGGACCATGTAGGCCGGTAACTGCTCCAGCAAGGCCGCACGCAGGTCATTCACAACCAGTGGCGTGCTGTCAGCCCGTTCGGTGAAATAGCCCACCAGTCGTGGCTGACCCGGTTCGTCTTCGCGAGCCAGCACCAACGCTTCTTCGATGCCCGGCAACTGGCCCAGCTGGCTTTCGATTTCGCCCAGCTCGATACGTACGCCACGGATCTTCACCTGATCGTCGTTACGACCCAGATATTCCAGCGTGCCATCAGCATTCCAGCGCGCAAGGTCACCCGTGCGGTACATACGCGCGCCCGGCTGCTCGCTGAATGGATCGTCGAGGAAGCGCTCGGCAGTCATTTCCGGGCGGTTCAGGTAACCACGGGCTACGCCGTCGCCTGCCACATACAACTCACCCGCCACGCCAAACGGTACCAGTTGTTGATGTTCGTCCAGCAGATAAACCTGGGTGTTGGCAATTGGCTTGCCGATATCCAGGCTGCCGTCGGGGAACAACTGACCCGAGGTGGCGACAACAGTGGCCTCGGTCGGGCCGTAGTTGTTGATCACCGCAAAGCCCGGATCACGATGGAACTGACGCAAGCGGTCGCCACCGATCAGCAAGGTGCGCAAGGTCGGGTGACGCAGGTCACGGCTGAAAGCGTACTCGGCCACTGGCGTCGACAGGAACGACACTTGCAGCGGCTGAGCCAGCCACCAGTCGAGCAACGAATCAAGCTGTTCGTTGCTTACATCGGCAGGCGGCACATGCAAGGTCGCACCGGCACACAGCGCCGGCCAGACTTCCCAGGCCATGGCGTCGAAACCAAAACCGGCAACGCTGGCAGTATGGCTGCCGGCTTGCAGATCAAAGGCTTCGCAATGCCAATGCACCAGATTGCTCAGGGTGCGGTGTTCAACCATCACGCCTTTTGGCTGACCCGTCGAACCTGAGGTGTAGATGACGTAAGCCAGATTGGCAGCAGTGAGGCCTTGCACCAGCGGATTGTCTTGCTGATCGGCCCAGTCTGGACGATCAAGAGCAATGACCGGCACAGACAATGGCGGCAAGCCTGCCAGCAAACCGTGCTGAGTCAGCACCGCTACTGGCGCGCTGTCGCTCAATAGATAAGCGATACGCTCATCCGGGTGCGCCGGGTCCACCGGCACATAACCCGCGCCGGCCTTGAGCACGGCCAGCAGGCCGACCAGTGTTTCCAGCCCGCGACGAGCGACCACGGCCACACGATCATCCGGGCGAACACCTTGGCTGATCAGGTGATGAGCCAAGGCATTGGCCTTGCTGTTCAGTTCGCTGTAGCTCAGGTGCTGATCGCCCACTTGCGAAGCGATGGCATCTGGTTGATCGAGGGCCTGACGCTCGATGCGCTGGTGGATCGTCAGCGCTGTTTCCTTGTCGAGATGATAGGCATTGAAACTTTCCAGCAGCCGCTTGCGCTCATCGGCAGGCAGAATTTCCACACGCTCGACCGGCGTCTGCGGCGCCTGTTCCAGAGCCTCCAGCAAATGCTCCATGGCACGTTCAAGATAAGCACAGGTGCGCTGCGGGTCGATGCCGGTCGTGGTTTGTGCGGTGAAGCTGAAGGCGTCGCCCAGATCGTCGACGCTCACCACCAGCGGATAGTTGCTGCGCTCCTCTGCATGCAGGACTTCGATGCCCTGCCAGGTTTCGCCTGTGGTCTGTGCCGAGCTGTGTCGATAATTGAGCAAGGCATTGAACAGTGGCGTCGGCGCGGCCACGCCGCTGCAACGCTGGGCCAGAGCCAGCGGCGCATGTTCGTGGCGCATCAGGGTGGTCAGGCGCTGATGGGTGGCCTTGACCGCTGTGCGAACGTCCTGCGCATCCAGATTGATACGGATCGGCAAGGTGTTGATGAAGATACCCAAAGCACGTTCGGTCGCCTCGGCGCCAAGAAGGCGGCCCATGAGTACGGTGCCGAATACCACGCGCTGGCGGCCGGTCAGGCCTGACAGCACCCGCGCCCAGCCCAGGTGAAACAGGCTGGCGACGCTGATGCCCAGAGTACGCGCCTGAGTGCGCAGGCGGCGGCAGAGTTCGAGGTCCAGAGACAGGGTGTATTCGGTGATGTCGCCACCGTCGCCGCTGAGGTCCTGCAGGTCATAGGCCAGAGTCGGCTCATCGAGGTCGCCCAGCATCTCGCGGAAGAACGTCTCGTGTTCTTTCTCGCTGACGCCCAACAGGGCCTGACCCACATAGTTGCGGAACGGAACCGGCGTACCCAGCAAACCAGCCTGGCCACTCAGGCAGGCCTGAATTTCATGGCGCACCACTTCCAGAGCGCTGTGGTCCATGGCGATGTGATGGAACTGCAAGGCTGCCTTCACGCCCTGGCCGTGCTCGGCCTCGTCGTAGACCAGACGAATCAGTGGCGCCTGGCCGAGATCCATGATGGTCTGGGCTTGCGCCGACAAGGCACCGACCGTGAGGTCCGCGTGACGCCAGACCACCTGAACCGGGGTTTCCAGCCCGTCCCAGTGGATCGAAGTGCGCAAGATGTCGTGCCGTTCGATCACTGTCTGCAAGGCCAGGGCAAAGGCATCCAGACGAGCACGGTCGGCAAAGGCGAACTCCACGTGCATGACATAGGGGTCGCCGTGGCTGGCGGTAACATGGTGATAAAGAATGCCCTGCTGCAAGGGCGCCAGCGGGTAGATGTCCTGCACATTCGCGGCGCCGCCAGGGACATGCGCGACCAGCCTGTCGATGCTGTCCTGATCCAGAGAGATCAGGGTCAGCATTTCGGGAGTGATATGGGTGCAGCCCGCAGGAATGCCGTTTTCCGGCAAGGTCGGAGCACCACGTTTGGTTGCCAGATACTCGCCCTGTTCGATCAGCTCGATCAATGCCGGCTTGTGCTCGCGCAGGTGTTCCACCAGGCCCTTGTCGGTCAGTGCACGGCGATTGCCCTGCACCACCAGTTGTCCATCCTTGACCGACAGATTGATGTCATTGGCCTTCAGTGTCGCCAGGAGTTCGTTGATGCTCACAGGATAATCTCCATGCTCTCTGTGATGGCTGCATAGCCGGCCAGCGTAGGTTGTTCGAACAACGCCCGGACATCGGCTTCAATGCCTTCCTGCCTCAGACGCGCGGTCAGACTGACCGCCAGGAGCGAGTGACCGCCCAGTTCAAAGAAGTTGTCGTGTCGCCCCACCCGCTCGACGCCGAGCAGTTCGGCCCAGAGCTCGGCCAGCAGGACTTCGGTTTCGCCCTCCGGCGCTTCGTAGGGACGGGTCAGTACTGCATCGGCACCCGGCGCAGGCAAGGCCTTCTGGTCCACTTTGCCGTTAGGGGTCAGAGGGAATGCATCCAGATGTACATAGAGCGCAGGCACCATGTAATCCGGCAATTGCGCACGCAGCACTTCGCGCAGGGTTTCCACCGGCAGCAGCGTGCCGGTGTAATAAGCCACCAGTCGCTGACCGCCCGGTTGCTCGTCGCGAGCCAGCACCACGGCCTGTTGAATGCCCGGATAACGGGTCAGGCACGCCTGGATTTCACCCAGTTCGATACGCAGGCCATACAGCTTGACCTGATCGTCGTTACGACCCAGGAAGTCGAGGTTGCCGTCCGCACGCTGGGACACCAGGTCGCCGGTGCGATACAGGCGGTCGCCGGCCACGAACGGGCTGTCGATGAAACGCTCGGCCTGGAACTGCGGCAGGTTCAGGTAACCACGGGTGACGCCTGAGCCACCGATGTGCAACTGACCGATCACGCCCTGTGGAACCAGTTGGTCGTATTCGTCCAATACATACATGCGGGTGTTGCTGATCGGTCGCCCGATCGGCAAGGCGCTGTCCGGTACAGGCTCGTGCGGCTCAAGGGTCCAGGCGCTGGAATCCACCGTGGTCTCGGTCGGGCCATAGACGTTGTGCAGACGCGCCCACGGCAGGCGTTGGCGTACACGCTCGGCCAGAGCGATGGTCAGTTCGCCACCGCCGCAGACGATGTTGGTCAGTGAAGTGCACTGGCTGATTTCTTCCAGTTCAAGGAACTGCTGAAGCAAGGCCGGTACGAATTGGACCACGCTGGCCTTCTGATCGCGGATCAAGCGCATCAGGTAAGCCGGATCGCGATGGCCATCAGGACGCGCCAGTACCAGCGGCAAGCCGGCGCACAGCGGCCAGAACAGTTCCCATACCGAAGCATCGAAGCTGATGGGCGTCTTGTGCAGCAGCGCCGTCTCGGGTTTCAACGGAATAACCTGCGAACTCCAGTGAACCAGGTTACCCACGCTGCGGTGCTCGACCATCACACCCTTCGGCGTACCGGTGGAACCGGAGGTGTAGATCACATAGGCCAGGTGGTCCGGGTTCATGCCGACGATTTGCGGATTGTCGATGCTCTGGGCACCCCAGATGTTGTTGTCGAGGTCGACACGCAACGTACGCTCTTCGTCCAGCAGCTTGCGGGTGGCAGTCTGGACCAGTACCACGGCCGGCGAGCTGTCTTCGAGCATGTAATGAATGCGCTCACGCGGATAGCTCGGGTCCAGCGGCACATAGGCGGCACCGGTCTTGAGGATGGCCAGCAGACCAACCACCATGGATACGCCACGTTCAAGACAGATGGCTACTCGATCATCGGTTTTCACACCCAGGCTGATCAGGTGGTGCGCCAGGCGGTTGGCTTGTTCGTTGAGCGCCTGATAGCTCAGTTGTACGCCTTCGCCACGCAGCGCAATGGCCTGTGGTTTGCGGACAACCTGGCTCTCGAACAGACCGTGAAGGGTATGCTCCAGATCGTAGTCGACCTCAGTCTGGTTGAAGTCGACCACCAGACGCTGACGCTCCTCGGCGTCCAGTACCGACAGGTGTTGCAATGGCAGATCAGGCTGAGACTCAAGGGCCTCGACCACACCGGTCAATGCCTGCTGCACGTAGCCGCAGATACGGCGGGCACCCACGTCAGGCGTGACAGTGACCGACAGACGCAGGCTGTCGCCCAGGTCGTCGACGTTGAGGCTCAACGGATAGTTGGTGTTTTTCTCGCTGGCCAGGATTTCCAGGCCGCGCCACGCTTCGCGCTGGGCATCCTGTTTAGCCTGACCGGCGCTATGGCGGTAGTTGAGAATCGCGCTGAACAGCGGCAATGGCGCAGCAACACCGCTCCAGCGCTGGGCCTGAGCCAGGGAAGCGTGCTCATGCCCCAGCAATGCGGCAAGACGGGCGTGAGTGTCACGCGCCCCTTCACTCACGCCGATATCGGCCAGATCGATCCGCAACGGCAAGGTATTGATGAACATGCCCATGCCACGGTCGGCACCGGCACCGCCTTGCAGACGACCGAGCAGCACAGTGCCGAACACCACACGGTCCTTGCCCGTAGCGGTGGCCAGCACCCGGCCCCAGGCCAGGTGGAACAGGCTGGCGACGCTGACGCCCATCTGCCGGGCCTGATTGCGCAGGCGCAGGGTCAGATCATCGGGCAGTGTCTGTTGAGCTTCTTCGATGGAGCTGCCATCACCTTGAACATCGTGCAGGCCGAACGGCAGGGTCGGCTCGTCGATATCGCCCAGTTGCCCGCGGAAATACGCTTCGTGCTCCGCTTCGCTGACACCCAGGCGCGCCTGGGCCACATAGTTGCGGTACGGCACCGAAGGCTCGGCGGGTTGTGGCTCGCCGCGCAGATGGGCAAGAATTTCCTCGCGCATCACTTGCAAGGCCGTGGCATCGACCACGATGTGATGGAACAACAGCGTGGCCTGCAAACGCGAGCTGGCCGGGTCGTGGCTGTAGACCAGACGGATCAGCGGGGCCTGACTGAGGTCGATCCGTGCCGAGCTGTCCTGGGTTTCGATCTGCGCCAGAGGCACTTCATCGACCGGCAGATCGGCATGACGCCAGACCACCTGCTGCGGCACCTCCAGCCCTTCCCAGACAATCGCGGTACGCAGGCTGTCGTGACGGGCAATGACCTTGCGCAGGCCATCGGCAACTGTCTGCAGGCGTTCCAGACTGTCAAAGCTGATGCGCAATTGCAGCAAGTAGGGATCGCCCTGATCGGCGGTCAGGTAGTGATAGAGAATGCCTTCCTGCAACGGTGCCAGCGGGTAGATTTCCTGCACGTTGGCAGCACCACCGGGAACGGTTTCGACAATGCGGTCGATGGTCGGCTGATCCAGACGCGACAGGCTCAGCATGTCCGGCGTGATTCGTGTGGCGCCTGCCGGTACCAGATTGGCCGGTACAGTGATTTCGCGGCCATTGCCAACCGAAGCTGCCAATGCGGCCACAGTTGGCTGGCCCAGCAAGACACGCACATCGGCACTCAGACCGGCGTTGCGCATGCGCTCCACCAGGCTGACCGCCAGCAATGAATGGCCGCCCAGTTCAAAGAAGTTATCGTGACGCCCTACCCGGTCGACACCCAGCACCTGGGCCCAGAGTTCGGCAATCGCGACTTCCACTTCGCCTTGCGGCGCTTCGTAGGCCTTTGCAGCCAGATCGGCATGGTCCGGGTCTGGCAGAGCACGGCGGTCGAGCTTGCCGTGGCTGGTCAGTGGCAAGGCTTCCAGCCGTATAAAGGCCAGCGGCACCATGTAGCCAGGCAGACTGGCCTGCAAGGCCTGACGCAGTGCGTCCGTCTCCACCGGTGAGGTTTCGGTGAACCACGCCAGCAGACGCTCACCGCGCACCAGGACCACAGAATCTTTCACGCCTGGCTGAGCAGCAAGAACCGCTTCGATCTCACCCAGCTCGATGCGCATGCCGCGAATCTTCACCTGATCGTCGTTGCGGCCCAGGTAGTCCAGAGTGCCGTTGGCATTCCAGCGCACCAGGTCACCACTGCGATACATGCGGGCATGGGCCGCGTCGCTGAACGGGTCGGCGATAAAGCGCTCTTCGGTCAGGTCAGGCCGGTTCAGGTAGCCACGGGCAACGCCCGAACCACCGATGTAAAGCTCGCCGCTCACGCCCACCGGCACTGGCTGAAGCTGTTCATCCAGCACATAAATGCTGGTATTGGAGATCGGGCCGCCGATGTGCAGCGACTCGCCCACCCGTACCTGACCCGAAGTGGCAACCACGGTGGTTTCGGTCGGGCCGTAGTTGTTGATCACGGCGAAACCCGGATCGCGGTCGAACTGACGCAGGCGGTCGCCACCAATCAGCAAGGTGCGCAGGGTCTGGTGCTGACGGGGACGGCGGAAAGCCTGCTCGGCCACAGGAGTCGGCAGGAAGCCCACTTGCAGCGGTTGCTCCAGCCACCAGTCGAGCAGTTCATCCACATGCTCGTTGCCGACATGAGCCGGTGGCAGGTGCAGCACGGCACCGACACAGAGCGCAGGCCAGATTTCCCAGACCATGGCGTCGAAGCCGAAACCGGCAACGCTGGCGGTATGGCTGCCTGCATTCAGGTTGAAGGCCTGGCAATGCCAGTGAACCAGGTTGTTCAAGGTGCGGTGCTCGACCATCACGCCTTTGGGCTGCCCGGTTGAGCCAGAGGTATAGATCACGTAGGCCAGGTTTGCATCGCTCAGCCCCACCACTTGCGGGTTGTTGCGGAACTCCTGATCCCTGGCTCCCTGGCCCAGATCCACTTGCGCGACCTCACCGACCAGATCACGGGTCGAAGCATCGACCAGTACCACTCGTGGCGCGCTGTCTTCCAGCAGGTAGCTGATGCGCTCGGCAGGGTAAGCCGGGTCAACCGGCACATAGGCGGCACCGGCCTTGAGAATGGCCAGCAGACCGACCAGACGATCAGGGCTGCGGCGCAGGCACAGGGCGACACGCTCGTCCGGCTTCACGCCAAGCCCGATCAGATGATGGGCCAGGCTGTTGGCGCGACGGTTGAGTTCGGCGTAGCTCAAGACTTCATCGCCCTGAACCACGGCAGGCGCGTCCGGCCTGTTGAAGGCCTGAGCTTCAACCAGTGCATGCACGGTCAGGCCTTGCGGGAAGTCTTGCGCGCTGGCATTGAAGTCGACCAGCAGTTTGCGACGCTCCTCGCTCTCAAGGATCGACAGCGTATCCAGCGGCACTGGCGATGCCTGCTCCAGAGCCTGAACCAGTTGCTCCACCGTGTTATGCATCCAGCCGACCACGCGCTCGGCACCAATGCCTTCCAGCGCCAGCACATGCAGGTCGAAACTGTCGCCCATGTCGTCGACGCTCAAGGTCAGCGGGTAGTTGCTGCGTACGTCACCGCCGAGCACGCGCACGCCCTGCCATGCACCTTCGCCGTCGAGGGGCTTCACGTTGGCGCTGTGACGGTAGTTGAGCAAGGCGCTGAACAGCGGAGAGCCCGCCGCAACGCCACTGCAACGCTGGGCAAGAACCAGCGAGGCATGTTCGTGGGCGAGCAAGGCAGACAGGCGCGAATGCACGCTCTTCAAGGCTTCGCCCGCACCCGTGGCTGTATCGACACGCAACGGCAAGGTGTTGATGAATACGCCGAGCGCCCGATCGGCGCCCTCACCGCTCTGCATGCGGCCCAGCAATACAGTGCCGAATACCACATCGCGACGGTTGGCGAGCACACTCAGGACTCGCGCCCAGGCCAGGTGCATCAGGCTGGCGGCGCTGACGCCCTGTTGGCGAGCCTGCTCGCGCAGACGCAGGGAAAGAGCATTGTCGAGTACCAGACGGGACTCTTCGATGCCGCTGCCGTCGGTGCGCACGTCCTGCAAGCCGAAAGGCAGAGTCGGCTCTTCGATATCACCGAGCATTTCGCTGAAAAATGCCTCGTGCCGGGTGTCGTCACTGCCGATGCGCACCTGAGCCACATAGTTGCGGTAAGGCACTGGCGGTGCCATATCCGCCAACTGACCGGATAGCAGTGCCTGCATCTCGTTGCTGACCACTTCCATCGCAGCGTTGTCCAGCACCAGATGGTGGAACAACAGGATCGCCACGACCTGGTTATTGACCGGATCATGGGCATGGACCAGACGCATCAGCGGTGCCTGGGACAGTTCCAGGCGATGGTGACGGGCGTCGAATTGCTGCTGCAGACGTTCAATGATGCTGACGTCTGTGGCCGGGGTATCGAAGCTGACCGGCTGCACTGTCAGTTCAGCCTTGCGCCAGACCACTTGCTGCGGGCTTTCCAGTCCTTCCCAGACCACGGATGTGCGCAGGATATCGTGGCGATCAATCACTTGCTGCAAAGCGCCGGCCCAGGCTTGCAAGCGATCCAGGCTGTCGAAAGCCAGACGCCATTGCAACAGATACGGGTCGCCCTGTTCGGCAGTGATGTGGTGATAAAGAATGCCTTCCTGCAAAGGCGCGAGCGGGTAGATTTCCTGCACGTTGGCGGCGCCACCTGGCACGGTGGCGACAATCCGGTCGATAGCCGACTGGTCAAGATCGGTCAGGCTCAACAGCTCTGGCGTGATCTGCGTGCAACCTTCCGGAACAAGGTTGTCCGGCACCGTAATCGCTTGTTGTTGATTGCTGTCGGCTGCCGCCAGGGCCGCAATGGTCGGCTGGGCCAGCAAGACATGCACATCGGCCTTGAGCCCGGCCTTGCGCAGGCGATCCACCAGAGTGATGGCCAGCAGCGAATGGCCGCCCAGCTCGAAGAAGTTATCATGACGCCCTACTCGCTCCACCTCCAGAACCTGCGCCCAGATGTCGGCCATGGCGACTTCGACTGCACCTACCGGCGCCTCGTAGGCCTGACCGAGCAAGGCCGCAGGATCGGGGTCCGGCAAGGCGCGGCGGTCGAGCTTGCCGTTGCTGGTCAGTGGCAAGGCTGCCAGATAAGTGAAGGCGCGAGGCACCATGTAACCCGGCAAGCGGGCACGCAAGGCCTGACGCAATGCTTCGGGGTCCACTGGCGACGCTTCGGTGAACCAGGCCAGCAGTTGCTGATCGCGCACCAGCACCACGGCGTCTTTTATACCAGGCTGACTGGCCAGAACCGCTTCGATTTCGCCCAGTTCGATACGCATGCCGCGAATCTTCACCTGATCGTCGTTGCGGCCCTGATAGTCCAGAGTGCCGTCGCTGTTCCAGCGCACCAGGTCGCCGCTGCGGTACATGCGCGCATGGGCAACGTGGCTGAACGGGTCGGCGATAAAGCGTTCCTCGGTCATTTCAGGACGGTTCAGGTAACCCCGGGCAACACCTGCGCCGCCGATGTACAGCTCACCGGTCACGCCTATTGGTACCTGCTGCAAGCGCTCATCCAGCACATAAGTACGGGTATTGGCGATTGGGCCGCCGATGTGCAGTGTTTCACCGACCAGTACCCGGCCGGAAGTGGCAACCACGGTGGTTTCAGTCGGGCCATAGTTGTTGATCACGGCGAAACCCGGATCGCGATTGAATTGACGCAGGCGGTCGCCGCCGATCAACAGGGTGCGCAGAGTCGGATGATCTTCGTTCTGGCTGAAGGCGTATTCGGCAATGGGTGTAGGCAGGAAGCTGACGTCCAGCGGCTGGGCGCGCCACCATTGCAGCAAGGCGTCGATGTCTTCGCCTCCATCCTGATTGGGAGCCACGTGCAAGGTCGCACCGGAGCACAGCGTCGGCCAGATTTCCCAGGCCATGGCATCGAAACCGAAACCGGCCAGACTGGAAGCGTGTCCGCCCTCACCCAGCGAGAAAGCCTCGCAGTGCCAGTCCACCAGATGAGAGAGCGTACGATGCTCCACCATGACCCCTTTCGGCTGGCCGGTGGAACCCGAGGTGTAGATCACATAGACCAGATTGTCGCTGCTCAGGTTGGCGATCCGCGGGTTGGCGTGGGCGCCATGGCCCCAGTCGCTACCATCCAGCTCGATCAGCGGCAGGCTCAGTACTGGCAGGCGGTCGAGCAGATTCGATTGGGTCAGCACCACCACCGGCTGGCTGTCGCTCAACAGGTAGGACAGGCGCTCGCGTGGATGCGCCGGGTCGACGGGGACATAGGCGGCGCCGGCCTTGAGAATCGCCAGCATGCCCACCAACGTTTCCAGACCGCGACGGGCAACCACCGCGACACGATCATCCGGGCGCACGCCCAGTTCGATCAGGCGGTGGGCCAGGCCATTGGCCTTGCGGTTGAGCTGAGCGTAAGTCAGGTGTTGTCCCTGATGGACCGCTGCCACTGCATCCGGACGAGTCCGGGCCTGATTTTCAATGCGCTTGTGGATCAGTTTCTCGCTGCTGGACACCGCATCGGTAGCATTCCAGCGCTGTAATTGCTGGTGTTCGCCAGGCGTCAGCAGGTCAAAATCCTCGACCCGCAACTCAGGGTTTTCCAGGGCCTGCTCCAGCACCTGCAACAGACGACCGGCGATAGCCTCGGCCTCTTCTGCATCAAACCAGGCACGGTGATAGACCAGGTGCAGCCAGGCGTTGTCATTGAAGCGGTTGGTGCGCAGATGTATGGCCAGTGGCGTCGTTTCGTAGCCATTCGAGACTTTTACCGTCTGTGCCTGAGCCTCGCCATAGCGATATTCATGATCTTCCTGCTCGTAGGATACCGAGACCTCGAACAACTGACCCCGCTCCTCGCGAGCGACACCCAGGTTGCGATTCAGCTCGCTCAGAGGGAAACGCTGGTGGCGGAAGTCGCGCTTGAGCGTGTCACGCACCTCGTTGACCAGCCCGCCGAAGCTCAACTGTTCGTCAAAGGTCATGCACACTGCGCTGACCTGAGCGAAGTGGCCCATGGTCGCCTTGAAACGTGCCCCGATGCGGTTGAGCAATGGCAGGCCGACAACCCAGTCCTTGCGCTGTGCGGTACGGGTGAAATAGACATGCAAGGCCGCCAGCAGCACATGGAACGCCGAAGATCCGTTGCTTTCGGCGAACTGCTTCATGCGTGTGTGCAGCGTCTCTGGAAAGTTCTGCACCCAGGTATGGGACGGTGCAGGGTCGGTTGCCCGGCGGTTGTGGTAGCGCGATACCAGCAGCGGTTCCGGCAGGTTGCTGTACTTTTCCAGCCAGTAGGCCTTGTCTCGCTCGTAGCGTGGCGAGTCGTGGTAACGCGCGTCTTCCTGAATGAAATCGCGGTAGTCCGGGCCGTTGAAATCAAGGCTGCTGCCTTCAGCCAGTGCGGTGTAATGCTCGCCCAGGGACTTGATCATCTGCCCGAAGCCCCAGCCATCGATAATCAGGTGATGAACTACGCTGATCATCCAGTGGTGGTCTTCCCCCAGGCGCACAAGGCAGAACCTGAACAGTGGACTGCCATCCAGCGTGCAGGGGCGCTGCATATACTCAAGGGTCAGCGCGTGTGCCGCGCTTACAGGGTCTGGCTGGTCGCTCAAATCATGCAAGGGCATCGGCACAGGCATCGATTCGGCATAGGTCTGCAACGGCAGGCCATCTGCCGAGGCTCCCGGCAGCAACACGGTGCGCATTCCCTCGTGGGATGCAACCAGATGTTCAAGAGCGCGCTGATACGTCACCGGATCCAGGGGACCGGTAAGGTTCAGGTATCCGCCGATGTTGTAGAGGGGGGAATCACCGCGGCTGATCTGGTCAAGCCAGACATCACGTTGGGCGGCGGTCAGGGGGAAAACATCGGCGGCAGACATGGTCCAGGTCCTTCCAGGCAGTTAAGCCGCGGATTCAAGCACCGCCCTGCCGAACCTGTATGTCCCCAAAAACCCCTACAATGGCCTAGAGCCACCATACAAAAAAACCTTGACAGCCGTTTCAGCCCTATAAAGTAGTAGCCTCGACCGCTCGTCACAAAATGCAATGACCGCCCTTGTAAAATAAAGTTCACAGCTATTAATTGGCTTGTCCCGGTTTTCCACTACAGACACAAAACAGCGCCTTGGGTTGAATACCGGCATTACCAGCGTCATTATTCAGGCGTCAACATAAGGTGTCGGCCACTGGAACACCCTTAGTACAGTCAGAATCAGGGAAGATAGAAGTATGAAACTGACAACCAGTCATGAGCACAACCATGACCCGCGTTTTTATCAGCAACTGGGTCAACTGATTTCCAGCACCGGCAACAGTGCCTTTGCCAGGCAGATGCTACAGCTTGTCGATGCCTTGGTGCCCATTCACGGACTCGATCTCTGCGAATGGACCCTGAACGCGCCGCAGCAAAGCATCAGCCAGATCAACCGTCTCGGCAATGCAGGCCTGCAACATGATTTTCCTGTAACCGATAGCCGACACCACCCACTCCTGCAAAGCATCCTGAAGATGGAGGCACCCTTGCTTATCCAGCTCAAGGTGCCCTCGAACAAACAGAACCCACAGAACATCACCCACCAGTGCAACCTGGTCTCAAGCAATGGCGATCAGCGCTGGGTGATCTGCTTCTATCGCCTGCCAACCTTGCGACCGTTTTCCCTGTCCGAGCTTTCGCTGCTCAAGAGCCTTTCGGAAACCCTGTTGCCACTGGTCGAGCATCATAGCCAACTCCTCGCCCAGCCAGTCGTCCGTGGAGCAAGCACGGCACGCATCGAACCCGAGCAAGAAGCAGAAGCCGCATCCATGCACCAGGCCTTCAGCGGCCGACTTGCACAGGATGCGATCAACCTGTCAGCACGCGAGCAGGAAGTCTGCCTGGGCCTGCTGACCGGCGGCACCGTGCCAGAAATGGCACAGCGACTGCGAGTCAAGGCCAGTTCGGTGGAAACCTATCTCAAACGCGCCACCGTGAAGCTGGGCATCAGTGGGCGACATGGCCTGGCAAGGTGGATGGCGGGTGCCTGAAGGTTCAGTGATCGACACAATAATGCTCTCGCGGGACTTCAAGGTACCTGTGCCAAAGGCATGACCGTAGTGTATCGGTCATGCAACAAGCCAATCACAGCCATCTCTCCGCCCTGTGCATGGGAAAGCAAGAACAGAATCGGTCGCACCCCAGCAGATACGCTCGGGGTGCCTGTCCTTGATCCTGCTCAAACAAGGCATTCAGTATCCAGTGAATAGCTTCCAACCTTGCATACCGGACCTTGCATCAGTACCTCGTAATCATCGTCGAGTTCTATTGTGATCACACCTCCAGGCATCCTGACAGCAATCTTCGCATCGACCAGACCAAGTCTGCGTGATACCGCAGCAGCGGCACAGCTACTCGTACCTGAAGACAAGGTATAACCCACTCCCCGCTCCCAGATATGCATTTCAATATTTTGCCGGTCAATGACCCGTACAAACTGAACATTGGTACGGTTCGGGAAAATAGAAAGATGCTCGATAATCGGCCCTAAGTTCCTTGCCAGAGTTTCCGTCGGTTGCGTGACAAAGATCACGCAATGAGGGTTGCCCATGGATACCGGATTCAACTGGAACTCGGTATCGTCAATAACTATCGTAGACTCGACATTATCCGGAAAGCGGGCTTGCCCCATGGCAATAGAGATAGATTTGCCTTGAGCAAGCACCTGACAGTTGACCACACCTCCTTTTGTAGACAATTGGAAAGGCGTGTCTGCGACAATGCCTTGATCCCAAAGGTAACGACAAAAAATACGCAGGCCATTACCACTTTTTTCGGCCTGAGAACCATCCGTATTGTAGATACACAATGACAGCATTTCACCTGCATCAAGCAGAGGAACCAATATACCGTCACTGCCCAGGCCACGATGACGATCACAAATTATGGAAATGTCATGTTCGGAAAAGCGAAAAGGCGCTGCTGCCTGATAGACAAGATAATCATTTCCCGCAGCGTGGTATTTGACGAACTGCATAATCAGAAATCCGAAAGGTTGAAAAATAATGATTGAGTAGCCAATGCGCCACAAAACATAACACAGCCGCGACTACACGGACGAAGACACAGGAGAATACAGGTCAAGGCGTGGTCGCAAGGCACACAGAACACCACCTGAAAGAATACAGGCAGCCAGTGAATAGCAAAGACCGCTGGCACCGAAGTTAGAGAGCATCACACCGCACCATACGGGACTGATCGCCGCCCCAAGGTTAGCCAGGTTGTGAGCAGCGAAATAGCTGCCCTTTAACTCCAGAGGGCTGATCGAGTCGATATACAAATACTCCGAAGGCTGTATGAAAATCTCCCCCAATGTGAAGATAACCATCGAAAGGCACCAGACAAACAGGTGATCCGCCACTGAAAAACCAATCAACCCAATGGCAAATAACAACGCTCCCGAGAACACGGCCTTGTTCAGCGAAGCTGTATGTATATAACGGCTGGCGATTTTTTGCAGAAGAATAACGACAAGTGCATTGGTGAGCAGCAGGACAGAAAGAATTTCCATACCTTGCGCAGCAGGGTATTTATGTAATAACAATAGAGACAGAAACAAGGTAAAACGACCATGAACAATGGTGTTGAAGAAGGAGCCTACGGTATACAAAACCAGATTACGATCTTTTCCGAGCACTTTGAATACTTGGGAAAATGATGGATATTCAGGACTCTGCGAGCGTGCAGGCTGGTACCTGGCCAGAAAACTGAAAACAAAAATAGCTGCGAGGCTTGTTCCTGCGGCTACAAGCAATGCCAAGGCAAGGGAATGCTCAGCCAGTTGAATACTCAACAACGGCCCTATAGCAAAGGCTACGTTTGTCAATACATACCGATAGGAAAACGCAGAGACCCGTCTATGGGCCTCCAGATAATCAGCAAGTAATGTCTTGAGACCTATACTGAAAAACGCTGCAGCGAATTCCATGAAAACAAGAAGAGCACCAACCAGCATCACTACCTGCGCAAAGTGCAAGAGCCCCACCGAAACGCCCATAACCAGCAAAGCACCCATGACCAGATGCAGTCGATTGTACCTATCAAAGAGCAGTCCAGCCGGCAACGATAGAAAAGTGGCAATCAGTATCGCGCTCCCTAGCAGTGCACCCGACTGCCAGCTGTTCAAGCCATATTGCGTAGTGAGCAGCAGTACCATCAACGGACTGGCAATTCCCTTGCAAAGATCGTACAGCAGCGAGCCAAACAATAATTTCCGAAGTGGTGAAAACAGGCCAGACAGTGAAGCAGCAGACATGGGGGGCATCCAGATCCATTGAATGTAATATTCTTACCTACCGACCATCACTACACAGGGCCTGGAGAGTGGCAAACGTAAACTCATGCGGCTTTGACAGAGTATCGTAATCGAAGACAATCCCGAACTCGTCTTGAAGGTGGGTAATCAACACGATCATCCCCATGGAGTTGATGCCTTGAGTCTGCAGGGCTGAGGACGGCTCTAGAGGCTTGCCCAGTTCCGGGAACAAACGATACAACAGGGCAGAGAGGTCTTCTGTACTCATGGCAAATTACCTTTGAAGGAAGCCTGCATGGCCAGCTCCTGACGATCGACCTTGCCATTATGTGTAACCGGGAAATTGTCGACCCGCGTGAAACGTGAAGGAATGGTCGCGCGATTGATGCGGTTTGCGCAAGCGTCTGTAATTGACCCCACATCCAGTTGTTCGTCAGAGATCAGAAAAGCATGCAATTGATCACCAGTCTTTCCTGCTTGCTTGATGACAACTGCATCTCTGACCCCTGGACAACTGCGCAAGGCCAGTTCAATCTCTTCAAGCTCAATACGCACTCCATTGATTTTTATCTGATTGTCTTTACGCCCCAGAAACAGGACCTCACCAGAAGGCAGTAACCTGGCCTGATCACCGCTCAGATAAAACCGCACAGGTCCAACCTCTTTCACCTCAAGTGTCTGAAACTTCTGGGCTGTCAGTGACTCATTGTTCACATAGCCATTCCCTACACAAATGCCGCCAATAATCAATTCACCGGCCTCTCCCTGCGCAACAGACTGGATATCATCATTGACAATCGCAACATGTGTCCCGGCAATTGGCTTACCGATAGGAATCACAGCCTGCTCGTAACCTCTCGGTGGGTTGAACACCAAAGTACCGATGGTCGCCTCCGTCGGACCATAGCCGTTGTAGATGCGACACTCAGGCAGGCGTTCATGAAGCGCGGAAACAAGATCGACCCCCCAAGGTTCACCACAACAAACAATATGTCGCAGACGATGGCAGGTCTGGATCGACGAACTCGACAATAGATGTTTGAGTTGGCTGGGCACCATGATAAGCATGGTGATAGCAAAACGGCTAATGCACTCTGAAAGATAGTTGGGAAAATTGACCAACCCAGGATCCGGCACAAATACAGTCCCTCCTGAAAAGAAAGGAAGCACAGCTTCTTGTATTGAAGGATCAAAGGAAAAAGGCGTCTTCAGCGCGGTCACATCTTGATCATTCAGGGAGTAATAGTCGCGCGCCCATTGCAACCTGTTCAGGAATCCTTTTCTCGTGATACTGACCCCCTTCGGCACTCCGGTTGTGCCGGAAGTAAATATTATATAAGCAGTGGCATCAGACGAAGGTTCTGGAAAAAGACCGAACGTTTTCGGCATCACGTCACATGCAAACAACTCGGCAAGCGTGCAGCATTTTGCTGCAACATCCGGGATTGGCATATCGGTGACAAGGAGCGTAGGCCGGGCAATGTCACAAATCTGTTGTTTACGCTCAACAGGAAGAGTTGTCGCTATCGGCAGGTAAACCAAACCCGCCAGCAGGACTCCCAAGACGATGAGTGGATAGCGCAATTGCAGTTCCAGATGGACACCAATAACGTCACCGGGGCGCAATCCGACTTCAAGAAAGCAAGTATGCAGTTTGAGCAGTTCTCCCCTGATATCGAGATAGGATAAGTGCTGCTGAGCATTGAACACTGCCGTAGCTGCACCTTGCTTTTCGATGATCCTCTCAATGTGCTCCACGAGCGAAAAGTCCACTGGATAGGCTTGCCCACCAAAGATTGTTGTCAATGGCTCACTCATGGTGACACTTCCCTGTATGCGGATTTGCGGATCAGGCCGATGCCCTGATGAAGATCCGCATATCCCAGTAATAGATAGTATTCATCCGTGCACGCCTGAACGGCCGCGATCTCCTCAATCGCCATGAAGTAGTCACTGGCAAAGCAATGCGCCATCAGAGTCGATTGGCCGAAAAACCGCAAGGACGTCGCCAGCCCCAGACTGTTCATGAGCATATTGACGACAGGCAGATAAAAGTTCGGAGTTATCACCTTGGCGAGATCAGAGTATTGCAGGCCATGTTTGTCCAGCATCCGTATCAATTGATTACTGATTGCAGGCAGGTCACCCCGAAAAAAAGAAGCATTTCCCGTTGAGCGCCCAAATCCGCAAAAAGTGTCCAGCAGTACGAGTGAAGAAGGCTCTGTGCTCGTCAGAATCGCTGCACTGGCTGCATCGCTGAACATGCAGTTCTTGTCGAAACGTTTAGTCTCATCGGCCGACACATCAGCGGCGACCAGCAATACCTTTTGCGCCTTCGACGACTCGATCATCGCACTCGCCAGTTGTAAGCCGTTAAACAGGCTGTTGCACCCGCTCAGGGTCAAGCCAGTCACTGGGACATTACCAATGGCACAACGGTTCATCATTTCATCCAGTCGATCATTGCCCTGCATGAAATCACCGGAAAAACGACTGGAGCACACAATCAGATGATCCACATCCTGCGCTGCCGATGACTCGAACAGAACTTTTTCTATCACATGTTCAGCCAGACTCAGAGCATCGCCAGAAGTACGATGGAGGTTATGCCAGCCCATCATGTGCGGCATATCAGGCAGTCCGTACTCTCGGCGCCTCTGCTCAAAGTCCTTAACTTCACTGTGTGGGAATCGCTGCTCGCCAAGAAAGCTGTTCACATTATGGATAAACACTTTCATGGTGTAGCGCCCTTGGAGAAGATAAAGCGCACACTGGATAGCTGCCGTCGTAACTGATCAAATATAACGTTCGCATCACCTTTGAATGCTACAGAAAATCGAACATGACTTCTGCCTGAAATCTGATAGGGAATGGTCAGAATGCCCAGCTCGCTAGCAAGGTATTGTGAAAATTCCTTGGAACTGGAGAACGCTGTACCGCCAAACACTCCTGAAGGACATTGCACGTAAACAAAAAATGCACCATTGGAATTCGCGATGTTAAAACCCTGCTCCGTAAGGATACTAACCAATATATCCCTCCGTTCGGCGACACACGCAGATACTTCCTCCATGATCTGCTGATCACCGATTACCTGGGTCACCGCGTCCAACAGGACCTTGGGTTGTCCGCTCTCCTGAAGCAAAGCCAGAATACGCAAGGGCTCTATGATTTCCGGTGTCGCCAGGATAAAACCAAGGCGCCAACCAGGAATCTGCAGGGACTTGGACAACGAATGCACTTCAATGCAATGTCCTGCAGCGCGCTTATCGCGAAATAAACTCCCACGAGGGTGAGTTTCTGTCAGCAGGTCCGAGTAAGCCGCATCATTGATCAGCAGAATACCGTGAGAGATGCATATCTCCAGCAACAGGTCCCACTCTTGTTGGGAGGCGATTTTTCCTGTTGGGTTGTTTGGATAGTTCACCACCAAGATCTTCGCCTCTCTCAGTAGCGCGCGATCCAGACCCTCAAGATCAGGCATGAAGTCGTTTTCCGGCAACAGAGGCAGCTCAATGACCTTGCCGCCCAAACGCTGAGCCATGATGGAAAAAATCGGATAGGCAGGAGTCGTTACCAATATCACATCACCTGGATTGATCAATGCCAGACAAAGGAGATTAAGCGCCGACTTTGCGCCACTGGTTGGCAGTACCTGCAGAAACAGATCTGCTCCGGCATAGCGGGTCGCACGCTTTAAGCAGGCAGCCTCATACTCTGGATGGCCGTAGACATAACCATGGTGATCCTGACTGACTGCCAGCGCAGACAAGCTACTGGATAACTTATCCGCGAGCGGCAAAAAGGCATCGGCGACACCAAAGTCAAGAAAAGACTGGCCACTCGATGACGACTTAAATGTACGAACCCAACTAAAGAAGTCGTCACTGTCTGGGGACAGCTTGGTAGTGCGATAAAAATCATTAAATCCAATCGATTGCATATTTATGCCCGATAAAATTTCAATAGTGCTCATCATTAAGATTGGTCAGGTGTGCTGTGCCTGAAAACAAACCATGATAGCTATAACCGCTTAAATGACTCAGCACACCACTTTCCATGTCATAAATATAAATAAGCTCATTGGACACCAACAGGACATACCGCCCATTATCCGATGTTTCTATCCAGATCGGCATATGCCCGAGCAAGGTGCAAAAATGCAGGCCCGATGACGCAATAGATTGATGATCAAAGAGCTCAACATTCCTGAGCAATTGCAGAGATTCCTCACGGAGGATGTGAAACTTGTTGGGATAGGCACTGAGCACAATGTAGTTTTCATCACGGTAGCTGAATAACTTGTGACTGGTCAGACGGTACAGCCCTTCTGGACGATAACGACTGGAAAATTTTAACTCTCCTGCGTGGATCGCTCCGCTCAGTAGCGTTGCCTCACCATGCAATATCAGTTTGCCATGCGCCTTGGACAGATTGTGGCACGACAAATAGAAGTGCTCGGGATTCGCTCGCGAAAACTCGATATGCCCAGGAGTACTGGCATGAACTTCTTTAGCAGCAGTTACACCGGATACCTTGTCGACAAGGTAGATCCTGTTGACAGGCAGCCCGGCAGTTTCGTACTCATGCCATAGGGAGGAATCTGCAAATGGATCGGCGTCTACCACCGGCGCTGCAAGTTTCGCGGCCAGACAGAACTCTGTAAGTACGATGTAACGTGGGTCAGGACTCTGTTTAACCTCGTGAATGGCCTCAAGCGTTTGCAATGATGCCAGTTTTTTCGGATATTTCCAGGAGGTATCCACGGCATACAACTCTGTGTCCAGTTCAAGTGTCCCTTTACTGTAGGCACGCATGCGCTGCACCATATCTGTCATCGTGTATAAATAGTTTCCAGTTACACGATCCAGCGAGTTCTGCGCAGACATCATTCTGGGAATGAACCCATCCTGCTCCGACACATGTCCTACCTGACGCTGTGAGAAGTCGATCTCTCGTGCATAACTGCAGTTATGCATCCCGACTACAATTCGACCGTCCTCCAGCTCCAGCGCCTCATGCGGCTGAACAAAACTATACGCAACAGCCTCACTGGAATGGCAAGCATATGGAAAATGACGAGGAGCCAGATGTTGCTCTATAAAACGTGTAAAGGACGAAACATAGCTATCAACACGAATGATACAACTCTTGATCGTCCTCTGTGAAAAGTCGATCAGATAATAACACTCTGTGTTCTCCCTGAGCCCACCGATGAATATCCTTCCGCTCAGATCGAACGGGATAAACCAGTCTGCTGGAAAAGGTTTCTCGAAAAATGTTGCATTATCTGTAATGGCCATTGCAGTCATCCTGGCATAACAGCTGTCGCTTCGATCTCGACAAGCAGTTCACTGCGGCAGACATCGGCTTCGACGTAAGTAGCAATTGCACGCTCAGGCAGCCTCGATTCACATATATCCCTGACGGCAGCAAAGTCATCCCGGTGTTTGAGATATACGGTGTAGCAGACAATGCTATCAAGTCCGGTTGTGACGGGGTAACTGTCGTAGTCAGACAGTAAACGAGCACATAGAAGGTTTGATATGTTGTCGATCGTTTGTCTGGTTTGCTGCTCAATGCTGGATAGATGAATACTCTTTACGCCGATGATACTGGCCGTTCCTGACACAAATACCATCGCCTCTGCCGCACCAAGAATCGCTACGGCACGCGAGAACAGTGGCGCAACCAGACTTTCTTCTTTAGGGTAATGAAATGCACTTGTTTGTCGCCTGTTTTCCAGGGCAACAGCGCGATACTCATTCGTAGCATTGATCCGGCAGGACAAAAACCCCAGGTTTATCGACGAGCCTTGGGTACCGATTCCCGTGCTGGCGGGGAATCTCGACTTTCCCTCTCCAGCCCCCAGCCTTAGTTCACGAAATACATCTTTACGAGCAGCATTTACGATCTGATACCGGGTTTCATCGTGAGGGCCATGAGTGATGCTGCCAATATAAATCCAGGTCCTGAGCAAATCATCTACCGAATGTCCCCGCTCTTTACTGTCAGCCAGACAGCCGTAGAATTGGCGGGTATAGGATGTGAGGAGATGTGTGTCACTCACATCATAAAGATTGCTAGCCGAAAAATGCCATTCCAGGCCATTAGTTTTACTTTCTGATACCTTGGAAGTAGTGGAGGATGGCTCGATTCGCCATGCACTGATCTGTACCTGACCAAGCAGCGGCGGCTGGATAACAACTTCAGTGCGTGACACGAGCGTGGCAAAATCACTTGCCAACTGCCCATTGATTTCATTGAGCTGCCTTTGATCGCTGACAGCAACAAATAAACGAAGCACACCATCTCCCGCATGACCGGAACCAGAGAGTGTCACAAGCTCTGATAAACAGACACTAAAATGTTCTGGTGTACATTGTGTTCCCAGAAACTGATGGCGCGTCCCGGCAAAAGTCAGCGAGAGAGAATCACGCCATGAAGGAATGAGACTTTTCATTAATCATCTCCATATCGCTATTATGCAAATATGATCAACCAGCTTAAAACAACCAGCCTTAAGGAATTCGCTTGAATTGTTTACCACGGGTGGTCTGTGAACGAACGCGGTTATGGCCAAATCGGTCCTCACCACTTACAATAACGGTGCCATAACCTTCCAGGCTTACTGTCCTGCCGAACTCGCTCAAAGTGTCAGCATCCGGATAGACTTTCACTGATGTCGGCACATACCGTGTTGCGTAGCCCAGACGTGGTGTCGTGGTTTTGCCAAGGTGCGGAAGAGATCCATGTAACAATGTAGACCAGAATATAATGAACTCCCCCTTTTTCATGGTGAAGTAAATAGCTTTCGACTCATCCGGACTCCAGTCAGGATCAACCTGAAGATCCCGATAGTCATACCCGTAAAAACCTCGGCGAACATTGTTCTTCGTCAGTCCGAACTTGTCTTCAGCATAGATTGCCGATTTGGTTTCATCGTAAAAGCGCGTGTGTTGCGTGCCCGGAATAATCCCCATGGGCCCCATGTCTAGGGTTACATCGGACAATGCTGTCCAGACAGTGATGGTGCCGCCTTCAGCGGCCCCCTCAGGCCAGCGAAGAGCATCCTTGCCGCCGTTAAGCCCCGCAAAGGTATCGCCCTGGTGCCAGTCAGTGCCCTCATCTCCCGGATATTTCGGGAAGAACTCGGAACGCCAGCACGCCACATCCTTGCCCAGCAGGCCCTGAAGCTTTTTGACGATCGCCGGATGACAGACATGGTCTGCCAACTCGTCAATATCCAGATGGCGGTCATAGCTTGAAATGGGGTCCTTGGCGTTCTCGACCTTACCGAAAACAGACATTGAGTAGTCGAAAGTCTTCAGTCGGGCGCGGCGCCAAAGGCTATCGACCTCATCTTCTGAGTAAGCCCGATAAGGGCCGAGATAGCCACTGTCCTTGAAACGTTCCACTTCTTCGTCGCTCAGTTGCAGAGTCATATCGTTGATCATCTTCGACATCCTTATCCGTTCTTCTGTAGATTGATCTTTTTATTAAGTGACGTGACGATGGCATCTATAGATGCCCCCTCAGCGAGAATCTCCAGGCTGACGCCCAGATTGAAAATCTTATTCAACTCATCAATGAGAATCGCCATCTGCAAAGAATTGACCCCCTGCTCGAACAAGTCGCTCCCTTTATCGAAATTATCTTTTTCGGTAATACCAAAAAGAATTCCATTTATTTCCTGAGTCATCTGCAGAGTTGTAACATGCATGACCTTTCTGTTCCCTCGATTAAATATTGACTGCAAGGATGTTTTTTTCGGACCTGAGCACGCCGTTGACAAATGCTTGCGTCAGATCATCAATAAGCCAATGTATGAGTGATTCCCCTGCTTGCGTAAAGACAAGCCACTCGGCTTCATCAATAGCTAAACCTGCTTTTTTCCAGAAGCCGATCAACGATTCCACCGCCGAACGATTAGATCCGCTTTGCGAGAGTAGAAACTCTCGTTTCACCCTGCTGAAAACCCGGATATAACGCATAAACTTGACCATGAAACGTTCTTGTTCATTGAACAATGTACCGCTGGCAAGTGGCAGTCGACCGCTGCGTATACTTTCCATCCAGTCCTTGAGTGACTCACTGTTCTGGATCCAGTGGGCTGCGGCGGTTGAAAAAGCTCCCATCCCCAAACCAAAGTACGGTACGACACTGCTCCAGCTATCGATCATTTTCTCCCAGGAACTGATAGCCATTGTCTGCTTGCTCTTCACAAACCAGCCTAACGGGGTTTCGCTATAACCGCAGGACTCCAGATAAACCTTGCCAAGGAAGTACATTTTTCTTGCATTAAACTCTTCAATGCTGGACCAAGGCTCTTGCTGTGCAAGTCGATAACTCTTGGTACCTGGGAACAACTCGTTTCTATAGAAAGTAATGGACGGAACATTCAACCTGACTAGGTCCACCAAGGTACAATATACAGATTCAGGCGATTGCCCTGGCATCCCGTAGAGCACATCGGTATTGACCAGTTCAACGTGATCAAGAGTTGCAGATATTCTGTCGAGCAATTTATCTCTTGGCAGGATCCGCCCTTCACGCTGACGTAACTCTGTGTCAGTCGACTGGACTCCAAGACTGATCCGGTTGACACGCGAACTCAGTATTTTCAGTTTTGAATCAGTGAGCGTGGCTGGACTGCCTTCCAACGTTATAACTGCGTTGCCGGCAAGATTAGTACGCTGCAAAGTGCCATCAACAAAAGATGCCAGCAGTTCGTTATCAAGAATTGATGGCGTACCACCACCAAAATACAAACTTCCTGCTGGCACCTTGCTCAGGCCTATATCGTTGTAAAGATCCAGTTCCTGAAGAATGACCTCGATGTACTCGCGTTTTTCTTCCGCTCTCGGGCTTCTGGAATAGGCCAAATCACAAAACGAGCAACTTTGAATACACCAAGGCACGCCCAGGTAGAGTGCTGTCCGCTTTGCAGATAGCAACTCCTCAGACACCGCCAGCGGTGCCTTTGCCTCGACAGGATTAGCCGCCGCGCTTCGCGTAGCCATTTGTCGAAGATTGTCGAAACGATGACTGAAAGCATTCCGGCCCACCCAGAAGTGCGCTGGAATATTTTGATAAGCATCGCTCATCCGCCCCGTGGCTTCCTCCATTAACTCTGTAAACAGCGAACTATCAGGCGTGGCGTACATACGACCTCCCTAGTATTTTATTAACCCAAAATCCTTGGGCAGATCTTCAGCACAACGTCTGGAGCGGTGCGATATTCAAATATTAAACATGCAACTGTCAATCTATATCAAAAATGAATAACCCCTTTAAATTTTGATATCAAAAAGAAACCATGCCTCCTTTGTCCGACAGTGCATCCTGCCAAAAAGACCAGTAAAGCGAACTAAAATCCAGGAAGACTATTCAGCAAAAACTCTTTAACTTCACACAGAGGAGAGAAACCTCAAGAGAACAGTCACCGCACAGGTTTTCATTCTGGAAAACACACCTAACCCTATGGACAGCGCTATGAATTAACACTCCGCGATTGAGCCCCTGTCACTTTCGGATGTTTTGTTATCAATAAAAACACCAGGTTCCGAACAAAACCGAACCAACTCGCATGTACGGATGAAAAATGAGTTTTACATTCAGGCACATTGAAATATTTAAAGCCATCATGGTTACAGGCACTGTTACCGGCGCATCACTCGCACTGGAAACATCGCAACCCACTGTCAGTAGAGAGCTTTCCAAGTTTGAAGAAAGCGTCGGTATGCGTTTGTTCGAGCGCTCGAAAGGACGCCTGAAACCGACGGCACAAGGCATGGCTCTGCATTCTGAAATATTGAAGACCTATGAAGGATTGGCGCGTATCAACGCTGCAATTCAATCAATCAAACTGGGGGTGCGGGAGAAAGTGAACATCATCAGTCTGCCTGTTCTTTCACAAACTATTTTACCCGCAAGCCTGGCCCGCTTTATCGAATGCTACCCTGATATAAACCTGAGTCTGACCACCCACGACTCTCCGGATATTGAGCCATTACTTTCCAGTCAAGCCTATGACGTCGGCCTGATCGAAGGAATGGTTGCGCCGATGGGTACCACCCTCGAGCATCTGATGGATGTGAATGAGGTGTGCATTCTTCCTCCGGGCCATCCGCTATCAACAGAGCCAGTAATTGATCCTCGATTATTGAGCAGCTACCCCTTTGTACATCTGGCTCCCAACGATCCCTATCGCCATCAACTGGACAGTGTATTTGCCAAGCTGGGTGTCTTTCGTGCCAGTATTATCGAGGTAGACAATGCCGCAGTCATCTGCCAAATGGTACTGAACGGCATCGGAATTTCCATCATCAATCCATTGGTGGCCAACACTTACCTTTCACAAGGTTTGGTTATCAGACCTCTTTCTATATCGGTCCCGTTTAGTATCAGTATCGTCCGGCCTCAACAACCGGGCGCTTCGTTGATTGTCGACCATCTTGTCGACTGCATACGCATTACATCGAATGAACTAAGCGCCCTCGTACAACCCCGGAACACTTCATCCATCCCATGAAGCTGGGCCAGCCTTGGAGTTGCATTCATGCGCCAGGGTTGGCCAACCTGAGAGGGTCAAATCTGTACGGCCCCCTGAACTCACTCAGAGTGCGCTACCCCTCCTGCAAATTGTTTATAACCATACACCCCCACCACTGTTGCCCCACCAACACCTGAGCAACAGAGCACGCCCTCAAGCAACACCACCACCCCGCCAAAAACCATAAACCCGATTGAAATCAGCCTGTTAAGTTCTGGCACAGGACTTGCGACCTGAGCGACGCAGCTCTGATCACGGAGCTTCATCACAAAGGAATCGAACATGAGCGGACTCTTGAAGGTCATCGCTGTTTCAGGCGGGACCTGTTGCCCTTTTATCCTGACTGCCAATACGGTGCTGCCAGACAACTGGCTTGAGCCGATCTGCATGAGGGGATGCCTGTGACATCACCTGTGCCCGCCTCCTTTACTTCTCCGCTGCTACTGGCCCGCAACCTGGCGGCAGAGTTCGCCATCAATGCCGCCGAGCGCGACAAGAACGGTGGAACGCCACTGGCCGAACGCGACGCCCTGCGTCGCAGCGGGCTGTTGGCCCTGAGTATCCCGACCCGCTTTGGTGGCCTGGGTGCCAACTGGCAGGAAACGTTCGACGTAGTGCGTGAGTTCGCCAGGGTCGACAGTTCCATTGCACATGTATTCGGCTTCCACCACCTGATGCTGGCCACGGTTCGACTGTTCGCCAGTCCCGAGCAATGGCACCCGTGGTTCGAGCAGACGGCACGACAGAGCTGGTTCTGGGGTAACGCGCTGAACCCCCTCGACACCCGCACCGTAATGAAAACCTTTGATGGCTGGCGTGAGTTTTCCGGACGCAAGAGCTTCTGTTCAGGGGCCAGCGATTCGGAAATGCTCATTGCCTCGGCGGTGGATGAAAATGCTGGCGGCAAGCTGGTAATTGCCGCTATCCCCAGTGGTCGCACCGGCATCACTCTGCACGACGACTGGGACAATATGGGCCAGCGTCAGACCGACAGCGGCAGCGCCACTTTCGAGCGGGTACGTATTGAAGAATCGGAACTGCTGCTTGATCCAGGCCCGTTGAGTACACCGTTTGCCTGCCTGCGCCCGCTGATTGCCCAATTGCACTTCACCAACCTGTTTCTGGGCATCAGTGAAGGTGCCTTTGAGGAAGCCCGGCAATACACCCTCAAGGAAAGTCGCCCGTGGTTCACTTCCCAGGCGCGGGATATCAGTGAAGACCCTTATGTGTTGCGTCATTACGGCGAATTCTGGGCAGCGCTCGAAGGGACACGCGCCCTGGTCGAACGCGCTTGTGTGCAGCTCGACGAAGCCTGGAACAAAGGCCCGGAACTGAGCAGCGAAGAACGTGCGCGCCTTGCGCTGTCCATCAGCAGCGCCAAGGTTGCGGCCACTCGCACGGGGCTTGATCTGTGCAGCCGCCTGTTTGAAGTGACCGGGGCCAGAGCCACCCATGCCGCCCTGCGTCTGGACCGCTTCTGGCGCAACCTGCGTACACAGACCCTGCACGATCCGCTGGATTACAAGCTACACGAGCTGGGCGACTGGGCCTTGAACGGCAAGCGTCCGACACCGACCTTCTATTCCTGAGCGAGAGCCCTTATGCAATTGCTGACACTTCCGCCCTCTCCATCCCTCGCGACCTCCATTCGCGCCACGGCCCAGGTGTTCGAGGACCCGAAATCCAAGACCCTGCTGGCCCATCTGCAACAGATCGCCCCAAGCGAAGCCAGCGTGCTGATCATCGGCGAAACCGGAACCGGCAAGGAGCTGGTTGCGCGACACCTGCATAATCTCAGCGGTCGCTGCAACGGTCCGTTCGTGGCGGTCAACTGCGGCGCCTTCTCCGAATCACTGGTGGAAGCCGAGCTGTTCGGCCATGAGAAAGGCGCCTTTACCGGCGCCCTGAGCGCCAAGGCAGGCTGGTTCGAGGAGGCCAACGGCGGCACGCTGTTCCTCGATGAAATCGGTGATTTGCCAATGGCCATTCAGGTCAAGCTGCTGCGTGTCTTGCAGGAGCGCGAAGTGGTGAGGCTGGGGTCGCGCAAGAGCATCCCGATCAATGTGCGGGTCCTGGCGGCCACCAATGTGCAACTGGAAAAAGCCATCAATGCCGGGCATTTTCGTGAGGATCTGTATTACCGGCTGAACGTGGTGACCTTGTCGCTGCACGCCTTGCGCGAACGTCCCGGCGATATCCTGCCCCTGAGCCGCCACTTCATGCGCACTTACAGCGAACGCCTGGGTTACGGGCAGGTGGAACTCACCCCAGAGGCCCAGTCCAAGCTGGTCAGCTACAGCTGGCCCGGCAATATCCGTGAGCTGGAGAACGTGATTCACCATAGCCTGCTGACCTGCTGCGACGGCAAGGTTCAGGCTGAAGACCTGCGCCTGTCCAACCTGCGTCTGGAGCGTCAGGACGAACAGTTGCCGAGCCATGATGGCAATGCAGTGGACGATCTGCTGCAGAAAGCATTCAACAGGCTTTACGAGAAGCAGTCGGGCAATCTTCATGAGCACGTCGAGAATGCGCTGCTACGCTCTGCCTATCATCACTGCCACTACAATCAGGTTCATACCGCGCAATTGCTCGGTCTTTCACGCAACGTGACCCGTACCCGCCTGATCGCCATTGGCGAACTGGTGGTGAACAAACGCCGCAACCAGAACCACGCACTGGACAATCGCGTCGTACAGCTATCGATCTGAAGCCATGGCTTGGGCGCCCGGCACGGGCTACCCGAGCGGCTTGCCTCTGCTGCAACTGTCCACCCAGCAACAGTTGTTCAGCATTATGCCTTCGATTACACAGCCCCGTTTCGGCCTCGATTGCGCGCAACGCCCACTGGCCGTGGCCTGTAGCACATGGCATGACACCTGCAATCCCGTCATTACTTCCCAACCCTGACTGGATACCACGCGATGCGTCTGATTGATCTGGCCTTGCCCCGCCTCCCTCGTTCCCTGAAGCTTCTGGCCTGCTCCGGCCTGATGGCTCTGGCCCTGAACCCGTCTGCCCGCGCTGAAAATGCGCCTGAGGAAGTGCGTCTGGATTACGCCTACTACTCGCCTGTCAGCCTGGTGCTCAAGCACTTCGGCTGGGTCGAAAAGGCGTTGCCGAACTCGAAAGTCAGTTGGGTGTTCAGCCAGGGCAGCAACCGCTCGCTGGAGTACCTGAACAGCGGTGGCGCCGACTTCGGATCGTCGGCCAGCCTCTCGGCGGTGCTGGCACGGGCCAATGGCAGCCCGATCAAGTCGGTGTATGTCTACAGCCGTGCCGAATGGACTGCATTGGTGGTGCGCAAGGACTCGCCACTCAAGAGCGTGAACGATCTTAAAGGGAAGAAGATCGCCGCGACCAAGGGCACAGACCCGTATCTGTTCACCCTGCGCTCACTGGCCAAGGCGGGCCTGGAAAAGAATGACGTGGAACTCCTGCACCTCCAGCATCCGGACGGACGCACCGCGCTGGAGAAAGGCGATGTCGACGCCTGGGCCGGTCTTGACCCGCACATGGCCGCCAGCGAATTGCAGGCCGGTTCGCGTCTGCTGTACCGCAACAAGGACTTCAACAGCTATGGCGTGATCAGCGTGACCGAGGCTTTCGCCAAGGTCCATCCACAAACCATCACTACCGTGATCAAGGCCTATGAGCAGGCACGTCACTGGGCCATTGCCCATCCGGAAGAATTCGCCAAGCTGCTGGCTGATGAGTCCAAACTGCCGCTGGATGTTGCCAAGCTGCAACTGACCCGTACTGATTTGTCTGCGCCACAACTGACTGACAAGGATATCGTCGCCTCCAAGGCTGCCGCACCGATTCTGGTATCCGAGGAACTGGTCAAGCGCGGTGTCGATGTCAATCAGGTCATCGATCAACTGATCGATCCATCCTTTGGCAAGGCCAGTATCGAGTGATGAGCACTTCCAGCAAAGCCCTCGCCGGGGCAAGTCCGGCAGAGCAATCCGCCAGTCGTGCTCCTCAGTGGCGACGCCGGGCCAAAGGCCTGGCATTGCCTCTGGCGATCATCCTGCTGCTTGAAACCGTGGTGCGTCTGGGCTGGATAGCTTCCTACCAGATGCCAGCTCCCAGCGAGGTGGCACAGACCCTGTTCCAGCTCGCCGATGGCGCGTTGTGGAAACACATTGGAGCAAGCCTGTCACGGGTGCTGGCCGGTTTCTTCATCGGTTCGTTCCTGGGGCTGCTGTTTGCCGCCTGGGTAGGCCTCAGCCGCGAGGCCGAAGCCTGGCTGGAGCCGACCTTCGCCAGCCTGCGGGCCATCCCAAGCCTGGCATGGGTTCCACTCTTGCTGCTGTGGCTGGGAATTGGTGAAACCTCCAAGGTCACGCTGATTGCCATCGGTGCGTTCTTCCCCGTGTACCTCAACGGGGTCGCAGCGATTCGCAATATCGACCGCAAGCTGGTGGAAGTCGGGCGCATGTATGGTTTCAGCCGCACGCGCCTGGCCCGGCGGATTCTCTTGCCTGCCGCCTTTCCGGGCGTGTTCACCGGCCTGCGCAGCGCCCTGAGCCTGAGCTGGATGTTCCTGGTCGCCGCTGAACTGATCGCAGCCACTCGTGGCCTGGGCTATCTGCTCAGCGATGGCCGGGAAACGTCTCGGCCAGACCTGGTGCTGGCGGCAATCATTGTTCTGGCGCTGCTCGGTAAAATCAGCGACGGCCTGCTGGCTGGCCTGGAAAAACGCTGGCTGGCCTGGCGTGACACCTTCGACGGTGCAGACTCTGGAGCCCGACCATGACTCAGCTTCATCACGCGACTACAGATCAGGCGCCTCTGCTGGACCTGCATGTCGAGCACAAGGCTTTCGGTGATACCGCCGTTCTCGGTCAGCTTGAGTTGCGCCTGCAACCGGGGGAAATCGTCAGCCTGCTCGGCCCCAGCGGCTGCGGCAAAAGCACTCTGCTGCGCCTGGTTGCACAGCTGGATCAGGACTTTCGCGGCCAGTTGCGTAACCGCCCCGATGAGGTCGGTTTCGTGTTTCAGGAACCACGTTTGATGCCCTGGCTGACGGTTGCCGAGAATATCGGCTTCAGTCAGGACAAGGATTACGACCGTGCCCGGGTCACCCGCCTGATCGACGAAGTCGGCCTGACCGGCTTTGCCGACGCGCTGCCCAAGGCGTTATCGGGCGGCATGGCCCAGCGCGTGGCCATTGCACGCGGGCTTTACGGCCAGCCGCAGCTTCTGTTGCTGGACGAACCCTTCAGCGCGGTCGATGCCTTCACTCGCTTCAAGCTTCAGGACCTGCTACTGGATCTGGCCCAACGTCACCATATCGGCCTGCTGGTCGTGACCCACGATGTCGATGAAGCGCTGTACCTGAGCCATCGGGTGCTGGTGATCGGCAACCGCCCCGGCACTGTCATCAGGGAGCTGACCGTACCTCTCACCTACCCCCGCGACCGCAGAGACGAAACCCTGGCAAAGCTGCGCAGCCAGGCGCTGGAGTCACTGCATGATGCGCGGGTGATTTGATATTTTGTCGCGGAGGGCCCCTCCCACTGCTTAGGTGGGAGGGGCCTTGGCCGCGACGGGGTATTGAAATTCAGAACAACCCTGAGGTCGGCGGCTCTGTGCCCTTGAGCTGCCAGGCTCCCACCACGGCAGCCTTCCAGTGTCGCGGATTATGGTTGGCCACGGTGCGTGCATTGCGCCAATGGCGATCAAGATTATGGCTACGGCCTGTCGTCGATGCTCCGCCCACATCAAACAAGGTTTCAGCAGCCTTGAGCGCAAGTTCAGCGACCAGATACTGCGCCTGTGCGACTTCCACAGCAGCCTGTTCGACCTCTGCATGCGCCTGTTGCGCGGCCCAGGCACGATCGATTGCCTCGGCGGCCTTGAGCACCAGCGCTTGGGCAGCATAGGCCCGAGCGGAAATATCGCCCACGGCCAATTCCACATAGGGATCGTCCACCGAACGACTGGCACTGCTGTGCTTGATTGGGCGTGCGTGTTCCCTGGCAAAACGTACCGCATCGTCCAGTGCATTACGGGCAATACCGGCCTGTACCGTGCCCAGAAACAGTTGCAGGAATGGCGTGACGATGGTGCGTTTGCCTTCTTCCACCGTGCGGGTACGAATATCACTGGCCTCGACCCGCACGTTCTGCAGATGAGTCGTGCCACTGGCCGTCAGACGCTGGCCCATGGCATCGAAGTCGTCGAGCAATACCAGACCTTCGCGATCACGAGGCAGAATGAATGAAACCGGCTGTTCATCTTCATCCAGCGCAACAGCGCTGACCCAGTCGGCAAACAATGCACCAGTGCTGTAGAACTTGCTGCCATTGACCCGGTAATGATCGCCTTCGCGCACCAGCCGTGCAGCAATCGCTCCATTGGCTCCACCCAGTTCCCAACCGGCATTGCCGATCACTGCGCCTTCAAGGTAACGGGCAAACCAGCGTTGGCGCTCGGCCTCGGCATCTTCAGTCGTGGAAACCAGCAGGCCTTCGACAAAGGCAAGACCGGGGCGCAGGGCCTGGGCGACGTTGGAGTCCACCGAAGCGATACGCAGCAGCAGCTCGATGACATCCCGTACGCTGCCGCCCGGTCCTCCATGGTTTTTCGGAATACGCACAGTATAAAGACCGGCAGCAGCAAGCTGGGCGATGGCCTCGAAAGGCAATTGCCGCTCGCGCTCACGCTGGGCCGCACCAGCAGCAATGCCTGGCAGCAGCGCGGTGATACGAGCTTGCAGTTCGCTGACAGTGGCGGCCGGCGCCTGCGGGGTCAAACGTTGAAAAGTGGTCATGAGCAGTCCTCAGGCCTAGATGGCAATTTTCCAGAGACGTGATTCATCGAAAACGTCAAAGGCTTCGTGTTCAGGGTCCAGCGGCGGCACCACCAGTTCCGCGCCGCTACCGGGCAGTCGCGGCACCGAACCGAGCAGACGTTGGGTGTATTCGTGGGCGGGCCGGGTAAACAGTTGTTCCACCGGCGCCAGCTCGACGACCTGGCCGTGGCGCATCACCAGCACGTTGTCGCTGACGTGACGAATCACCCCCAGATCGTGGGAAATGAACAGATAGGCCAATCCCAGTTCCTGTTGCAGATCAGCCAGCAGGTCCAGCACTTGCGCCTGCACCGAAACATCCAGCGCCGAAACCGGTTCGTCGCAGATGATCAGCTTCGGTTCGCTGGCAATCGCTCGGGCAATGGCCACCCGCTGACGCTGACCACCGGACAACTGCAAGGGACGTCGCCGGGCCAGCTCGGGTGGCAATCGCACCTGCCCCAGCAGATGGGTAATCCGCGCTGGACGCTGGCTTGGCTCGACGCCCGCGACATGCAATGCATCATCGAGAATCTGCATCACATTCCAGCGCGGGTCGAAGGAGCCGAGCGGGTCCTGATAGATCACGCTGATTTCCCGCCGCAGTGGCCGTCGCCGTTTTTCATCGATGGCATTGCCGGGCAGGTTCCAGGGTTGGCCGCGGTACAGCACTTGCCCGGCATCGGGTTGCAACAGGCCAAGGGCAATGCGGGCTACCGTGGTCTTTCCCGAACCGGACTCGCCGACAATGCCCAGTGTCTGCCCGGCGCGCAGCTCGAAACCGACGTCCTGCACCACCTGACGAAGCTGGCCATCAGGTCCCAGATAACGCTTGCCCAGACCTTGAGCCTGCAACAGCACCTGCCCCGTTTCGCCACTTTTGACAGGCGGTGTCGGGCGTATCACGCCTGCACGCTCGGGAGACAAACGGCTCCCTCGCGGATGTTCGGATGGCACGGCGGCCAGCAACTCACGGGTGTAGGAATGCTGCGGCTTGCTCAGGACTTGCTGCATCGGCCCTTGCTCTACCACCTCGCCGTGACGCAGCACCACCACGTCGTCCGCCAGTTGCGCGACCACCGCAAGGTCATGGCTGATGATCAGCAACGAAGCGCCACGGGCCTTGATTTGCTGGAAGACTTCAAGAATCTGCGCCTGCACCGTGGCGTCCAGGGCGGTGGTAGGCTCGTCGGCAATCACCAGCGCCGGATCCATGGCCAATGCACTGGCAATCAACGCCCGCTGGCGCAAGCCACCGGATAACTGGCCGGGCCGCTGGCGGGCGCGTAACGCCACATCCGGCACGCCAACCCGCTCCAGCAGTTCCAGCACCCGGGCGCCACGCTGTTGCCGATTGCCGAAACCATGGGTTTGCAGCACTTCGAGGATTTCCTTGCCCACCGGACGCAGCGGGTCGAGGGACACCAGAGCATCCTGCAGAACAAAGCCGATGTCCTTGCCACGCACACCACGCCACTGCCGCTCGCTGAGAGAAAGCAGGTCGTGCTCACCAAAACTCAGCCGCCGAGCCGCCACTTCAGCGCGACTGCCCGCCAGGCCAACCAGGCTACGAGCGCTGACACTCTTGCCCGAGCCGGACTCACCCACCAGCGCCACGCAACGCCCTGGCGCCAGAGTAAAGGACAAATCCTGAACCACCTTTCGCCCTTCAAAAGCGATGCTCAGGCCTTCGACAATCAAGGTCTTGTCACTCATGGCAGGCGACCCTCCAGACGTTGTTGGATATAGCGGCCGGTCACGGTGGTGGACAGCGTGGTCAACACAATGAACAGGCCCGGAAAGAACGTGAGCCACCAGGCATTGGCGATGAAATCACGGCCCATGGACAGCATGGTTCCCCACTCGGGAGCTGGCGGTTGCGCGCCCATACCGAGAAAGCTCAATGCCGAAGCCCAGACAATCGCCTGACCAACACCCATGGTCAGTGTCACCACCAACGGGCGCATGGCATTGGGAAGCAACTGACGCAGCACGATGCGTGAAACCGGATGCCCCAACGCCCGCGCCGCTTCGATATAGCCGGCATTACGCACCGCCAGAACCTGACCGCGAACCATTCGGGCATAACCGGGCGCAGCCCCCAGCCCGGTGGCGACAATCAACGGACCGATGCCGCTGCCGAATACCGTCACAAACAACAAGGCAAGCACCAGGCTCGGAAAGGCAAACAGCACTTCCAGCAGCCAGCCCACCCAGCGATCAACCCGCGCACCACCCAGACCACCCAGCAGCCCGAGGGTAATGGCAATGCTCATCGCCAGTGCCGTGGCGGCCACACCGATGAACAGACTCTCGCGGGTGCCATAGACAATCCGGGCAAAAATGTCGCGCCCTGACTGATCGGTTCCCAGCCAGTGCGCCCAGCCCGGCGCCTGAAACGCCTCGCGAGGCACGATGGCCAGCGGATCGATGCGAGTGAACAACTGCGGTGCCAGTGCCGCCAGTATCAGCGCAGCAAGAAACAGCAACGCCAGGCTTGCGCCCAAAGGCGGCAGGTGCAGGCGCCGTTGACGGCGCAACGGGCTGAAAGTCTGGTCAAGAGTCAGGTCGCTCATGAGTTCGGCTCCTGTTGCCGTGGGTCAATCCATTGATAAAGCAGGTCCACCAGAATATTGGCCAGTACATAGCCGGCAGCCACCACCAGGCTGATACCGATAACCAAAGGCAAGTCCTGGGCCTGTACTGCCTGATACAACTGGCGACCGACACCCTTACGGGAAAAGATCACCTCGCAGACCACCGCACCACTGATCAACGCACCGATAGCCCAGCCTGAAAGCGACACTCCCGGCAGCAGCGCATGACGCAAGGCGTGTCTGAAGCGCACCGCCAGATCACTCAAGCCTCGGGTGCGGGCTGTCAGCACGAAAGGTTGATCGAGTGTCATTTCAAGGGATTCACGGGTGACCTGAGCAATGAAACCCGCCAGCGGAATGGCCAGTGAGAACGCAGGCAACACCAGGCTTGCGAGGCTGTCGCTACCCGCCGGTGGAAACCAGCGCAGGCCAAAGGCAAATACGGCGAGCAGCACCACTCCAAGCCAGAAATGCGGCAAGGCGGCACTCAGGGTTTCAACGAATGACGCCGCGCCACCGATCAGTCGTCCGCGCCCGGAAGTGATGACCGTCAACAGCAGGACCAGTACCCAGGCCAGCGCCAGTGATGCCAGGGTCAGTTCCAGAGTTGCACCGCCCTGCTCGGCCAGCACGCGGGTCACCGGCTGATGCTGGGAATAGGAGTTGCCCAGATCCCCCTGCAGCAAGCGGCCCAGATAGACCGCATATTGAACCGGCAACGGCTTGTCGAGGCCGTATTCCTGGCGCGTGGCTTCGATGGTTTCGGCTGTCGGGTTGCCGCTCGGGCCACCGAGAATGGCCAGTACCGGATCGCCCGGCATCAGGCGCAGGGCAAAAAAAGTCAGGGTTGCCACGGCCCACAGCACAAGCACGCCGCCCGCCAGACGAATGGCAGCACGGCGCCCGAGAGCAGTCAGGCGTTGGCGGCGCGGATCAACCGCATCCAGAGGCGTTGCGCTTGCACTCATTTCGTCACCCATGAGTCATAGAGATAAGTCACCGCCAGCGACGGTTCCAGACGCACCCCATGGGCGGTCTTGTAGATACCCAGCCGGGTGCTTTGCGGATAGGTGGTCAGCTCCAGGTATTGCGCAGCGATCTGCTTCTGGGCTTCGTAATAAATCTTGCGGCGCTGCTCGGGGTCCTGAGTGGCCAGAGCGCTTTCGATCAGTGCGTCGAATCCGGGATCGGCATAACCGGCGGTGTTCTGGTGATAGCCACCAACCCCGGCAGGCTGGACAAACGCAGAACTGAAAATGATCCGCAGCACATCGGGGGTATTGGTGTTCCAGTAGCCGATGCGGATGTCGTAATCCCAGGCGGCCTGACGCGCCGTGGACTGCACGTCGCTCATCTGATCCATAACCAGATCGATGCCGACCTGACGGGTCGTCGCCTGGACCTGCTCCCACAAGGTCACTTCCGACGGTGGCGTACGTGAGCCGATCAGCACGACAGCCCGCAGACGCTTGCCGTCCCTGGTGCGATAACCCTCGGCGTCACGACCGGTCCAGCCTGCCTCGTCGAGCAATCGCGTGGCGCGGGCCGGGTCGTAGTCCTGAACACGCTCGAAGTCGGGGCTGTAGAACGGCGTCGCCACGCTCAGAGGGCCGCCAGCCCTTTGAAATTCGCCGAAATAAACACTCTTGAGCGCGCCCTCGACATCGGCGCTACGCACAAATGCCTCGCGCACCCGCAGATCGTCAAAGGGCGCGCGACGAATGTTGAAGGTGCCATTGGTAGGGTTGCCCGGACGCTGGGAGATGATCAGTTTCAAGTCAGGATTGCGCCGCGCCGCTTCATGGGACTCCGGCGGCAAAGCCTCGATCACGTCCACTTCACCGGCCTGCAGCGAGGCAAAGCGTACCGAAGGCTCCTGGATGAACTTCCAGACAATACCTTCCAGATACGCCGGCCCCTGATGGCGGGCCGTGGGCGGTGCCCAGTTGTAGTCGGGATTACGTGCCAGCTGGACGTGGCTCTGCCGCTCCCACTTGACCACCTTGAACGGCCCGCTGCCCACCGGGCTTTCGCAGTTGGCATCGCGGCTGCGGGCCAGCGCCGTGGGCGACTGGATGCCCAGGAAACCCTGGGCCAGTACTTCCAGAAACGCGGCATAGGGCGTAGCCAGATGCACGATGGCGGTGTAGTCATCCACGACCTCAGTGCTGCGATACTGGCGAATGTAGCCACCGGCGGTGCTGGACTGGGTCTTGGGATTGGTAATGTGTTCGAGGTTGGCTTTCAGGGCTGCCGCGTTGAATGGCGTGCCGTCAGTGAAATGCACGTCATTGCGCAAATGGAAGGTATAGCGCAAGCCATCGGCCGAGACTTCCCAGCTCTTGGCCAGCCATGGACCGATCCGGCCTTCGCTGTCCATGGACACCAGCGAATCAAGATACTGCTGGGCGACGAACACCTGGGGCATGTCGCCCGCCACATGAGGATCGAGACAGGTGGGTTCGCGGTCAGTGGCGTACACCAGCGTACCGCCATGCACCGGCTGATCGCTCTGGGTCGCGACTTTCTCGGCACGCTCACAGCCAGTCAACGCCAGGGCCAATGTCGAGGCGGCAAATAAAGGGATAAAAGGACGGATATCGAATTTCAAGATCGCTCCCGGGGATGACAGGTCCGATGGCTTTGCATGGGCGGTTACCGGGGTATTGCAGGTCCCGTGCCGACTCTCAAACCATTGAATTCATTGACTTAAAGACAAAGGCCAGTGGTGGATGACCAACAAAGTGTCCATGGGCTGTTGCTGTTGCAACAGCCGCTGCTTGTTGATTCATGACGGTTCTGCCGCCGCAAAGCGCAGCGGCTGCAAGGGCTGACTCAATGCTGCCGGGTCGCGGTAGCGCGCTGCCGGATGATTGTTTGGCAGGCGCGCCTGCCCTGCTCCGAACAGCCGCTCGCGCAAGGTTTCGCCGGGGGTGTAGCGCTCACGAAAACGACCACGACGGCGCAGTTCAGGCACTACCAGGTCGATGAAATCCCGGGCAGTCTCGAACGACAGGTACTGGCGCAGGTTGATGCCGTCGATGCCGTCCACATCCAGCCAGCGTTCGATCGCGTCGGCGACCACCGTCGGTGTTCCAGCGACAAAGTAGCGATCCTCTTGCAGCCCGGAAAAACTGCCGAGCATTTCACCCACCGTGGTATCCGGGTCAAAGCGATTGAGCGAACCCCAGCCGATATCGCCGCGCTTGATGATGCTGGACAGCCGCTCATGGGGTGGATACGCCTTCAGATCGATACCCATCTGGGCGTGTGCCATCCCGCCATCGGCACTGATCAGGCGGCGATAGCTATCGAGCTTGGCCGACACCTCGGCATCGGTGCGCCCGACGATCACGCCCGCCTGAACAATGAACTTGATACCTGCCGGATCACGGCCCTGCTCTTCGGTGTTGCGGCGCATGGTGGTGATATTGCGCCGCACATCCTCGTGGGTGATGCCACCGGTAAACACCACTTCCGCATGACGCCCTGCGAAAGCCGAACCTGCCGGCGAACCCGTAGCCTGGAACAGCACAGGCGTACGCTGACGCGACGGCTGGCACAGGTGCGGGCCGGCGACCTTGAAGTGTTCACCGACATGGTTGATATAACGCACCTTGGCCGGGTCGGTGTAGATGCGCTGCTCACGGTCCTGAATCACCGCATCGTCGTCCCAGGAGCCTTCCCACAGTTTGTAGAGCACGTCGAGGTATTCGTCGGCGATCTCGTAACGATGGTCGTGGGGCACTTCCTGGTCCAGCCCGAAATTGCGGGCTGCATTGGGCAGATAGGACGTGACGATATTCCAGCCGACCCGCCCCTTGGTCAGGTGATCGAGGGTGCTCATGCGTCGGGCAAAACTGAATGGCGGCTCGTAGGTGGTGGAAAAGGTCACGCCGAAACCCAGCTCACGGGTTACCGCTGCCATGGCCGGGACCAGCAGCATCGGATCGTTGCTCGGCACCTGCAAACCTTCGCGCAGGGCAGTTTCCGGGCCATTGCGAAAGCGATCGTAAACCCCCACCACGTCGGCCAGAAACACCCCGTCGAAAGTGCCGTATTCCAAGAGTTGAGCCAGCTCGGTCCAGTAGTCCAGATCGTTGAAGCGATGGCGATTATTGTCCGGGTGAACCCACATGCCATGAGTGATATGGCTGACGCAGTTCATCTCGAACAGGTTGACGTGCAATTGTTTGGGCATAGCGCTCTCCTTGAGCTGTATATAGCGTTCAGACCGCGCTGGCTTCGTCGACAGCGCCCTGCCCCTCAGCCTCGGCATGCAATGCTCGCCAGGCCGCTGTCGGGCTGACACCGTTGAGGTAGTAATTGCCCAGCGCCTGCTCGCGGTAGATCGCCGGGTTGTGGGAGGCCAGGGTGCGTGCGTTACGCCAGTGCCGGTCGAAATTGCGCCGGGTGCTGGTGGCCGAAGCCCCTCCGACTTCAAACAGCAAAGTGCTGGCTTCCAGCACCTGAGCCAGAACAATCTGCTGAGCCTGATAGGTCTGTACTTCCGCTTCGGTATAAAGCTGCTCGACAACCACACCTGCCTGTTCGGCCTCGTACACGGCTTGCAGGCTGTGGCCGATGGCCGTGACCTGTGCCTGGGCGGCAAAGGCCAGGCTCGACAGGCGACCGATCACCCGCTGCACCAACGGATCCTCGGCCGGACGGGTCTGGCCGGGAATCCCGAAGGCACGAGTGCGGCCCTGAACGAAATCCACGGCATCGGCCAATACCCCACGGGCGATACCAGCCAGGGTTGCCAGATGCACGGCCTGATAAAAAGCCGTCAGGTAGGACTCTGCGCGCAGTTCGCCTTTCTTGAAGCGGCGCAGAATGTGCTCTGCCGGCACCTCAACGGCAGTGAAGCCTGTCGTGCCGCTGCCGGTCAGGCGCTGGCCGAAACCGTCCCAGTCATCCAGCACCTCGACGCCCTGCGCCCTGGTCGGCACAGACAGGCTGACAAAGTCATCACCCTCATTGGCGATGGCTGCCACCCAGTCGGCATAGAGCGTGCCGGTGCAGTAATACTTTTGCCCGTCCAGGTGATAACCCGCGCTGGCATCTCCGGGAACCCGCTCTTTCAAGGCTACGGTGTTGATGGAGCTGTCGCTGCGTTCAGCCATCGCCGCGCCCCACAACTCGCCTGCGGCGACCTTGGCGAACCAGTAGGCCTGGGAGCCGGGTTCACGAGATGACAGCCGTCCTTCGACGAACCCCAGGTGCGCCCGCAGGATTTGCGGCAGGTTCGAGTCGGCTTCGCCCAGGCGCACCAGCCAGTGCAACAGTTGAGGCAGGCTTGCGCCCAGCCCGCCATAACGGCGCGGAACCCGCAACGCGCCGAACCCGGCCTCACGCAGCCAGCCAACCGGCTCATGGGCCAGTTGGCGTTGCTGCTCGCGTTCTACGGCGCCAGCGGCAATCCGCGCAATGACCGGCGCGAAGCGCGCTTCCAGTTCGGCATCGGTAACAGGCAGTTCAGACTCATGACTCATGGCAGTTCCTTGCATTCGTGGATAACGGCGTTCAGAACCGGAACGCCACCCCGGTAGTCACCGAGAAAGCGTCGCCCGGATAGAAATTCGCCGAGTCCTGACCGTTGGCGTTGTAGGCCGTATTGGCGGCAGTCGCGTAACGCTCGTCAGTGAGGTTGCGCAGGTCGGCGAAGACCTCCCACTTCTTGCTCGGTGCCTGGTAACCGACCTTGGCTCCCCAGAGCACGTAGGACGGCGCTTGCCAGCTGTTGGCGTAGTCGATGTAGTAACTCGACGCCGCACGCAGGTTGAGCGAGGCGTAAAAGCCGCTTTGCTGGCGATAGGCAAGCTCGGCCTGATAAACCTGGCGCGGCAAGCTGGGCAGTTCGTTATCGCCAAAGGTGTCGTCGTGGCGGTAATGGAAATCGTTGAGGGTGTAGGCCTGGCGCAGGTCCAGAGTGTCGCCGTTGGCACCCGACCAGAGCAGCGCGCTCAAACCGGCCTCGATACCCTGGTGGATGGTCGGGCTGGCATTGGAGGTGGCGGTGAGCTGATCCTGAGTCGCAGTGGCTTGCCGCACCACCACAGTCAGCAGCTCTTTCTGAACCCAGGAGCGATAGAGCGTCAGGCTGCCATCGAAAATGCCCTTGCTGCCGCGAATCCCCACCTCGAAAGTGGTCGCCTTCTGCGGCCTGGCATCGAACAGATAGGGATTGCCGGTGCTGCCCAGTTGCCAGGTCACCGGCGGATCGATGCTGCGGCTGACATTGCTGAACACCTGGAAATCCGGCGTCAGTTGATAGCGCAGGCCGATGCGTGGCGCGATATCGTTTTCGGTGTATTCGACACTGTCGGGAAATTCGCTGGTGTTGGTGCGGGTGCTGGACTCGATCTCGGCCTTGCGTTTGATGTTGATGAACGAAAGCCCCGAAGACAGCCATAACCGATCCGTCAGTTGCAGCTCGTTGCCGAAACTCAGCACCGTGTCCCGGGAGCCGGTGTAGTTGGTTTCCTGCAACTTGGCGCCAGTGCTGGCGCTGTGGGATTTGACGTCGGCCAGATAGGCCCGGGTGTTGCTGAAGATGATGCTGCTGTCGCTGGGTAAGCCGAAAAAGCTGTCGCCGGTACGGAAATAGCGCAGGGTCAGGTTTATATCCTTGGAACGCCAGTCCTGTGGCTCGACGGCATAGCGCCAACCATTGAGCAACGGGTAATTGTTGTAGGCCGCCCCCACTTCAAACTTGCCACCATCGTCGAAAGTGTAAGTGGTCTTGTTGGCCAGAAACGTGGTGCCGTCCTTGCGGCGTCCGGTGGGCACAAGGTTGCTGCGCGGGTCGTGCCTGAGTTGCTGACGAGTCAGGGTATTGCCGTTGATGAGATCCTCTTCGCGGTACTTGAGGAAAAAGCGCGTCTCCAGTTTCGGGCTGAACACATGCCCGAAGTTGGCCGCCAGACCACGCGCCTCGTTGGAAGCATGATCCTGATAACCGTCGCGCTCGTTGTGCTGGATATTGATGTAGTAATCGCTGTCACCGATCACGCCACCGGTGCTCAACTGCTGCTTGCGATAACCGTAGCTGCCGACCTCGAAGCGGGCGTAATTGCCCGGATCGGTACGGCCGGTCTTGCTGACGAAATTGATCGCACCGCCCAGCGACAGGGCTGCATATTCCGAAGCGTTGGCGCCATACAACACTTCGGTGTGATCCACGGCCTGCATGTCCAGGAAGTCTTCCTGGGTTCCACCGGGGCCAGTGATCGGCAGACCGTCGAAGAGGAACTTGGTCCCCAGCACATAACCTTGATAGAAGGTGTTCAGGCCGGAACCACGGATGGAAATCTTGTTGGCACCACTGCCACTGGTGGCCTGGGCGAACACTCCCGGTTGCAGGGCAAGCACATCCTCGGCACTGCCTGCCTTGCCCTGCTCGACCTGACGGTTATCGACCACTGCGGTATTGCCGGCCACCTTCTGCAAGCGCTTGCGGTCCTTCTGCGCTTCGCTTGCGGCAGTGCCGGTAACCGTCACTTTGCCCAGCGTTGTGCTGCCGGGCTCATCGGCCGCATGGGCAAACGGACCGAGCAAGGCCAGCAGGATCGGCACGCTGGCGGCGCTGCTCAAATGGGGGAAGTAGCGTCCGGTTTGTTGCTTGATCGCCTGCACTGCAAGTACTCCCTAATTTACAGGTAGATATCCAAATAGCCATTACCTGGCCGAACTTGAACAACACCAAAAGTCATGAAAGTTCACTTTGCAGATGTCGTGCCAGCACTTTCTTATTGGTTTTTCTCTATATCGACACCTTTAACAAGCTGGCCAACAGTACAAACTGACCGATTGATGTTGCGCTGCAAACAGTTGAGCAGCCTTAGAGCATCAAAAACCCTTCAAAGGCTCTGGATCAGCAAGATCAAAGGAGCAATCCACTGCAAACAAGTGCAATTCATGCACACTGCAAACAAGTAATATGGATATAACCGCTACTGTTCAGCCTGCAACATCCAGCCGACAAACTTTACGATTTTTAATCACCTGCTTATCAACACTTACAGCCAAACAGCCAACTTCACAGGCTTTTAACAGATGGCACAGAACCTGCTGAAGGCCCATGACTGGCCTGACTATGCCCATAGAACGCCGAGACCTTTTAACGACGAACTTGGGAGATATAAATTGCACGCCACACAACAGGACCGATTGCGCCTGGCCGTCCGCCACGCCTCTTTCACGATGGGGCTGGGATGCGCCTTGCTGATTCCGACCATGGCCTGCGCCGCTGACTCAACGCTGGGGACAGTCACCGTCCAGGGAACACGCCAGTCTGAAGCCGAAAACGCCAGAAGCCAGCTGGCCGAAGTGCCCGGTGGCACCAGCGTGGTCGACAGCGAAGAAGTAGCAAGAGGCCGCACAGCCAACCTGCAAGATACCCTCGGCTACCAGCCCGGTGTGTTTGTGCAGTCCACGGGCGGTAACGATGCGGCGAAAATCTCCATCCGGGGCTCCGGTGCCAATACCTCGCCCGGTTACTTTCGTGAAGGCATCAAGTTCCTGTTCGACGGCCTGCCGATCACAGGGCCTGGAGGCACACCCTATGAATTCCTCAATGCCTCGGGTGTGAACTACACCGAGATCCTGCGCGGGGCGAATGCCTTTCAGTACGGCGCATTGACTCTGGGTGGCGCGGTGAACTTCGTCAACCACAGCGGCTACACCGCACCGGGCCTGCGTCTGCGTGCTGAAGCCGGCAGCTACGGCTACCAGAAGCAGGCATTGAGTGTCGGTGGTGTGGAAGGCCCGCTGGACTATTACCTGAACGTCGACAATTACCGCAATGAAGGCTATCGCGACTACAGCCTGTCCAAGAGCTCCGGCGTGGTTGCCAACCTGGGTTATCGCTTCAGCCCGAAACTGGAAACCCGCCTGATGCTGCGCTACCGCGACGAGTTCCACGACGACCCCAGTGCCACCACCCTGGGTGCAATCAAAAACAATCCACGACGCGCCAGTGCCACGGCCGAGTCCAGTGGCGCTGGCAGCCGCAGGCCAGGCAGCCTGTGGCTGGGCAGCAAAACCCTCTACACCTTCGACGACGATGCACGCCTGACCCTGGGCTTCGCCTATCACGACTATGCCCACAACAATAATCCGAACAGCCCGAGTAACCCCAGTTACTGGGACTGGCATGACCTGAACCTGCTCGCGAGCTACGAGCGCATCGATAACTGGTTTGGCCATGAAAGCCGCAGTTCCATTGCCTTTACCTCCACCCAGCATCTGCGTGGAGAGGTCAATTCGACGACGGCATCGAAGGTTCCGCTCAAGCAGGTCAACTACAAGGACTCCTCCGACCGGGTCATTTCCCTGGGCAATGACTTCAACCTGATCGATCGCTTATGGCTCACCAGCGGCGTGTCATTCATCAATGTGAGGCGCAAGATCAATATCGATCAGGCGCTCAATCCCAACACCACAACCTTTCTCACCCATGAAGACTACGACAACTGGAGCATCGCCCCGCGGATCGGCCTGCGCTACGACCTCAACCCGCAACTGCAAGTGTTCGCCAACTTCAGCCGCTCAATCGATCCACCGGCTTCCTGGGAATACTCAGGTTCCGGCCCGACCACACCTTACATCCGCCCACTGGTAGAACAGAAAGCCAATACCTTCGAGGTAGGCATCAAGGGCAAGGCCGGGATCTTCGACGGCAGCCTGGCGCTGTATCGCTCATGGATTCATGACGAGCTGCTGAACGTCCAGTTCATCGCCGCAACCTCGACCTCCGCAGCCGTGACCGGTGCCTTCAATGCCTCGCCGACCATTCACCAGGGCGTGGAAGCCGGGCTGAATACCCGGCTCTGGGAAAACCCTCAGGGTGACCAGTTGCGCTGGCGTCAGGTGTACACCTGGAACGACTTCCACTACCGCAACGACGAAACGTTCGGCGATAACCAGTTGCCGGGTATTCCCAGCCATGTCTACCAGGGCGAGTTGCAGTACCGGCATCACGGCGGCGTTTACACCGGTGTGAACGTACAATCGGCCTCGCGCACCGCTGTGGATTACGCCAACACCTTCTATGCGCCGTCGTACACCATCTGGGGAGCAAACATCGGCTACGAAGCCCCCAAGGGCGACTGGAAAGTTTCACTGGACCTCAAGAACCTGGCGAACAAGGCCTATGTCTCGGCAGTCACGCCGCAGTACAACGTGGCCGGGGCCGATACGGCGTCGTTGTATCCGGGGGATGGAATCGGGGCCTATGTGGGGTTTGAGGTCAGGTATTAAGCTTTGACTGTTGCCAGGCGCTCTGGACTGAGAGTTATCAAACCTATAGGTTGAGAATGCCGACGAAGGCGCCCGTCCATAAAGCACCAGGGAAGGACATCTTGAACCTCATCAGCCTCGACGATTTGACGACTCAGAATATTCTGGACATATGGGCACTGGCCAAACAGCCGCCTGCGCATATTGAAGGGAACGTCGGCTGGTCATTTGAAGGAAATGGTATTCGTACCCGCACGACCTTTATCCAGGCGTTCAGGCAACTGGGCCTGGATTATATCGAGCTGCCGAATTTCCTGAAAACCAGAGAGCGGCCTTGCGATCTTGCAGGCTACCTCGACCCTTTCTATTCGCTGTATGTCATCCGCGAATCCAGCCACGAAAAACTGCAGGCGTTTGCGTCGGCCAGCAAAAGACCGGTCATAAACGCCATGTCCGCTGTGGGCCATCCCTGCGAAGTGTTATCAGACGGTTTTTACCTTCACTCCCGATTTGGCGATATCCGGAATATCAAAGTAGGCCTATGGGGCCCGACCACAAACGTCATGAACTCATGGCACGAACTGGCCCAATCGCTGGAAATGGTCGTACACCACTTTTGCAGCGAAGAGTTTCATCAGGAAAAACCCCATGTAATCTTCTCGGCCTGCGCCGATGCAAAGATAGACGTCCTGTTCACAGACTCCTGGCCTGCCGGCTATTCAGATACCAAGTGGTCGCTCACCGAAAAACACCTGACCAGCCTGGGCAACCCTGTCCTTCTACCGACACCACCCTTTTACGTGGGAGAAGAAATCAACTTCGATCCTGTTCACTACTCTGGCTTTGCGGGTTATGAGCAAAAGCGCTTTTTGTTGCAGGTTCAGCGGGCAGTTATTGCATATGTCATGGGCATCAAACACCACTGAACAGGATTACAGTGCCTGCGAGGCGACGCCTGTTACTCGCCTCCCCCACATCCGCCAGCAACCCTCATCATTCCGAGTTCTTGGCCAAACTCCGCTGATCAAAACTTTTACGTGCCTGCTCGATTGTCGCCTGATGTGTTCTGGCCCAGGAAGCAAGCAGTTCCAGTTGAGGCCTCAGTGAATGACCAAGGTCGGTCAGTTCGTAATCCACTCTTGGAGGCACGGTCGCGAAGGCGGTGCGCGTGACCAATCCATCTCGTTCAAGACCTCTTAGCGTCAGGGTCAGCATGCGGTGCGAGACACCGGCAACCGTGCGCTGCAAGGCGTTAAAACGCATTGGGCCGTCCGACAGGATGCCTACGACCATGACCGTCCACTTGTCGCCGATGCGGTCAAGAATATTACCCAGCGCTTTGCAGCTTTCGGCATCGTGCTGACCGTCTGCCGAGTCATTTCTGGCTAAGGACATAGATGGGTTTCCTGCTCCATTACGAACATTTTTGTTACTGACGCACGTGTCTGTGCGTTCTTGCAAAGCCGTTTGCATTCAAACAGATTGCACGAACATTTTGTACGTATAGAGTCTGGAGAGCACATGAAAATTGGTATCAGCGGCGCAAGTGGTCATCTGGGTCGGGCTGTTCTGCAGCACATTACCGACAAGAACCCGGGTGTGAAACAGGTGGGGATTTCCAGGACACCACATTCATTACCCAACGATGTGGAGGGGCGGCTGGGCGATTACGACCGTCCTGAAACCCTCATATCCGCGTATGTCGGTCTTGACCGGTTGCTGATTATCCCAAGCGTGGATTTGCGTCCGGGTGTCCGGGCTACCCAGCACGTCACAGCAATCGATGCGGCAGTTGCCGCAGGTGTGAAACATATCGTGCTGGTGTCGGCGCTGGGCACTCGCAAGCAGGAAGAACCTGCCAACGGTGCGTCCTACTGGACTGCCGAACAGCACCTGATCAAGACCGCGCCAGCCTGGACGATTGTTCGCATGAGTTACTACGCTGAAGCCTTCGCTCAGGAAGTCCGGATGCAGGCCGCCGCCGGGGTACTGACCGGCCTTGGTGAAAGCCGTGTGTCCTATGTCTCGCGAGACGATGTTGCAGCAGCACTCGCAGGCGTATTGACCAGTGACGGCCACATCGGAGCCATCTACTCAGCGACAGGCCCCAAAAGTATTACCAGCGCAGAACGTGTCGAGGCAGCGACGTCATTGACTGGAAAACCATTCGGTTTTGTCGTACTGCCCCAGGAGCAACTTAGTGCAGGCCTGAGCCAGGCGGGCTTACCGGAGGACGTGATCAACGTGGTCATCAGTATTCAGCAGGATTTTGTGCAAGGCGCATTTGATGTTGTGACGGGGCACGTGGAGCATTTGTCCGGTCGAGCCCCCAGGTCGCTGCAGCAGGTTCTGGGTGCGCTTGCAGATAATGCTTAGAGCACGGTCTGTGTAGGACCGGATTTATCCGGGAAGCCGCCTGTACATCCGCCGCATCTCCTGGATCAGGAAGAATGTCTTCCCGGATGAATCCGGCCCTACAGCCCTGCGTAAAGCACAGCCTTACAACCCGCCCGGTTCTATCCTTAGTGTCATAAAGTCTAATTTGCCTGATCGATCTGCCGGTACAGTCAATACCGGTACTAGACACATTCTAAGGACGATCATGAACGCCAGGATTCTTGCTTTAGGCTTTTCCACCCTTCTCGCTTCATCCTTCAGCCAGGCGGCTGCACCCGATACCTCGATCAGTGATGCGCAATACAAGAGCGTGCTGGAGGGTTCATGGAGAGCCAAGGAAAACAGCGTGCGCGACGGTTATCGTCATCCGCAGGAAACCTTGAAGTTCTTCGGTTTGCAGAGCAATCAGACAGTGATCGAGATCACGCCCGGTGGCGGTTGGTACAGCGAGATTCTTGCACCCTTGCTCAAGGATCACGGGCATTACATTGCAGCCCTGCAAGCGCCCTCCTCGGGTGACTATTACAAGAAAGCCGCCGACGGTCTGAAGCAGAAATTCAAGACCGATCCGGAGCGCTACGGCAAGGCTGAATTCATCGAGTTCGATCCAAAGACCCCTGTATTTGGCAAACCCGCCTCGGCCGACCGGGTCCTGACATTCCGCAACGTGCATAACTGGGTACTTGCCGATGATGCGCCGCAAACATTCGCGGCCTTCTTCAAGGTGCTGAAACCGGGCGGAGTGCTGGGTGTGGTCGACCACCGCGCCAAAGACGGCACCGACCTGGAAAGCATCAAGAAGAGCGGCTACCTGCCCACCGATTACGTGGTGAAACTGGCCACCGATGCAGGCTTCAAACTGGAAGCGCAAAGCGAGGTCAACGCCAACCCGAAGGACACCAAGGATTACCCGGCGGGCGTCTGGACACTGCCACCGGCGTTGAAACTGGGTGAACAGGACAAGGCCAGGTATGTGGCGATTGGCGAGTCGGACAGGTTTACGTTGCGGTTTGTGAAGCCGGCGAAGTAGTCAAATGGCAGGTAGCTTGCTGGCGACGTCGCGGGCAAGCCCCCTCCCACAGATACAGGCACAGCTAACCTACCCCTCCAGATAACGCTGATAAAGCCCATTCAACCGCTCAATAACCCCTCTCTCCCCCGAACCAATAACCCGCCCATCAACCGTTTTCACCGGCGTGATCCCGGCCAGTGTGCCGGTCACAAAAGCTTCGTCCGCGCTATAAACCTGCGCGAGGGTGAATTCGCCTTCATGCACCGTGATACCGTTTTCCCGAGCAAGGCGTACCAGCGTCTGTCGGGTGATGCCGTTGAAGCAGCAATGGGCGGATGAGGTCCACAGCTCGCCCTTGCGCACGATGAAGAAGTTGGTGGAGTTACAACTGGCGACGAAGCCACGGCTGTCGAGCATCAGGGCTTCGTCGGCTCCGGCATGCAGCGCCTGCAGCAAGGCCTGGATAAGGTTCAGGCGGCTATGGGAGTTGAGGCGCAGGTCGAACACGTCCGGCGTGCTGCAACGATAAGTCGAGGTGAACAACGTAATGCCGCGGGCCTTGGCCTGTACATCGACGACTTTGTATTCCGCCACGCAGACCACGGTTGCCTTGCCGATGATGAAGCGCGGGTCTTGATTGGGGGTGCTTTTGCGTCCACGGGTAACCATCAGGCGCAAATGGGCACCGTCGGTCATGCCGTTGATGGCCAGGGTGTCCCAGAGCACTTTTTCGACTTCGGCACGGCTGAGGCCGATATCCAGATCGATACTCAAGGCTCCCTCGAACAGCCGATCCAGATGCGCCTGCAATGCAACCAGACGGCCCTTGACCAGCCGCAGTCCTTCCCACACGCCATCGCCGCAGACAAAACCGGCATCGAATATCGACACCTTTGCAGCATCGCGATGCACGAACTCGCCGTTGAGGTAAACCTTGACGTCGGCATTGCGCGGATCGGGCGCATAGGCCTGGCTGCTGGTGGTTGAAAGCATGGATATCTCCGTTAGAAAGAGCGCTCGGCAAAGCGGGCAAGAAATTCCTGGGTACGAGGCTGCTGCGGTGCCTTGAGCACCTGGTCGGGCGTGCCCTGTTCGTGAATCACGCCGTTTTCGAGAAACAGCACACGCTCGGCAAAGTGATAGGCGAAACCCAGTTCATGGGTTACCAGCAACAACGTTCGGCCCTCATCAGCCAACTGGTGAATCACACGCAGCACTTCGCCCACCAGTTCAGGGTCCAGGGATGAAGTAGGCTCGTCGAACAGCAACACCTCGGGCTCCATGGCCAGCGCACGGGCAATCGCCACGCGCTGTTGCTGGCCGCCGGAAAGGCGTCCTGGATAGACATCGCGTTTCTCGGCCAGACCGACCTTTTCCAACTGGAAGATGGCCTGTTCACGGGCTTGCGCCGTCGAAACCTTCTTCACCGAGATCAGCCCTTCCATGACGTTTTCCAGTACCGTCATATGCGGGAACAGATTGAATTGCTGAAACACCATGCCGACCCGCTCACGCACCGCACGTAACTGCGCCTCGGCATAAACCCGCTCTGCGCCTCGATCTTCACCCAGCAATACGCCATCCAGTTCGATCTCGCCGCTGGTAGGTATTTCCATGAAGTTCAGGCAGCGCAACAAGGTGCTTTTACCCGAACCACTGCCGCCAATGATCGCGATACGCTCGCCACGGCGCACCTCCAGGTCGATGCCTTTGAGCACCGGCTGGTCGAAGCGCTTGTGCAGTTGGCGGATGCGAAACAACGGTTGTTCGGTCATGAGAGCTCTCGACAATCAACGAAGCGCCAGGCGGCGCTCGATATGCGCGGCCAGGAAGCTGAACGGCCAGATCAGGCAGAAATAAAGCAAGGCGACAACCGTCAGGATTTCCAGCGGTCGATAGTAGCTGGAGCTGAGCAAGCGCCCCTGATACATCACCTCGGTGACAGCCAGGGTCGACGCCAGTGACGTGACCTTGACCAGTTCGATCATGCGATTGGTCAGTGCCGGCAGCATGCGCTGACAGGCTTGCGGCAGAATCACTCGCCGTAACGCCCTCGCCCGGCTCATGCCCAATGCCTTGGCACCTTCCCATTGCCCGCGCACTACCGATTGCAGACCGGCACGAAATATCTCGGCGCAATAGGCGGCGGTATACAGACTCAGGGCCAGCGCCGCAGCAAAAAACGGCGAGAAGCGCACACCCAGCAGCACCGGAAATGCGTAGTAGATCCAGATCAACTGAATCAGCACCGGTGTGTTGCGGAACACTTCGATAAAGGCAATCGCCGGCAAGGTGATGCGCTTGAGTGGTGACAGACGCGCCACGCCCAGCAGCAGACCGACCGGCACGCCGATCACCGCTGCCATGAGGAATAACTGAAAGGTCACCTTGAGCCCGCGCATCAGCACCGGCAAATTGTCGATGACGATCTGGAAGTCCCACTGATAATCCATTTCAGGCGCTCCTGGCCAAGTGACGCTCAAGACGCTGGCTGGCCAGACTGGCGACAAACAGCACGCTGAAATACATCACGGCGATCACGCTGTAGACCTCCAGAGGTCGAAAGGTTTGAGTATTGATCTGCATGGCCTGGTACAGCAGCTCGGCATAGGCCAGCGAAGACGCCAGCGCGGTGGTCTTGACCAGCTCGAAGCTGCGCTCCAGAAACGGCGCGAGCATGCGCCGCAAGGCCTGGGGAAGAATGATGCGACGCAGAATGCGGGCCTGAGTCATGCCCAGTGCCCTGGCACCTTCCCACTGCCCGCGCTCCATGGACGCAATGCCGCCGCGCAGCACTTCGGCGTAGAACGCACTGGATTGAATCGACAGTGCCAGAACCGCGGCCATGAACGGCGACAGGCTGACCGGCGCCAGTACCGGCAAGGCATAGAAGAACCAGAAGAAATGCACGATCGCAGGTGTATTGCGATAGAAACCGATAAAGGCCATCGCCGGGTAGCGCAGTAACCGGCTGGACGACATGCGCAGCACGGCCATGAACGCGCCTGCAAGGACACCAAAGAACAGCGATACCAGGGCGATATGCAAGGTGCCAAGCAGCCCGTCGACGAGCAAGCCGGTGTATGGCCATATCGCCGAAAAATTCCAGGTGTACACCGGTGTTCCTCTCCTGGGGATGCCCCTTCAGATCTGAATCGCAGCGCTCCCATGGATGAGAGGCCGCGCATGATAAGCGGCGGATAACCCTGACCAAAAGTAACCGTTATCTCTTTGCTTATGCCTTTTTGATCTTGAGGTGCTTCTGCCACAAAGACCTTTAACCGGTAGCCTTCGCTGTTTTGTGCGCCGAGATTTTCATGGCTGACGTATCGATGACTCGCACCCTTGCGCAGTTCGCTTTCGACCTGAAACTGGACAACGTTCCCGACGCCTTGCGCGAGCAGATCAAGCTGCATTTGATCGACGCGCTGGCGTGCGGCCTGGCCTCGACCCGCAGCGAACTGGCGAAAGCCTTCGAGAAACACTGCGCCGAAGAATATGCGCCCGGTCCCTGCGCGCTGCTGGGCAGCTCGTTACGTCTGGCCCCCGTGGGTGCGGCGCTCTATAACGGCATGGCAATCAATGCACTGGACCATGACGACGGCCTGGAAATCGATGGCCGCGGCATGGGGCATCCGGGTGCCAGTCTCGTGGCAGCAGTGCTAAGCGGCATCTGGCAGCGCAAGGTGTCGGGTCGTGAACTGCTGGAAGCATTGATTGCTGCCTATGAAATCAACGCGCGGGTAATCGTCGCCCAGCAGCCGGGGATCGAGCGTTTTCGCCAGGTATACGGCGTCTGCCAGCATCAGGCGCTGGGCGCTGCGGTGGCCTACGGCAAGCTGATACAGCTTGACGCTGCCGGGCTGGAAAATGCCATGGGGCTGGCGGGAACCCTGACGCCGCTGCCAAGCCTGCGCAAGTACAACTGGGATAGCCGCCCGCTGGTGTCCTTCAAGGATTTCACCGCGCCGGCCGCAGAAGCGGGTGTGCGAGCCGTGCGCCTGCATCAGCAGGATTGGGTGGGAGCCAAAGCCGTGCTTGATGGTGATCAGGGGCTGTGGCGCATGCTCGGCTCGGACCGCTTTGATGCTCGATTACTGACAACAGAACTGGGCAGTGACTGGCTTGCTGCCAATGCCAGCCTCAAGCACTACCCGGCCTGTCGCTGGATACATACGGCGCTGGAGTCCTTCGAGCACTTGCAGCAGACGCAACCTTTCGAGGCGTCAGCCATCACCCGGATACATGTGCTTACCGGCACGACTCAGGCGCGTGATTTCATGGACAAGCGACCGGCAACCGAAGTCGATAGCCAGTTCAGCCTGCCCCATACCCTGGCCTGTCTGGCGCTGGGTATTGCCAGATATGACTGGCATACCCACGCGACGCGCAATGACCCGCACGTGCAAAGCCTCGCGGATCGAGTGGTTGCCGAAGTGGACCCTGTGCTGGACAAGCTGATGAGCGAAACACGTCGCCCTGCTGGCCAGGTACACGTGCATCTTGGCCAACAGATGCGGATCGGAAACCGGCTGGATTACCCGTTGGGCTGTCGACAGCGCCCACTCGGTACAACTCAAGTGCTGAGCAAGTTTCGCCAGTACGCTGCACTGAGCAGCCCCGCCGAGACAGTGGAGTCTGTCCTGGCCGGGCTATTGGCGCTTGAGAACTGCGAGGATGTCGGGACTTTGCTGCAAGGCCTTTTATAGACTTGGTGGCGATCAGTTAAGGCATACATATCAATTGTGGGAGGGGCCTTGGCCGCGACGACCTGCTGACAGGCAACACATTTTCAGCGCCTGAAACCAGGCTGTCGCGGCCAAGGCCTCTCCCACGGATTGTGTTAACTGACTGGCATTACTTTTATAGGCTCAATTGCCGACCCAGTGCTCCTTGACCACCGGTGGCACTTTGCTTGGGTCAACGCCGCGCAAGCGCAGGGCGTCCTCGTAGTACTTCTGGGTCGCACCGCTTTCGTACAGCCTGGCGAATTCCTTGCCGACGAAATCGCGGAAGGTCTTGTCATCCTCGTAGCGCACCGCACCACTGGTGCTGACCGACACGATAGGCGTTGGCAGAATCAGAGTGCCCTTGCGCACCTTCGCCTGTTGCAGCGCCAGCGCCGGGTGGAAATACGAAAGGCCATCGACACGCCCCGCATAGAACGCCGCGACGCCTTCATCCATATTGGTGTAGCGCTCCAGATGGGCCTTCTTGAATTTCTTGCTGAGAATCAGATCCGGGCTACTGCCCTGAGTCACGCCGATGCGCACATCGTCACGGTCCAGATCTTCCCAGGTGGTGGCCGTCAGACCATCACGCAACAACACGCCCTGGGCGTACCAGAAGAACGGCTGCTCGGGAAAATCCACGGCCTTGCGGCGCTCTTCAGTGGGGTCCAGCACCAGCATCAGATCGATCTGCCCGGCCTGAAGCGCAGCAACGGAATTGCCCCAGGTGGTTTCCACAGTCACCAGCTTCACGCCCAGATCCTTGGCGATTTCCTTACCCACGTTGTAACCGATGCCATTCCATTGTTCGGTAGCCGGGTCCTTGAAAAACCAAGGCTCGCCCTGAGCAACACCAATGCGCAGCTCACCTGAATCGTGAATCTGCTTCCAGGTAGAACCTGACTCGGCAGCCTGGGCAAAGGAAACAATCGATAGCAGCGCAGCGGCAAGGACGTGCGCGTAGAAACCTGGAGACTTCATTGAGGGTGATCCTGTTGACGATGGCATTGACCCGTGTGGGCTTGCAGATCATGTCAACTAAGGAAGCTCGCTCAAAAGAATTAATAATCAGGTTTTAATTTCTTTTTTGCATAAAAAACATCATTCCTTGGTCAATGCGCCCACCGCCGATGCAGCCCCCTCGCCGCCGCATCCAGCATGAACCCCAGCACACCGATCAACAGCACCATGGCCATCAACTCCGAGTACGCCAGTCGATCACGGGTATCGAGGATGAAGTAACCCAACCCGGCGCTGACACCAAGCATTTCGCAAGGCACCAGCACGATCCACAGGATGCCGATGGACAATCGGGTGCCGGTCAGCACGTGACCGAGGATGCCCGGAATGATGATCCTGCGCAGGGTTTCCCATCGCGTGGCGCTCAGGCTGCGGCTAAGTTGCAGCCAGCGTGGATCAAGCTGTCGTACGCCTGCCACGGTATTGAGCAGGATCGGCCAGACGGCGGCAAAGGTCAGCAGGAAGTAGATCGGCTGGTCGCCAACGCCCATCAGCATCACCACCACTGGCATCCACGAAAGCGGCGAAATCATGCGCAGTAACTGGAACGCCGGATTGGTTGCTGCCTCCAACGTCCGGGAGCCGCCAATCAGCAAGCCCAGCGGGACACCAATCAGCAGCGCCAGCAACAGCCCGACGAAAATCCGCTTGAGGCTCACCCCTATGTGTTCGTACAGCTCAGCCCGCCCGAGCAGTTCCCACAGGCTGGCAAAAGTCGACTCCGGCGAAAAGCGCTCTGACAGCCCGCCTGCTTCACCAAAGACGCTGACGCCCAGCCACCAGAGTGCAAGCAGGCATAACAGACCGGACAGGCCTAAAAGCGCATGCCCGGTGGTTGAACGTTTCACCTCGCTCAAAAGCCGAACTCCTCGGTACGCTCGAAGTTATTCGCCAGCCCGAAGGTGTTCAGGCCGCCACTGGCCTCGATGCTGTTGCGTACAAAGCGGTCGTCCACCAGGTCCCGCGCCGCAAACTTTGGATCGAGATTGGCGAGAAAACCCTTGTCGCCCTCGATCAAAGTGTCCTTGAGACGACGCACCAGTTCTTCCGTGTAGCTGGGGAACGGATAAGGCTGGAAGTCGATGCGATGTTCGTCCCACTGCGTATGCTGGATGGCACCGCTGGCCAGATAACCCTGTCGCTCGCTGGCCTGTGGCGCAAGCACCCGGTCCAGTACCGATTGCGCATGGGGCGTGTAGCGGTTGGTGCCGTCCTTGGAAAGCAGCTTGGCCGCTTCGGCACGGTTATCTCGGGTCCAGGCCTGGGCCTGAACGATGGCGTTGACCACTTTCTGCGACCACTCGGGCCGGTTGTTCAAATCATGCTCGTGCATGAACACCACGCAGCAGGCGTGATTGCGCCAAAGATCGCCGGTAAAGCGCTGGATGCGCCCGACCTTGAGGTCTTCGGCAAGGGCATTGAACGGTTCGGCGACGATGTATCCGGCAATCCGCTTGCTCGCCAGGGCTGGCGGCATATCGGAAGGTGGCAGCACGATCAGGTTCACTTCGTTGGCAGCCAGCGTGGCAGTGGCCGCCTTGCTCACCGGCACCAGACCGTTGTCACGCAGCAGGCTCTGCAACACCACGTTATGCACTGAGTACCAGAACGGAATGGCCACCGTCTGCCCGCCCAGTTGCCGGACCTCGTTGATCTGCGGCGCAACGGTCAGGCCTGAGCCACCCACATGGTTCCAGGCAACCACCTTGGCCGGGACCTTGCTGCCATAACGTGCCCAGACGGTCATTGGCGATAACAGGTGAATGACGTTGACCTGACCGGAAATGAAGGCCTCGATCACCTGCGCCCAACTGCGCAGCAGCACGGGACGTTCGGCCTTGATGCCTTGGGCCTCGAACAGGCCATTGTTGTGAGCCACCAACAATGGCGTGGCGTCGGTAATCGGCAAGTAACCGATGCGAACGGGCGCATCCGGCTCGGCAGCCGCCCTCGCCTCCAGGCTGTTGAGCAACGGCAAGGCACCGGCTGCAGTCAGCATGGCGCTGAGTTTCAGAAAGTCACGACGTGTGTGAGTGAAATCGTCCAGGCACATGGCCATTCTCCGGCAAATCCAGCGATTGAGGGTTACGTTGCTGATTGCGGCTCGCCCGCCGAAGGGTTTTGAGAATATCGATACGCAGAGCGCCCAGTTCATCCACCAGCTCGGCACGAGGCTGAGGCAGTTCGATGCGCCACTCGCCGAGAACCCGCGCCGGGGTTTTGCCCAGTAGCAGGATTCGGTCGGAAAGCAGCAGCGCTTCATCTATGTCATGGGTAATCAGCAACGCCGCGGTGCCATGCCGGGCGATGACCTTGAGCAACAGTTGTTGCATGTCGGCACGGGTGACTTCATCCAGCGCCCCGAAGGGCTCGTCCAGCAGCAACACTTGCGGCTGACGTGCCAGGCAGCGCGCCAGTGCAGTACGCTGCGCCATGCCACCGGAAAGCTGCGCCGGGTAATAACTGCGAGCATGCTCCAGGCCGACTTCACCAATGGCCTGATCGATACGCCCCTGACGCTCGCTGTCTGTCAGTTGCGGCTGACGGGCAAAGTCCAGGCCGAAGGCGACGTTCTTTTCCAGAGTCAGCCACGGCAACAGGCTCGGGTCCTGGAAAGCCACTGCCACTCGCGGATGAGGACCTTGCAGCGGCTCGCCAAGCAGGCTCACCGTGCCTTCGCGAGGTGCCTGCAAACCGGCCAGCACACGCAACAGGCTCGACTTGCCGACCCCGCTCGGACCAAGAATGGAAACGATCTCGCCCTTGGCCAGTTGCAGATCGAAGTTCTCAAGCACGTTTTGCCAGCCATTGTCCCGCTCGTAGCCCAGAACGATGGCCGATGCCTGCAACAGAAGTCGACTCATGCGGCGTTTTCCTCGGCCTGCCGGCGCAGCTCGGCCCGCAATTGCACCAGGCTGGGCGTGACAATCGGCAAAAAGGCCGACTCACGCCAACGCCGCGCAAAAGCGCTGCCGTATTCACAAAGGAAAGCTTTGCCGCCACTGGCCTGAAGCTCCAGTTGCACCGCATTGGCGGCAGACTCGGCCAAGGCAATGCGCAAGCGAAACAGCGCGGCGGGTTGAGTCAGAAAACGTCCATCGAGCAAACCACGCTTGAGGTCATTCACGGCGCTTTCCAGCTGGAGACGGTATTCGTCCAGCTCGCCACGCAGCACAGAACGCGAGCCTTGCAGATGACTGTCGACTTCCTTGAAGGCCCGTCGGGCCAGACCAATCGACATCCCGCATTGCAAACCCAGAAACGCCGGCCGCACCGCTGGCAGAAATTGCCGCGCATCTTCATGCAGCAGCCAGTCGTTGCTCAACTGGACGTCCTTGAAATCCAGGGCCGCAGTGTTGGTCGATTGCAGCCCCATCAATTGCAGATCGTCCGTGCGGTACAAACCGCTGACCGCTTGCGGAATCGCCATGATAAAGGGCTTGCCACCCTGCTCATGCTCAATGGCTGCGGCCACCACAAACCCGCTTTTGCGCAGGTTGGTGACCCAGTGCAGGCGACCGTTCAGTTGCCAGTTGCCGTCCTGTTCATGAGCACTGACCTGCAGCGTCTCGATGCCCGACAGAAACTTCATGGCATTGGAAAGACCGGTAGCTCCCGCCAGACCACCACTGAGCAAATCCGGCAACAGACGCTGACGCAATCCCGCATTGGGACTGTGCAGCAAATACTCGATAAAAGCCCGCTGCCCCCAGAGCACAAACGCGGCGGCCAATGAGTGACCGGCGACTTCTGCGACTTCTGCGACGGCTTCAACGGCATCGCTCAGGTCTCCTCCACTGCCGTCTTGAGCCGCATCAATCCCCACACCCAGCACATCTCCCACCACCAGTTGCGCCAGCACCTGTTCCGGGTCAAGGCTGCCAAGGTCAAGCGCATTGGCATGTGTGTCCAGCCATCGGCCTGATTCGGAGTCGAGCATGATGTTTCTCCCGTGCCGCTTATTAATGTTCAGGGCCTTGCCACTGGTACTGGGCCAGTTCAGGGTTGAGCGGGGTTCTGGCAAAGACATTGGCAAAGTTGCACAAGGTCGCCAGGCTGACGCCCAGAATCACTTCCAGCGCATGGCCCTGACTGTAACCGGCGGCCAGGAACGCTTCATAAGTGCTGTCGCTGACATTGCCGCGAGTCGCAATGACGGCGCGGGTAAAGTCAGCCAGTGTTTCGAGCTTTTCCTCAGGCAACTCGCTGCGCTCACGCAGGGCATCGACGACTTCCCTTGGCAGCTTTGCCTTGTTGAGTGCCACTGCGGTATGGCCTGCCACGCAAAAACTGCATTCATGGGTCGTGGCAGCAATCAGTTGTACGACTTCCCTTTCGGCCAGACTTAGCTCAGCCTTGGCGTTGAGCCCCGAAACGGTAAGGTAGGTTTCCAACGCCGCAGGTGCATTGGCAAGCACGCCCAACAGATTGGGAATGTACCCGGAGGCCGCCTGGGCTTTTTCCAGAAAAGGCCTGGCCGCTTCGGGAGCGCTTTGCACGGAGTGAACAGTGACACGAGACATGGAGTGGACTCCTTGATACAAGATGGGCCCAAGTCTGTTGGTTATAAGAATTCCGATCCATATTCTAAAGTCGCAATTACTTGCTCCTGAGTGTTTCCCTTAGATGATTTCATCAAGTCCTGTTATCGATTGGTTATTAGAAAGCCTGGAACTGGATGCCAGCCTGTTCCACGTGGGCCGTTACTGCGGCGGCTGGCATGCCAGTACCCATGGCATGGCGCGGACCAGTTTCCATCTGGTGGTTCAGGGCAATTGCTGGCTGCATATCGAAGGGCATGAACAGCCGAAACGGCTCGATACCGGCGATGCGGTATTTCTGCTGCGCGACCTGGATTATCGGCTGTCGAACGAAGCACAGCCTGAAGACGCCCGCAGCCAGCCGCGTATCGAGATGCAGGCACTGAACAGCACTGCAACCGATGGCGTCGGGCTGGTCTGTGGTTTTTTCCACTTTCAATCGGGCCTGTCGTCACTGCTGATCGAGGCGCTGCCCGACTGGCTGATACTGCGCGCCGACGAACCGTCCTCCGATGCCGCTCGCAGCCTGTTCCAGTTGATCCTGCAGGAATGCCAGCGACTACCGGCACCCTCCTCGTCAATCCTCGAACGCCTCAGCCACCTGCTGTTTCTGTACGTACTGCGCCAGCACGTTGCCGACAACCCGGCACTGGGCGGCATGGTTGCCCTGGCCAGAAACCCGGCGTTTGCAGGCCTGCTGGCAAAAATGATCGAACACCCGGAACAACCCTGGGGCCTGGAAAGCATGGCCGCCTGCACCGGCCTCTCACGCTCGGCCTTTTTCAAACGCTTCAACGAACTGGCCGGCCAGTCACCGGGCCAGGTACTCCTCGCCCTGCGCATGCGCCACGCTTGTCAGTTCCTCAAGGCGAACAAGACGGTTGAGCAAGTGGCGACTGCGGTGGGGTATCAATCGACTGCGGCGTTTACCCGAGCGTTCAATAAGGCGATTGGCGTGCAGCCGGGGGCTTATCGCAGGCAGCATGAGGGGGGTTGAGGGGATAGTTCTTTGTTGGAAATCTGGCTTGGGATGAACAGAGTAGTTATTGTATGGCGCTGGTCTCAGGAAAGACGATGCACAGTATCGGAAAACTAGTGGAGAAGTAAGGCATGCCGATAAAATTTCAATATCTGATTTCTAAAAACATGTATCTCCCCTCGTCGACCGGCTCCCTTTTTAGTTTTCTCAGGGCAGGAGTGAGCGTTACACTGAATAGTCTGAGCGAGGACAAGAAAACAAACGCGAGACAGTACGAACAAACCTTGCATCAGGAAATTGAACGTTTACGTACACTGAACGCTAATGGACGTATTGATCGGAGCAAATTATTTCAAGCCTTTTTCCTGCATCACTCATCCAGAGTCAGTAACGGTGTGCATAGCCTGCAACAACTGAGAGAGCGTCTGGAGCAATGCATGGCTACTGCTTTGAGCGAAGTAGACGAACGTGTTCGTAACGACATGTCCCGGCTCAAGGCAAATATCAAATGCTTGCCGGTCAATGGAAATAACACTCAGGACATTGTACTTGAATTAAAAGGTGAAAAGGCCTGGACAACCGATAAGGAATTAGTGGGTACGATATTTATCGATAGCGACGGATTCGTAAAACTAGAGCACCAGCCAGCAGAGGCCAAAAATGCTGTCTATTGTCGGCAGGACCTGGGTTCAAGAGAGTATGTGCGTTTCGAGAAGAACGGCAAAGTCTTCTTTGTCCGGCGTTACCTGGTAAGAGGCATCAACCAATCTGACTCGGAGAACCTGTCGAGCGCTGATAAGTCAAAGCAGGTTATGAAGGCAGTTCATAATCAAGACTTCACCAGCGACGAAAACAAACACTATCAGGGTCAACGTGGAATACAGAATGAACTCAAAACCCTGATCAGCCATACACGCGGCTGGCGCAAGCGATATATCTCTGCTACCACCACCAACAAATCGGTATTTTCAACGAAGGGAAAGGAGTTCAGGAGTGTTTTCGGCTCCGTCATCATTGATCTTGCCTTCGTTCCTGCCAAAGACATCTACGACCTTCACTCGCCTGCCGCAGCCGGTGCGTTCGCAATCTGGCAGGGCGATATCGTAGACTTGCCTAAAGTAATCGACGCAGGCAAGGCACATACCAAGGCCAAAGGCAGCACCACTCTGGATGATGAGCGGCAGTTGGCTATGCTGGATGTTATTCGAACCCGTGAAATACTGATCAAGGGAGAAGTACCGGCAGCCGCCATCCTGAAAAACAATAAGGGACAGTTGATAGTCGGCGTGCCTGAAAAGGGTTATAAGCAAACGGTTTATAACGCTAAGGTGATAACCAAATGGGCTGACGAAGGTATCGACGTAGCGGCATTGGAAACTGAAACGCTGAGCTACAGCTGGCATAACTTTTACTACACGTTCTACCGTTTCACCTCCATTGCAAGCGCCGACAATGCGTATCAATTGGCCAATAAAGTCCTCTCTCCTGATCTTGCAGCCATAAAACTTGATGAATTTGAACCCACCGACAAAGATAAATTACTCAATATCTACTCCAGAAACGCATGAAACGGCGATGGTGTGCGGCAAAGGTGCCGGTCTGCTGAAGTTTTGCCAGTACGCTGAGGGTCAGGCAGGTGCCGTTCGTTCCAGGCGCAGGCTTCGGGTTGCCTTGGTTTGTCGCTGACGCCATGTCCGAGCCTGTGCCAGGCCACCAGATGGAACCAGCACTTGCCATTGCTTACGCCATAGGTCCTTGTTGCCGCCGCTGCCGTGGCAGAAAAACACTACGCTCCTTTCAAGTATTGCGGTGTCCCTGGCGCAGCGCTGGTAATCGGGAGGTAGTCTGGTTCGCTTATTCTTTTTGATTCAGGAAACAGGTTTTTTATTATTTCTAACCATTACCCCCGCTTCTTATAGTGAGCCTCTTTATTGATGCCACTACAGGAATCCCTGATGTTGCCACGCTTGTTACTACCTGGCCTGTTGATGTTGCTGGTCGGTTGCACTGCCTCCCCCACACTTCCCGTTCATACGACCAATCCGAGCACTTCCACCTTGCAGGGCGACAGTGGCCGTCCACCGCAAGCGACCTGGCTGCGCACGGAGTTGTATTTTTCGTTGGGGTTGCTGGACAGCGAGAAGGATCAGGCCAATGTGGCCCGCTGGCGGGAGTTTCTCGACAAGGAGGTCACGCCGCGTTTCCCTGATGGTTTCACTGCCCTCGATGCCTATGGCCAGTGGCGCGACAAGGGAGCTACGCAGCCAGAGCGGCTGAACACCAGGGTAATCGTGATCCTGCATGAAAATACGGCGAAGAACCGCGAGAACATCGAGGCTATCCGCCTGGCCTGGAAGCGCATCACAGGCGATCTTTCAGTGTTGCGCCTGTCACAACCGGCAGAAATTTCCTTTTAAGCGATCGCCTCGTATCAACGTACATATTCACTTGTGGGAGAGGCCTTGGCCGCGACGACACTCATACACTCAACTCTGATGCATGACCGTCGCGGCCAAGGCCCCTCCTACGGTTTTCACACTGGCCACCAGTTTTTGCATTACTCCTGTAGGGCGGCTCAGAACCCGTAGGTCACCCGAGCGTAGTAATACGCGCCATTGGTACCAATCGGTGACAGCACGTCATACGGCAGGTTGCCGCCGTAGTTGATCTCGGAGTTGGAGCGCTCCGGATAATTGTCGGTCAGGTTGTTGCCGCCCAGGGCAATATCGAACCTGGGCGTGAATTTGTACTGCACCTCGGCATCCAGTTGCCAGACCGCGTTATAGGTCTGTTCCGGCTGGGAGTCCCCGAAATCGAACACACGGGTGGTCTTGCCCTGGCGCGTCAGGCGGCCAAGCAGGCCCCAGTGCTGGCTGGCCCAGTTGGCGGAAAGCACAAAACGGTCCCTGGGTGCAGCATCGGTCAGGGTGTTGCGCTCTTCCACACCCACCAGCGCATCGCTGCCGATCCCGAGATTGCTGAGCTGTGACGGCGTGCCTTTGGTCTTGGTGACTTTGGTGTGGTTCCAGGTATAAGCCGTGGTCAGGCCCAGTTGCCCGTCCAGCCATGGCTGGCGGTAATTGAGGACCAGTTCGGCACCGTCGGTGCGGGTGTCGGCGGCGTTGGTGAAGAAGTTCACATCATGGACCCCGACAACGCCGAGGTTATCGTTGATGTACTGCTCCAGCGCGTCGCTGCCGATGCGCTGGGACAGGGTAATGCGGTCTTTGACGTCGATGCGGAACACATCGAAGGACGCATCGAAACGCTCACTCAATTGCGCCGTCAGGCCGAGGCTGAAGTTCTTCGAGGTTTCCGGTTTCAGGTCCTCGGCACCCAGCGCGCGGGCAATCGGGTCATTGACCGACAGCACCCGGATATCGGTCAGCGTGCCGCCTGTACCGAAGTTGCTGGTGGTGTTCTGGAAGCCGACCTGCGCCAGCGACGGCGCCCGGAAGTTGTTCGAGACGGCACCGCGCAAGGCCAGTTGCTCGGTCAGGCGATAGCGCCCGCTCAACTTGCCGGTGAGTTTGCTGCCCGCATCGTCATAACGCTCCCAGCGAGTTGCCGCATCGACAAACAGCCGGTCGGTCAGGTCGCCGGACAATTCGGCGTAGGTGCCGAAGACATTACGGTCCAGGTCCACTTCTTCGCTCGGGCGCAGGCCGTTGGCACCATCGGCTCCGGTGCCGAAATACGAAGCTTCGTCGCCCGCGTAGGTCAGGTAGTTTTCGTAGCGGTATTCGCCGCCCAGCGCCAGCACGAACGGGCGGCCGGCAAGGCGCAGTTCACGGGTGAAATCCAGGTTGCCGGTGGTCTGGCGCAGTTCGTAGGTTCCGGTATCGAAACGGGTCGGCGAATCAGCCCCCAAGGCAACGTTGAGGGTGCGCTGGGTCGCCGATTCAAAATGGTTGCGGCCATGGGTAAGGCTGCTGTCGAAATCCCATTGCTCGCCGATCAGGCCCTTGAAGCCTACGGTGGCCGACAGGTCCTTGTTATCGCCCAGTGACTGCGGCAGATAGCCGTTTGGATAAAACTGCGGCTGATCGCCGGGATAGCGATAGAACTCGGCACCTGTGGTATGCCGTTCGTTGTAAGTACCAAATGAATAGGCTTTGCCGTTGCCCAGCGGCAGCTCGCTGTTGAACCAGGCATTGATGTCCCGTGCCACGCCGTCGCCCATTACATAGTTGCGCTGGCCCGGCGTGTCGGAAAAACCGTCGAATCCGGCGCGGTTGGTCGGGTCGCGATCCTTGTATTCGGTGCCACCACGGATGAAACCACCCTCGTCGCCCAGACGGGCACCGATCTTGGCCGTCGTCAGCGAGTTGCGGCCATCGGTCGTGGTCTTGCCGATGGCATCCTGGCGCGTGTGGAAAGCGCCATAAGTGGTCGAGACTTCACCGCCTTCGGGAGCATCGTCGAGGATGATATTGATCACCCCGGCAATGGCGTCAGAACCATATTGCGCACCGGCCCCGTCGCGCAGCACTTCGATGCGCTTGATGGCACTGACGGGGATCGAGTTGAAATCCACCGGCGCGGTGCCGCGACCGATCTTCGAGGAGTCGTTGACCAGCGCAGAGGTATGCCGACGCTTGCCGTTGACCAGAACCAGCACCTGATCGGGACTCATGCCCCGCAGTTGCGCGGCCCGTACATGGTCGGCACCGCCGGAGTTGGACTGGCGGGGAAAACTGAACGACGGCAATAGCGTCTGCAACGCCTGCCCCAGTTCGCCCCCACCGGCTGCGGCGGACTTGAGGTCATCGGCGGTCAATACGTCTACCGGCACGGGCGAATCCAGCACAGTACGGGCCTTGCCTCGCGTGCCGGTCACCAGTACGGCGCCAAGGCGTGTGTCCTCGTCCGCACTCGGGGACGCTTCTTCGGCTTGCGCGGGAACTTGTGTCATTGCCGCCACGACAGCGGCAGCCAGCAGTGACCGTGAACGGTAATACATGGAACGGCTCCTTTGAGTCGCAAAAATACCTGCCGACAAGCAAGAGTTGCGGCGGTTTTCTGCTGTAATTTTTAAATTCTGGCAAGTAGCGAGATCAATGCAAAAAAGACACAAAGAGCCAATAAAACCCTTTGAGGACAGGACATTAGACGAGGCGGCAATCAATGCCAAAGAACCAATAATACTTAGGTTATATCGGCCTTCAACACTGTTGCTTATTCAACATTAGTTGTTGGCAAAGCAACAGTTACATGGGTTTTTTCGCGAATGAATTCGCTCCTACTCTGTGGGAGCGAATTCATTCGCGAAAGACATTCATTTTATTTAGCCAACGGAATCCAGGCCGAACGCGCTACACCCGCTGCTTCACCGAACGCAGGTACTTTCTTGGCCAGGTCGCGGACATTCTTCACATCCAGATCCAGCAACTGCTGGCGGGTAATCAGGGTTGGCGGGACCAGTACACGGGCTCCCGGATCTTCACCGGCAATACGCATGGCCAGGCTGCGCACGCTGATTGCGCCTGCCACCTCAGGGTTTACGGCAGCCGTGGCAGCCCAGGCGCTGCCGGGCTCTTTCATGATCTGGATATCGGCCGTGGAAATGTCGGCACTGTAGATCTTGATCTGCTTGCCCAGGCCAGCCTCATCGACTGCGATCTTGGCCCCTTTGGCGAACTCGTCGAAGGGCGCGAAGATCACCTGCAAACCGGGATTGGCCCGCAGCACCGCACTGGCCTGATCCGCGACCGAGTTGGCGATGGGCGGATTGAGGGTGCCGAAACGTGCCTTCTCGACGATACCGGGATTATCCGCCTTGACCTGCCGCCAGATTTCATCGCGACGCTCCATCGGCGTAAAGCCACCGATGAACACATAACCCGCCTGGAATGCGTTGCCGTTGTCCTTGAGTGCCTGATCCAGAGCCAGACGCGCCAGTTGATGGTGATCCTGTTCAATCTGGGTCACTTGCGGATTGCCCAGGTCGATATCGAAGGCAACCACCTTGATGCCTTTGGCGACGGCCTTGGCCACGGTGTCCTTGAGGGTTTCGGCCAGGCCCAGTTGCACGATGATGCCATCGACGCCCAGGTCGATGGCCTGCTCCAGCATCTCACGCTGGGTCGCCGCCTGTTGTCGCGCATCGAACAGGCGCAGATTGATGCCCAGCGCTTCCGACTGTTTCTCGACGCCACGCAGGTAAGCCTCGGGGAAGTCCCCCGAGAACAGATACCCCACCAGCGCGATATTGACTCCGCCCTTGTCGAATGGCGCTGGCGCACCGGCAATTCCGGCCGCGCTGGCACCGGTGGCCAGGGAAGCGACCAGCGTGGCGGCGAGCAGGCGTCGCAGCCCGCGTGTGATGAGTCGATGCATCGAGTGTTCCTTCTCTGACAGTGAGGCTCAGCGCGCCCGTTGCGCGAGGCCGAAGGTAAACATCAGCGCCAGGACCAGTACCGCGCCCTTGACGAAATCCTGGGTGTAATAAGGGGCATTGAGCATGGTCAGGCCGTTGAGCAATGTTGCAACCAGCAACGCGCCCACCAGAGTGCCAAAGGCATTGGGCTTGCGGGCACCGAGCACGGCGAAACCGATCAGTGCCGCACCCAGCGCATCCAGCACCAGACCATTACCGGAACTGACATCGCCACGTCCCAGCCGGGCCGCCAGCAACAGGCCGCCCAGTGAAGCCAGCAACGCCGAGAGCACATAGGCCAGCAGTTTGTATTTTTCCACCGGCGCACCGGCCAGCCGCGCCGCCCGCTCGTTGCCACCAATGGCGTAGAACACCCGGCCAAAGCGGGTCAGTTCAAGAAAGCCCCAGACCAGTAGCGCGACCACCAGCATGACCAGCACCGGAACCGGCACCGTGTCCCATAGCCGCGCACGGCCAATCGCCAGAAAAGCCGCACTGAAGCTGCCGGAAGCTTCGTCGCCGTTGGGCAAGGTCATGCCGACCGCAATGGAGCGGCCACCGGTAGGAATCAGTTGCAGGCCGATGATCAGGAACATGCTGCCCAAGGTCGCCAGAATGTCCGGAACGCCCATGCGTACGATCAGAAATCCGTTGAGCAACCCCACCAGCGCCCCACAGGCAAGACTGATGAAAATCGCCGGCAGCGGCCCCCAGTCCAGAACCACCATTACGTAGCTGGCACACATCAGGCTCATGGCGGCCACCGCACCGATGGACAAGTCGAGCCCGCCCACCGACATGCTCAGGGTCACACCCAGAGCCAGCAGCGCGACGATGGACACCGACTGAAGAATGATGAACAGGTTGCCGACCCGCAAAAACGCAGGTTCCAGTACCGAAAACAGCACGACCACCAACGCCAGGAGCAACAACAGGCCGTAATGAATAGTGAAGCGCAGCAATGGCTCCCATGGCCGTGGCTTCAGGAAATGTGAAGAAGTCGACTCAGGCAAGCGTGGCTCCTTGGCGATGCAGAGGGTTGATGTCAGGTTGCGGGGCGACGCCCGCCATTTGCGCGACCAGTTGCTCGCGTTGCAGACCGGCACGCGGGTAGTCGGCCACCACACTGGCGTCACGCACCACCAGAATCCGGTCGGCGATTTCCAATGCTTCGTCGGGATCGGAGCAGATCACCAGCGTGGCGCGCTGCCCGGCGCTGGCACGAATTCGCGCACCGATTTCCCGGCGAGCGCGGATATCCACACCCTGGAACGGCTCGTCGAGAATCAGCAGATGGGCATTACCCAGCAGCCAGCGGGCCAGCACCACTTTCTGTTGATTGCCGCCAGAAAGCGTCTCCATCGGCACATCAAGGCCCGCACACTTGATGCCCAGAGTTTGCACTTGCTCCTGCACCGCTTCGCGCTCTGCGCCAGCATCAATAAAACCGCCACGGCTGAATCGCTGCAGAAACGGCAAGGTCAGGGTTCGCGTCAGGGAAAAGCCCGGCACCAACGAGCAACGCACGCGGTCCTCGCAGGCCATGAATACACCGCCCGCAATGGCCTCGCGTGGCGATGCCGGAGCCCAGTGCTGGCCATCCAGTTCGATAACGCCCGTCACAGGCTGACGCAGGCCGAAGAGAAGTTCGGCTATCTCACTCTTGCCAGCCCCAAGCAGGCCAGTCATGGCGACCACTTCGCCTTTGTACAGATTCAGATCGAAAGCCGCGCTGGCTTCACTGAGTCGACAATCGCGCATCCGCACCACTTCACGCCCGCGCTCGGTCTGCTGGTGAACCACAGGCGCCAGCTCACTGCCGAGCATGGCCCGCACGGCAGCGGAAAGGTCCAGCGGTGCCGCGAACTCGCCAGCGAGGCGTCCGTCGCGCAGCACAATCGCACGGTCGGCAATACGCTGCAGGTCTGACAAGCGATGGGAAATGTAGAGAATGCTGACCCCGCGCCCGCGCAGCACGTCGATCAACGCGAACAGGCGCTCCGCTTCGGCAGAAGACAATGAAGCGGTGGGCTCATCCAGCACCAGCAAGCGGGGCTTGAGTGCCAGCGCACGAGCCAGCACCACCAGTTGCCGTTCAGCCGTGCCGAGGCTTTCGATGGCGGCGTCCAGCGACAGATGCAAATCCAGACCTGCGGCGATCTGTGCAGCCCGTTCATGCAGATGTCGTCGCTTGCTCCAGATGGAACCTTGGGGCTGGCACAACTCGTCCAGGACCAGATTCTCGGCCACGCTGAACCCCGGCACCACCGCCTCGTCGACCTGCTGGTGAACGGCAACGATACCGGCGCGCCGCGCTTCATGGGGGGAAGCAAAACCAAGCGCCCTGCCCTCGACCCGCAACTCGCCCGCATCATGGCCATGGCTGCCAGAGAGGATTTTGACCAGGGTGGATTTGCCCGCACCATTGGCACCGAGCAAGGCAACAACCTCACCGGGATAAAGGTTCAGGTCGATATCCTGCAAGACCCGGCTTGAGCCGAATGACTTGCCCAGCCCACGGGTACTGACCAGAGGATCATGAGGGACCGTTACGGGCACTTTCATGGAGAACTCAACACAAGGAATCAGAGAAAAGCAGGCCGCGCACGGGTAACACTGCGATAAACGACGTCTTCAGGAGAGACGAAATCGCATATAGCCTAATGGACGGGTTATCCGGCGATAAATAACCAATTGAAATATCCATAGAAGCACTTTCATCACTGGCCTTATGCCGGATGATGATCGGCAACATGCTTTTAGTTCTTTTTAAAAACCCGACAAATCCGGCAAAGTCACGCGCTTGTTCCTATGAGTCATTGCTGCCAATGCATCTGGATCTACGTCAACTGCGGCACTTCATTGCCTTGGTGGAGTATCGCAACTTCGGCCTTGCCGCCGAGTCGGTCAGCCTGTCCCAGTCGGCATTCAGCCGCAGTATCCAGGCACTTGAACAGAGTTTCGGAACCCGCCTGATCGATCGAACCCGCAACCTGGCACCCACCAAGAAAGGCCTGATCGTGCTGGAACATGCACGACTGATGATTGGCAACGCCCACGATCTGATCAATGCAGTTCATCAGTTCAACGAAAACGAGGACGGTGAGCTGTCGTTCGCTTGCGGCCCTGCTCCGGCAGCCTGGCTGATGCCACAGGCACTGGGGCTTTTCACCCGTCGCTTGCCCAAGGTCCGGCTGCGTTTTCATGTCGATAACTGGCAAGCCCTGGGGCAGCGACTGCTGGCTGAGGAATGCGAGTTCTTCGTGGCCGACGCCCGTAACTTCGAGCACGACCCGGATTACCGGGTCCAACTGCTCAGCCAGCACCGCTGGGGTTTCTGCTGCCGCAGCGAGCATCCTCTGGCCGCGTTCGATGAAGTCACCGTAGAGCAATTGTTCAGCTACCCGCTGGCAGGCACCGTACGCCCGCCCAATCTGCGCAAGGCGCTGGTCGAACTCAGCGGGCGGCCGGACTTTCAAACCAGCATCGAATGCGATAACGGCTACAGCCTGATCAGTGTCATCCAGCATTCCGATGCCATCGGTACCACCAACGTCAGTCGTAATAACCCTTACTTGCGTCAGGGCCTCAAGTTGCTCAACGTCACGGGGCTGGACCCTCAGGCGCCGGAGTTCTTCACCCATTACGGCATCGTCAGCCGTGCCGGCTACAAGCTGTCATTCCTGGCGCAAAACCTGATCGACGCCTTTCATGAGGCGGATCAGGCGATGCAGGCGCTGGAAGCGAATCCGCCGCAAGACGAACTCGCCAACCTGCCCCTTACAGGGCTTGCACACTGAAGCGGCTGATTGCCTGACGCGACCAGACCGACCGCAAGCCGAAATACCCGGCAACCGGCAGCCCATTGAGCGCTTGCTCGAACACCAGCTCTTCATCGACCCAGTAGCGAGTCGATGAAGAGGTCACGTCGATACGAATCCGGTAAATCCTCCCCGCCTCCAGCAGATGGGCAGCATCCAGTTTCTCGCCCAGTAACGGACGATTGCCCTGACCGTCGTAGTAACGAAACCGGGTGGTGCTGTTGCTATTGCCGCCCATGCCCACGTACCAGGTCGCCAGCGAGTCATAGGATTCCAGCACGCCGTCACGCTCGATCAGTTCGCTGGCCCCTCCATCATGAGCGCCCCAGAAGACGTTCATGTCCGACAGGCGATCATTGGCCTGCCCTGCCACCAGCACCTGACGCAGGAATTCGATGCGGTAGGCTCCGCTCAGGCGCTGGCGCAGCCAGACGGTCATTCCGGCGCGGGTATCCATGATCAGGCGGCCGTGTTCGGCCCAGACACGGGATTGCTCCGGCAATTCGGTTTCGGCGATCCAGAGTCGAGTGTTGAAGGTCTGGAAGTCATCCTGGACAACCACGCTTGCAGGCGCGAGGGGTGCAGCATTCGGGTGAGGCATGAATACAGTCTCGAAACAGATGAATAAAGGACCGTCTAGTTATCCAGCGCCAACAAGGCGATAGCGGTCAGGCCCCACTGGGCCACGGCATTGGTCGATAGATTGGCCGCAGCGGATGTTCCGGAATGCTCATCGATCACCGACACGGGATCAGGCTCATTCAACGGATACAGATAGGCTGGCGGCTGCACGACATGCAGGCTTCGGTTGGGTTTCGGGATACCGCCCGAACCGCCGAAGAACTCCTTCCAGGCCCGGTCTTTCAAGCCACGGTCACGCAATCGATAGGCCGCGAATGCCGTCAGCCGTGCATGGCCCTGGGCGAGATTGAGATTGGCCAGTGGTGCGCCCAGGGCTTTTTTCCGCTCAGCGGCCGGGGCGTTGTACAACCGGCAGTAATCCAGCCAGGCGCGCTCGAAACTGGCCGAGGGCAAAAGCTGCAATAGCTCGCTACAGATTTCAGCCAGACCGAATACTGCCGACAGGTGCGACACCGACAGCTTGCCACTGGTGTCGATATCGAAGCGTCCGCTGTCCAGTTGCATGTTGCCAAGCCCAGTGAAAAAGCCATGGGGCTGCGCGGCAATCGTCTCCATGCTGTTGAGCAGGCGGCGAGCCATGGCCGGATCGCCGCTGCGCTCCCAGTCAGTCAGCCAGGCGGCAGCAATGGCTCCCCAATCGGTACCGAACGTGATGCTGGCATAGCCGTCGCGAGGGTCGCGTTGCTGGCCGATCTTGCGGCCGGGCACCACTTCGCGCAGGGTGCGCAAGGCCTCGACTTGCTCATTGAGCAAATCACCGATGCGCTCATCGGCGGTCAGGTAATACAAGAACCGGCGATTGGCGGCAGTCGAAATGCGCAACTGTTTTGCACTGTCGCCCCAGTGCTGAACGTTATGCCGCGAACCCAGCGGCGCAAACCGCCCGATATGATGCACGTCAACCTCGCCGGTATGGCGGGTCATCGCTTCGGCCATGCGGAACACGTCCTGGCGGCCGGTGCGCAAGAAGTAATACCAGAGCCAAAGATCGGTGCTCAGCTCCGAGTTGTCCCAGGCAAAACCACCCACGTCATAGCGCCATACATGCCGCTGCTCGTCATAGGTGTGCATGACATCGCCGTAATCCCAGAACCCGTACCATTTTCGCTGCTCGACTTCGTCGCGATAGAAATCGAAATACCACGCCAGTTGCTGCTCGATCTGTTGCTTGCGCCCGGTCTCTTTCCTGACCGGTGCCCAGTCAGGCCCGAACACGCCTGCTGCATGCAGGCGCTCGGGGGATGCCAGCAGCAGTGGCGGCTCTTGAATGCGCTGGGCAATCTGTTGCAACACTGCGCCACTGGGCGTGGCAGCAACGAACTGCAACTCCAGCTCACTGGTCCGCGCAACGCCCGAGGGAGTGCCGAAGCCGGGTTCATGATCTTCGTAGGTGATTTCCAGGGCTTCGCGCTGTTTGACGAAGCTGTCCTGGCCCATGCCGTCGTGGTAGCTGCGCAGGTCCATCGGTGCAGCCTGAGGCGCCCATAGCCAGAGAGTGACTTGCGCCCTTTCGGTCTGCGCATCTTCGATATCCAGCTGCGCCGGGTAGCTCTGCCAGAAATTGCGCAGGCCGAATACCACGCCACCCTGAGGCGAGCCGATATACCCCACGCCTGCCGCCCTTTGCCCCGTGGCACTGTTGAGCCAGCTCTGGCCGGACGTTGTGCGCTTGCTGATCTGGAAACCGTCCGGGTGCGCCTGCAGTAAGCGATAGCTGCCGAACGCGGGAATGTAGTGCAGTCGATTGGCAACTTCCGGGGCAAAGCCTTCCACAGGGCCGGTGCTTCTTCCTTCGACCTGAGCGCGCATGATTCCGTCGCCCGGATTGCGGCGCAGGCCGGTCAGGCCACGCACTGCTTCGGCAAAGACCCCGCCGTTGGCAGCGACGAAGCGCACATGCCGGTCATGCAAGGGTTGATCAAGAGGCGTATCGAAACGCAGGCCCACGCCTTTGATGAAGTCATGCTGCTCATCGATATCGATCAGCAAGGTGTGAATCAGGCGCAGGTTTTCACTGTTGGCATAGGCATAGATACGCACGATGAAAGGCAGCAAAGTCCCGTCGCCGTCCAGCAACCGATGGGTGCCGTGCAAGGCCACCACCGCGCGTACCGGGCCATTCTGTTCCAGCACGCCACGCTGTATTTCACTGCGATATTGACGGGTCGGCGTTGCGGGCTGGTCAGGGTCGCCCTGCACTTGCAGCACCAGATGTCCGCTCTGCAAGGTGATGCGGCCATTACGGCTGACACTGCTCAACACGCTTTCGCCCTGGCGCGGGATCACACATTGCAGCACGCCGGTGTCGATGCGGATCTGCTCATCGTTTTCACTGGCCAGCGCACGTCCTTCAGGTGCCACGACACTGGCCGGGCGCAGATCATAATATTCTGCAACACCCTGCTGCGGTCCCATGGCATGGGCAGTCCATTTCAGGCTGCCGTCAGGCCAGTAAGCCAGCGGCCAGCTTTGCAATGACGGCGCCGATCCATCGCTGCCGTGAATCTGAAACTGGCTGCCAGCGGCAACCTGCCCCCAGGGCCATGGCGTGCCCCAGGTCACGCCGCTGAACGACGCCGGGGTTTGCTTGCCCAGCCAACCGAGTCGGGCCTCGGCCTTGGGGGCCGGCTGTGCAGCCAGAGCGCTGCCGATAAAGGGCGCGGAGCCTGTCAGTGCAGCACCGGCTCGCATGAAGCTTCGGCGATCGAGTAAAAATCTGCTCATCGGTCAGGGCCTTTAGAAGTCGTAGCCAACGGTCATGCCCAAGGTACGCGGCTCACCCACCACACCAAAGGCCGAGCCATAGTCGCCAGCATTCAGTGAGCGGTAATAGCGTTTGTCCGTGACGTTGTTGGCCCACAACGAAGCATTCCAGGTGCCCTCGTCATATTTGCCGCTCAGGCCGGTGGACAGACTCAGCAGGCCATAGCCCGGAATGCGGGTGAATTCGGAGTTGTCCACGGTGCCGTAGGCCCAGGTGCGATACGAATAGCGCCCGGCGACAAAGGCTTCCAGGCCCTCGAATGCCTGCCACTCGTAGCGGCTGCTCAGGTTGTAGGTGAGTTTCGGCGAGCGGAACACCCGGCTGCCGGTCAGGTCGCAGGAGGCTGGCGGACGAGGCGCAAGCGTCACTTCCGCCGGGCATCTGCCGCCCTTGAAGTCCAGATACGTGTTGTCCAGCAACGTGCCGTTGAAGTTGATGCTCAGGCCATCCAGTGGCTTGAGTGTCAGATTGGTTTCCAGGCCACGCGATTGCATGGTGCCGGCGTTGATCAGGTAACTGCTCTGGCTTTCCAGGTCATAGGCGGTGGTCTGGAATTTACGCACCTTCGACCAGAACAAGGCCGCATCCACCGTCACCCGGTTATCGAGCCAGTGACTCTTGAGCCCCAGTTCGCTGCCAAGGGTTTCCTCGGGCTCGATCAACAGGCTGTCGAAACCTGCGGTGTTGGCAGCTCCCGAGGAGACGTTCAGGCCTCCTGCCTTCTCGCCATAGGCCACGGTGAAATAGCCTTGCAGGTTGGGCATGAAGAAGTAGCTGAAATTGAGCATACCGGCAGGCAACTGGCTGTACTGGTTCAGCTCTCCAGAGTCGAAATCGTTCTTGTTGACCCGGCGAAACGAGCCCGATTTCTTGTTGTAGCTGTCGCGTATCCCGGCCGTGATATCGAATTTTTCGGTAACGTGCAGGGTGCCCTGGGCATAGAGCGAAAACACGGTGTCGTTGATCTCGCCCCAGCGCTTTACTGTCTTGCCGGTGTTGGACGTGTTGCCGTAATACTGCGTAGTGCGAGTGCCCGCGGCATAGTAGTCATGGGCAAAGGTGTCGAGGTTTTCGCCCCAGTAAGTGGCACCGATGGCGTAGTCGAAAAGCTCGCCCTTGGGTGAATCCAGACGAATGTCCTGGGACCAGATGCGGTCACGCACGTCAGCGCCGCTGCCCGCATACAGAGGAATGTCCAGGGCATCGGTATTGTTGGGCTGGAAACCGAAATAGCGGAACGACGACACCGAACGCAGGTTGTAACCGTTGGCCAGCTTCCAGTTTGCCTCCGCAGACAGGCCACCCTGGCGCACGTACGCCTGGTTTTCATTGTCGGCGTTGACCTTGTAGCCCCCGCCTATCACCGTCGCACCAACCAATGCAGTCCGGTTCAGATAAGGCACCGTACCATTGACGGTATTGGCCTTGTCCAGCACGGACACCGGCTCACTGGTCGCCTTGTTGTAGTCGGCAATCACCCGCAGGCTGAAATCGTCCGCGGGCTGCCAGAGCAACTGCCCGCGAATGCCATCCTGATTGCTGCCACCCAGGTCATGGCCGGTGTAGATGTTCTTGATGTAACCGCCCTTTTCGGTGTGCGACAGGTTGAGGCGCCCGGCCAGGGTTTCAGTCAAGGGGCCGGAAAACATCGCTTGAGTCTGGGTATAGCCGCGCTGGCCGATGGACTGGCGCAACGAGCCTTCAGGCGTGAAGGTGGGTTTGCGGCTATGGATATCCACCGCCCCGCCCGTGGTGTTGAAGCCTTTGAGCGTCCCTTGCGGCCCGCTGAACACATCGGCGCTTTCGATATCCAGCAGGTCGTTGGACATCATGCCCGGTCGACTCAGGTAAACGTTGTCGAGAAACAGACCGACGCTGCTGGGCATGCCGATATTGATTTCGGTGCCGCCGCCATCGCCCACGCCCCGAATGGTCATGCGTGTGTCATAGGAGTCCACCGTGGCCACATCCAGGCCGGAGGCCACTTGTTGCAGGTCTTCAAGCCGGTAAATGCCCTGTTGTTCAAGGGTCTTTCCACTCAGCTCACGCTTTGACGAAGGTGGCTGCTGGGGATCGGCCTGACGCACGCCCTCGACCTGTACGGTGTCCAGTCGGGTCGTGGTTTCAGCCATCGCGGGCGCTACTGCCATGACCAGTGCCATGCCGGTGACCCAAGGGAGGTGTTTTTGCTGAGTTTCAAGTTTCATGGGGTGTTCCAGCGAGCAATGGATGCCGTGCCGTCAGCAATGTGCTGTCGGCAGATAAGGTTCAAGGTCGGGGCTGTTGCAGAAATTGCGGCGCGAGCCACTGATCCACATTGATGTCACGACGAATCAGGCGCGCCTCCCTGGCGCTGCCGATGGACTGTTTGAGGCGTTCGACAAAACCGCTGTCCAGCTCAGGTGACAGCAGTACCGATAACGGCGGCGCACCTTCCAGGTTGGCCTTCAGCAGATTGGCCGGGTAAGACGCCTGATCGGCCAGTAACTGGATATAGGCCTCGCGGTTGTGCGGGTTGCTGGCCCAGTCCGATGCCTCACGCTGGACCTGAACGATCCTGCTGACCCACTCCGGATGCTCGTCGAGCAACTTTTGCGATACCAGCACCAGGCCGGACAACTCACCCGCGCCATCCAGATGCCGGGTAGAGACAGGCACCTGAGCCTGACCACGCTCGCGCAGCGCCAGGATGTTGATGCCGCCCCAGGTCGCATCGATCTGTCTGGCTGCCAAAGCCGCGCTGGCGGCAGCAAAGTCCAGATTGATGACGCTGATATCCTTTTCGGTCAGCCCCGCAGTGCGTAGGGCATCGATGAACGAAAGCTGCGCGGCGGTCCCGCGAAACAGACCGACACGTTTGCCCTTGAGGTCTGCCAGGGAATGAATCGACGAACCGACCGGTACCGCCAGGTAATGCGCGACGCCACGGGCAGCGACGGCAACCACCCGCGTATCGAGCCCGCCCGACTTGCCGACGATGCTGCCCAGATCGCCGAGATAGGCCATATCCAGCTGGCCATTGGCAAAGGCTTCGTTAATCAGGGGCGCCGCACCCTTGAAGAAGTGCCATTTGACCGTGACACCCTCGGCGCTGAACGCCTGCTCAAGACGCTGCTGGGCATGAATGACATCCACCAGACCGCCACCGGCAGGCTTGCTGCCAGCCCCGATATCGGACACCGCAATATTGAGCTGCGCCGCACTCACAGCAGTCAATGGCCCCAGCGTCAGGCCCAGGCTTAGCAGCAGAGAAACAAGAAAATGAGAACGCAATGACATGGGCGGTTTCGGACTCCGTAGAAAACCACTGGCACTGTCTGGCCAGCAGGCGATGACGTTTAACCACAACGACAGCGCTCTTCGTAAATACCGAAACCCCTCATGATTATTCCTGAAAAGCATAAACAAGCAGGAATGCAGTGCCTGGAGGTTATGTAAGAACCGCAAAAGTTATTTGCGGGATTTGCATTGGATATGGGATCAACGGGTGAGATGTAATGGGGGAAAGTTGCAAGCGGCAAGCGGCAAGCTGCAAGTTAAAAGCTCACAGCCTGCCGCTTGTAGCTTATGTGTATCGATTCTCCGGGACAGGCAACCCCAGATGCTCGCGCAATGTGCTCCCGCTATATTCCTCACGAAACAGTTTGTGCTTGCGCAGGATTGGCAATACGCCTTCGATGAAGTCGTCCAGGCCTTCGGGGAAGTACGCGGGCATCAGATTGAAGCCATCTGCGGCTCCGCCCTCGAACCAGGCAATCAGCTCGTCCGCTACACGTTGCGGGGTGCCGACGACGATTTTATGACCTCGTGCTCCGGCCGCCAGGTTGCAGATCTGGCGCAGGGTCAGGCCGTCGCGGTGTGAAAGGTCCAGCAGCAGGCGAGCGCGGCTTTGCATGTTTTGCGGCAGTGGCAAGTCCGGCAGTGGCTGGTCCAGATCGAAACCGGAGAGGTCCTGCCCCAAACGATCCGCAACCATCAGCAAGGCGGCTTCCTGGTCGGTCCAGCTTTGCAGATGATCGAAGCGCGCCTGGGCTTGGGCGGCGGTCTTGCCAAGGATCGGCATGACACCGGGCATCACCAGGCAATGATCCGGCGAGCGGCCTTGAGCAACGACTTGCGCCTTGAGGTCGCGATAGAACTGCCCGGCTTCTTCCAGACCTTGCTGGGCGGTGAACACCACTTCACCGATGCGCGCCGCGAGGGCCATGCCCGGCCCGGATGAGCCGGCCTGGACCAGTACCGGATGACCTTGCGGCGCACGGGTCAGGTTGAGTGGCCCGGCAATGGAGAAGAACTCGCCCTTGTGGTCCAGGCTATGCAGTTTTTCAGGGTCCAGATACACGCCGCTTTCGCTGTCGCGAACATAGGCGCCCTCTTCCCAGCTGTCCCACAAGCCCCGCACCACATCGACGAATTCCTCGGCCACCGCATAACGCTGAGCATGGTCGGGATGTGTGGCACGGGTGAAGTTGGCCGCGCTGTCGTAGCCGGTGGTCACCACGTTCCAGCCGGCACGGCCTGCAGACAGATGATCGATGGTCGCGAACTGCCGGGCGATGGTGTACGGCTCGCTATAGGTGGTCGATGCCGTCGCCACCAGCCCGATGCGCTCGGTGATCGCCGCCAGCGCGCCCAACAGCGCCACGGGTTCCAGGCGCACGATCATGGAGGGATGCTCCTTGGGGCCGGTCACCAGTTTGTCGCCAAAGAACACCATGTCCAGCTTGGCCTTTTCGGCTGCCAGGGTCAGGCGGCGGATCAGCGGGAAGTTTTCGCTCCCGGATTCGGCACCCGGATAACGCCAGCCAGCCGAGTGGTGACCTGCGGCCTGAATGAAAAGGCCCAGGCGCATCTGTCGCTCAGTCTGGCTCATGAAGTGACTCGGAAATTGAATGAAGAGGACGCAATCAAAATGGCTGCTTGCACGCGGATGCTCCTGAGCGAAGGTGGCCTGCAAGATCGGTTGTATCGATAGATCAGACAGGAATAAAAGATTCAAATATATGAATATTCAAATGATAAAAATAAATCATTTTATTTGTCTATCTCTGGCTGATCAGCCAAAACTCGCCAGGCTATGGCACTGCGCGTAGTGGCTCATGAGCCCTTTGAGGGAATGCGCCAGGGTTATGCGGGTCTGCTGGTCATAACGTTCAAGCTTGGCCGTACGACCGTGATGCAGGTAGTCCAATATGGCACTGGCCGCTGGCTGGCTCGCCCCGAATGCATGGGCAAGGCCCTGTGACGTGACGGGATCAAAAGCGATTGCCGCTTCACCGACCGCAAGCCATTGCGACGTTGCGACGCAATCCAGCGCAGAACAGCCTGCATCGAGCACCTGGAAAGGTGCCGCCGACAGTTCGCCGGCGGCAACATAGTGCTGCATCAATTTTGTCTGTTCCAGTTGCCGGGCAAGTTCGGCCAGGCTACGGAAGACTTCGCCGCCTTCGGGAAAGAATCGCACCAGATGGCGCTGGCCGCTGGCTGACGTCGCGCCAGACCACCAGCCCGATGCATCCGCCTCGATCAACAACCAGTCGGTTGACGCAAGTTCAGAAGTACCGGCAGGCAAACAGGCTGCAACGGCGACCTGACGACTCAAGCGACGCCTGCCCGCACCGCCCAGGCGCGCAATAGAGCTGGACTTGCCCGAAGCATCGACCACAAAACGGGCTTGACCACTCCAGCAGTCCTCGCCACGCAAGCCGCTCAGGGTGGTGATTGCACCAAACTCGGCCTCGGTCACCCGCACGCCCCGCTCCAGCACCACACCTTCAGCCTGTGCCCTGTCCCGCAGACGGGAATCGAACACCTGACGGTCCAGGAAATAACCATGGGATGAACGTTCGGCGAAGTAATCCCGAAAGCTCCGTTCGGGTGTCGTCCAGATGGACTGCACGCCGCAACAGCGGCGCGCAGCCGAAATCTCTTCCAGCAAGTCGGCATGCCCAAGCGCGGCCAGTGACGGCACCGCCTCGGGCGACAGGCATTCACCGGGCCGTGGCTGGCCTGCTTCGCCACGATCGACCATGCAGACATCAAGCCCTGCTTCGGCCAGACAGATGGCAAGCGCCGAACCTGCCGGTCCGGCGCCCACGACCAGAACGTCGTACACGTGGGTCAAATCTCGTCCCTGCGCAGACGACGAGGTTTCACATCCTTGCGTGGCTTGGCTTTGTCGAGTTCGGCCGCCTTGAGCAACGGTTGTGGATGGTCCAGAGCCTCGATGGCCGCCAGCAGGGCAACCTTGGTGTTGGGGCCAACGGCACTTTCCGGACGACCGGTTTCAATCCAGGCCCGGGCTGGCAGCCCCAGCTTCTTTTGTAACTCGGGCGATGTCTCTTTACTGACCAGAACGCCAAGCTCCCACCACTGGCTGACCATCTTGTTGATACGCGCCAGGTAAGAACCTTTCAGGTCGCGCAACCAGTCTTCGCGGTAGGAGAAATTCTTGAGCTGTTGCGGTTCACTCGACTGCGTTGAACCGACACGCTGCCAGGCCTCGTTGCTGAGCACGCTGTTGGGCACGCGGGCACCCCAGTAGCTGGGGAAGGACAGATAAGAGCCAGGTTCGTATTCCGCATCGGACAGGCAGGATGCGCCGTCGGTCTGCCATGGCACGCCCAGTGCGCGGGTCAGGGAGCCCGGACCTACGCCGTCCAGCGGGCCACCTTTGCTCAGGCAGATTTCCGGTGTCAGCTTGCTGCCGTAGTCCTGGCGAACGACATGGCCCTGGGGCAGAACGGCCAGGCGATACGGACTTTTCCAGACGCTGGACACACGCATGAACCAGGTCAGCTCGATGCCGGGGTGGAACGGCCCGCCCAGGCACTCATGCAGCCCTACTCGATCCAGCGCGTCGGTCTGCTGTTTTGGACTGAGCGACGAGAACGCAGGGATAACCGGTTCACCTTTCCAGTCGGAGACGAAGTCCCCCTTCACCCATTTTTCCAGTGCCTTGTACATCAAAGGCGTGACGGCCAGGCCTGCACCTTCGGCATCGGAGTAATCACCGTAGTAATCGCCGTAGAACGGCAACAGCGCAGCCGTGAACGCCCCGGCGCCATCCGGGATACGGAAAAGCTCGAAGACCCTCTTGCGGAACTCGGCATTCTTTGCAGACGGGTCGGCAAGCTTCTTCAAGACCGCCTTGTTCTTGGTATCCAGTGGTGAGCCGGAGCCGCTGAGCAGGTAAATGCCATGGTTGGTCCACTGCATATTGGTCAGGCGGTCGAAGATCGGCCAGATGTCGCGGGTGAACTCGGTGGTTGTGTGGGCAGGCAGTTGACCGTTGCGCACATACAGATCACGCACCACGTCTTCCATGGTGACCACACCGAACAGGCCCGGCGCATAGTTGGGCGGCGTCACCGCCAGAAAACCAGGCTCGGCATCAAGTACATCGCCATTGGCGAAGGTCACACGGGCGTAGACCGGGCCATCGGAGATGTCGTCATGCCAGTCTTCGTTGTTGGCAAAGGTGACAGGCGCGGTACCCGCCTTGAGCGGTGCGGAATGCCCATGGCCACCCAGCGCAATGAGCCGACCTTCTTCGTCGGTGCGCAACTCGCCCAGATAGACCGGCTTGCTGTAGAACTCACCCGTATCGAAATGAAAGGCTTTGCCCTGTTTGTTGCGACCGCCGATGGTTCTGGGGCCCGGACGAATGTCCAGCGCCTTGCGCTGAGGGCCAATGACTGCCGGATTGCGTCGACCGGCTTTCTTGGCGTATGGCGCGGGCAGGTCCATGGCATTCTCGAAGTCGTACCAGCCAGCCTTGAGGTTGGCGAGTTCCACGGTCCAGTCGATCTTCACACCATCGGCAAGGGTAAGCTCGCGGACCGAACCATCAGTCAGCTCAGCGTAGATCCGAAAGCGCACAGCCTGACGTCGCAAATGCCCCTTCGCATCGCGAAACTCTCCGTCCGCGCTACTCGCAACAGCTCCCGGAACCTCTGCGGCCAGGACATATTCGTCATGCCCCAGCGCATTTCCGACCCGGGCAATACCAAGCCCTGGATGCACACGTACTGACTTGATCGACGCGGTACTGATGGTAGTGGCCATTGCGATGTAGCCTCCCTGCTGAAGTGAAATATTCTGAGAACGTTTCTCAGGCCACGACACTAGATGACAAAATATCAAGATGTCAAATAGCCACATGGCAATTCCCGCATCCCCTTCTGCCTGCCTGAAATCCCGCCCACAGAAGCATTTACATTCCGTCACCAAATACGGCTAAATGGCGGCCTTCGTGCTACGGGCCCACCCATGGCTTCAATGAAACGCATCATTCCCTGGATCGCTTGTCTGGCCGTGTTGCTCAACATGCTGGCTATGCCGATGAGCCGTGCCATGCAGCCGGCGGATGCGCATTTACTGCTATGGGGCGGTTTTTGTTCCGGGAGCGGTTCGACCGCCCTGCCACCAGGCTTCAAGAAGCTGATCGATACGCTGCAACCCGCTTCATCGAAAGCGGCCATGCAGCATGGCGATTGCTGCTGTGGCCATGCGGGTCTGGTCGCTCTGCCGGCCGATCACTATCGACACTTCCTGCCCCGCTACACACCTGATACAGCACTGGAGAACCCCGAGCAGCCGACGCTGCATCCCAGGGTTCGCTGGCCCAGTCTGACCCCTCGCGCCTCTCCCCTGGCCTGACCACGCCTTGCCTGCCCGCCGACTCTGGCGCGGCTTTTCTTGTCTGGCGCGGGAATGCCCTGATCGGCCATCTCGCGCCCTTGAAGTCTCTTGGTCATCAGGAAGTTTTTGTTATGCCTGTTTTTTCTACATTGCCACGCGCAATGCATATTCCCGTGTCCCGCTCGGTCTGCCAGGCACTGACCTGCGGGGTATTTGCCCTGACGCCGTTATCCGCCGCACTGGCCGAAACCCAGGTCGAGAACTCGACCATGACCCTCGGTTCCGTGACCGTTCAAGGCAACAGCAGCGGCCCGCTGAGCACCAGCAGTGTGCTGAGCTCGGTGGATATTCTGGGGGGCGACATCCTTGAAAAGATGCCAGTCAATTACAGCTGGGAGCTGTTCCGTCGTGCACCCGGCGTGATCCTTACCGAGTTCAATCAGGGCACCACTTCCGGCAAGATTTCCTTTCGCGGCTTTAACGGTGAAGGCGAAATCAACGCGGTGAAGCTGTTGATCGATGGCATTCCGAGCAACAGCAACGACGGCAACATGCCGTTCATGGACATGATTTTCCCCATGGAGCTGGACAGCATCGAAGTCGTGCGCGGCACCAGCGATGCGCGTTACGGCCTGAACAATATCGCGGGCAACGTCAACATGCTGACCCGCACCGGCGGCAATTACACCAAGGCCCGGATTCGCTACGGCAGCTTCAATACTCAGGAAACCCAGCTTTCCAAAGGCTTCGAGAGCAGTAACTGGAGCCAGAACTATTTCTTCGCCTATCAGAAATCCGAGGGCTATCGCGATCACTCCGACGCCGAGAAATTCTCGATGTCCGGCAAGTGGTTCTATACCCCGGACGACGAGAGCTATCGCATCGGCCTGATTGCCCGGCATTACGAAACCGAAGCCCAGGAGCCCGGATACCTGAGCGAAGAGAATGCCAGCCGCCACCCGACCATGACCAACAGCTACAACGCCACGGACAAGGGCACGCGGCGCATGAATCAGGTCAGCCTGCATTTCGATACGGATCTTGCAGACACCCTGGCATGGTCCGCGAAAACCTACATCAACACCTTTGACGACCGACGCTGGACCCAGTACTGGAGAACCACCTCGCAACAGGAGCGGGATGCCTATGAAACCCAGTACGGCGCCCTCACCTCCCTGACCTGGCGCCCGGAAGTCAGCTGGCTGTACGACTTTGCCCTGGAAGGCGGAGCGGACATGCAGCAGCAGGAAAACAAGAGCGAACGCTACCGGACCCTGAATCGGGTTCGCCAGGCCCAGACCCGCGACCAGCAATTCGACTTCGACACCTACGGCGCTTATGTCCAGGCCGAGATCAAGCCTTTCGAGTCGTTGAAGATTGTCCCGGCCTATCGGGTCGACAAGATCCAGGGCGACTTCACCAATGAAATGACCGGCCTGGATTACGACATCAATGACTATGGCCTGATCAAGCAACCCAAGCTCAGCGTGGTGTATTCGCCCTGGGATGTGGCCAGTTTCTACGCCAACTGGGGACGTACCTTTCAGGTCGGCACAGGGGCTGCGGCCTACAAGATTCCGCCACGGGATACCGATCTGGAACCGTCGATCAACGAAGGCTGGGAAACCGGGATCAAATTCACTCCCGCCAGCTGGGTTGATGGACGGATCGCCTACTGGCAGCAGGAAGCGAGTGGCGAGGTCAGCCGCCGGCTCAACGACCCGAGCGGGGAATCGGACAACGTCGGTGAAACCCGGCGCTGGGGTTATGACCTGCAGGTGAACCTGCACCCGAACGAGCGCACGGAAATATGGATGGCTTACTCATGGCAATACTCGAAAATCCTTGAGCCCAGCGCTACATTGCCCAACAGCAAAGGCCGGGAAATCGACCATGTTCCCCATCACGTGTACAACGCCGGCATGACGTATCAGGCGACTCCGGCCCTGCAGCTGACGGCCTGGATGAACGGCCAGACCAACTACTATCTGGAACGGGAAAACACTCAGGGCACCTATGGCGGCTATGTGCTGATGAACCTGGGTGCGACCTGGAAGGTAAGCGAGTCGGTCAGTGTCGACCTGCAACTCAAGAACCTGACCAACCGTTATTACGAGTACGTCTGGTATGACCCGGACGGCGCCGTCGACTCCCTGCACTCGCCGGGTGATGGACGTGCCTTGTATACCGGAGTCACGCTGGAGTTCTGATCCGGGAATGATGTCGAGGTGTCATGAACGGCACCTCGACATCCAGAAGTGTCAAAGCTGCTTTAATAGACAACCCAATGATCTGACAGGAAGCATGCCGATGGATCGTCTCACCGCTAAAGACTTTGCCCCTGAACTGCTTGAGCTATACGACTACTACGCACACGGCAAGATCAACAGACGAGAATTTCTTGACCGTGCCGCCCTGTTCACTCTGGGAGGCATGACCGCCACAGCCCTTCTGGCCTCGTTGAGCCCGAACTATGCGCTGGCCGAACAAGTGGCCTTTACCGACCCGGATATCATTGCCGAATACGTCAATTACCCTTCACCCAAGGGGCATGGGCAGGTGCGTGGTTATCTGGTGCGTCCGGCGAAAGCCAGCGGCAAGCTGCCTGCGATAGTGGTCGCCCATGAAAACCGAGGGCTCAACCCTTATATCGAAGATGTCGCCCGGCGCGTAGCCAAGGCAGGTTTCATCGCGCTGGCACCCGACGGTCTGTCCTCGGTGGGCGGTTATCCAGGCAACGATGACAAGGGCCGCGAGCTTCAACAGAAAGTCGATCCTGAAAAACTCATGAACGACTTCTTCGCGGCTATCGAATGGCTGATGAAGCATGACGCAAGCACCGGAAAGGTCGGCATCACCGGCTTCTGCTATGGCGGAGGCGTCGCCAATGCTGCGGCCGTGGCTTATCCAGAGCTGGGAGCAGCGGTTTCCTTTTATGGCCGCCAGCCCAAGTCCGAAGACGTCGTGCGAATCAAGGCTCCGATCATGATTCATTACGGCGAGCTGGATACGCGCATCAACGAAGGCTGGCCCGCTTATGAAGCGGCATTGAAAGCCGCTGGCACGAATTACGAAACCTATATCTATCCCGGCGCCAACCACGGCTTCCACAACGACTCCACACCACGATACGACGAAGCCGCCGCCAATCTGGCCTGGGACAGGACCGTGGGATGGTTTAGGCGCTATCTGGTTTGAGGCCATTCGCGAAGAAGGCGTACATGCCATTTGTGGGAGGGGCCTTGGCCGCGACGACCAGTGAGAAGGCAACACATTTTCAGCGCCTTCATACTGCTGTCGCGGCCAAGGCCCCTCCCACGGATCACCTGTTTTTTGAAATCACCGTCTCTTGACTGACAGGCATTACTCCTACATGAGCCAGCAATATCTGTAACGGATGCTGCACCACTTGCCCGTCCTGGCGCTTGACCTGACTGCGGCAGGAGTAGCCATCGGCAACCAGCCGCCCCTCGCCGTTATGGCGGGCCACCAACGGTTGCCAGGACTGGCTGTATATGGTGTCCGAATGCTTGGCATTGCGGGTTTCGTGGCCGTAGGTACCTGACATGCCGCAGCAACCACTGGCCAGCACTTCAAGCTTGAGGCCGGTGCGAGCAAAGGCTTTCTGCCACAGAGCAACGCTGCCCGGCTCGTTGGTTTTCTCGGTGCAGTGCGGCAGGAAGTAATAGGTTTCGCCCGACTGAACCTGCCCGGACTCTTCCAACTGAGCAGCCAGCCACTCTTGTGGCAGCAACACCGTGGGCACGTTTTCGCTGCCCAGTGTCTTGCTGTATTCCTGCCGGTAAACCAGCGTCATGGCCGGATCAAGCCCTACCAGCGGAATGCCATAAGCCTCAAGTTTGCGCAGCGATTGGCTGTTGAAACTGGCAGCTTTCTCGAAGGCCGCCAGGAAACCTTGCACTTGCAGCGGCTTGCCGTTTGGTGCAAATGGCGCGAGGTAAACCTGATAACCCAGACGCGAAATCAGCTCCAGCCAGTCAGCCGCCAGATGGGTCTCGAAGTAACGAGTGAAAGCGTCCTGAACGAGGATCACCGTACGCTTGCGTTCCTGTTCAGACAGCGCAGCCAGACGCTCCGGCGTAGCGATGCCGACATTCCAGCGGGCACAGGCGGCACGAAAATCCATCAGGCTCAGCAAGGGGCTGTCCACCATGCCCGCCACATGTTCAAGCAGGTAACGAACCGGTTTGGCAGCCATTATGGCGTTGTAGAACTTCGGGAAGCGGGCCAGATACGGAATGCTGAACTCCAGCGAGCCGATCAGGTAATCCTTCAGCGGACGCAGGTAGCGGCTGTGGTAAAGCTCCAGGAAACGCGAGCGGAACTCCGGCACATTGACCTTGACCGGACACTGCCCTGCACAGGATTTACAGGCCAGGCAACCGGCCATGGCGTCATAGACTTCATGGGAAAAGTCTTGCTGCCCGCGCAGCCTGCCCAGAGTGTTGGCGGTCTTGCTGACCAGACTCTTGATGACATTGGCAGAACGGGCACGGGCGCTGGCGGTCAGCACATCGATATTCTGTTCACCTTGCAGGCGCAGCCATTCACGGACCAGCGAGGCCCTGCCCTTTGGTGAATGAATGCGGTTGCGTGTGGCTTTCCAGGACGGACACATGGCGTCGTCGGCATCGTAGTTGTAGCAGGCACCGTTGCCGTTACAGTGCACGGCGCTTTCGTAGCTCTGCCAGACACGCTCGTCGATACCGCGATCCAGATCGCCCCTTAATTTCACTTCATCTACCAGCGTCAATCTGGCGGCTGGGACGGTCGCGGGCGTCGCGATCTTGCCGGGGTTGAGCTGGTTGAACGGGTCGAAAGCGGCCTTCAGGGCCTGAAGCGCCGGGTACAACTCACCGAAGTATTCCGGCACATATTGCGAACGCAGGCCTTTGCCGTGTTCGCCCCAGAGCAAGCCGCCATAACGTTTGGTGAGTGCTGCGACCGCATCGGAAATCGGGCGTACCAACGCGGCCTGCGCCGGGTCTTTCATGTCCAGGATCGGCCGCACGTGCAGCACGCCGGCGTCCACATGGCCAAACATGCCGTATTGCAGGTTGTAGCTGTCCAGCAATGCGCGGAATTCCTGAATGTAATCGGCAAGGTTCTCAGGCGGCACAGCGGTGTCTTCGACAAAAGGCTGAGGTCTGGCCTCGCCCTTGACGTTGCCCAGCAGGCCTACCGAGCGCTTGCGCATGGCGTAGACCCGATTGACCGCTGCGCTGCCCACCGCCAGCGTGTGCCCCAGCCGAACCACCGAGGTGTCGCTCTGCAAATGCTCCACGAACGCATGGACACGCTGCTCCACTTCGCTGGCTTCGTCGCCGCAGAACTCGATCAGGTTGATCCCAAGCGTCGGGGTATCCGGGTCCTGAGGAAAGTATTCGGCAACGCCATGCCAGACGATGTCCTGCATGGCGAGCATCAAGACCTTGGAGTCCACGGTTTCGATGGACAGCGGCTTGAGCGCCATGAGTGCCTTGGCGTCACGCAAGGCATCCATGAAACCGGCATAACGCACGTTGACCAGAATCGAATGCTTGGGAATCGGCAGCACATTGAGCTTGGCTTCGACGATAAAGCCCAGCGAACCTTCCGAGCCGCACAGCACGCTATTGAGGTTGAAACGGCCGTCGGTCTCGCGCAGGTGAGCCAGGTCGTAACCGGTCAGACAGCGATTGAGCGGCGGAAAGACGTCCTTGATCAACTGCGCCTGGGTATCGGCAATTTCGCGGGCACAGCGATAGGCGTCCCCTGCCCGGTCGGTCCGGGCCTGCTCAGACTCCAGTTGATCGGACCCCATGGCCAGGCTGTGTATGCGCGAGCCACCGAGCAGTACTGTCGACAGCTCAAGTACGTGGTCGCGGGTCTTGCCGTAGGTGCAACTGCCCTGTCCGCTGGCATCGGTATTGATCATGCCGCCGACCGTTGCACGGTTGGAGGTGGACAGCTCCGGGGCGAAGAACAGCCCGTGAGGCTTGAGTGCTGCGTTGAGCTGGTCCTTGACCACGCCGGTCTGCACGCGAACCCAGCGCTCCTCGACGTTGATTTCCAGAATCCTGTTCATGTGCCGCGAGAGGTCGACCACCACGCCATCGGTGAGCGATTGCCCGTTGGTTCCGGTACCACCGCCCCGTGGCGTCAGTACGACCTGTTTGTGCTCGGCACGTCCGGCCAGTCGCGCCAGAGTCTCGACATCGGCACTGTCGAGAGGAAACACTGCGGCCTGGGGCATGCGCTGATAGATCGAGTTATCGGTGGCCAGAACGGTTCGCGAGCCATGATCCCTTGCGATTTCGCCTCGAAACCCCTCCTGCGCCAGGGCATTGAGGAAACGGTCATAGTGATCGACCTGCGCGGAGGTCGGTTTCAAGAGGGCAATCATGGTGGCTTCCTGACAGGCTAGGCTTTTTATATGCAAACTTTTATAGGTAAAGCACGTATGCTTCAGAGCGCTCTGAAACCAGGCTTTATCAACGGTTACGCTGATTTTCAGGCTTGATGACCAAGAGAGCAAATGTAAAACCTGTAGTTTTTCCATGAGCTTTATGAATGAACCCGAGAAGACTCACGCCTTCGATGTCGCTGCTTATCGCTTTTGAGGCAGCGGCGCGTCATGTCAGCTTCACCAAGGCTGCCGATGAACTGGCTCTGACCCAAAGCGCCGTCAGTCGCCAGGTGCAGGCCCTTGAAGCACAACTGGAAGTCGAGTTGTTCAAGCGTGATGGCCGACGTATCGAACTGACCACGGCGGGCGCGCTGTATCAGCATGAACTGGCGGCAGCCCTTGGGCGAATCCGCAGTGCAACGCTGCAGACCATCGCCCACAAATCCGAAGGCGGAACCCTGCACCTCGCCGTTCTGCCGACCTTCGGCTCCAAGTGGCTGCTGCCACGCATGCATGACTTTTACACCCGACATCCGGGCCATGTGGTGCATATCCACTCGCGCATCGTGCATGCCGACCTGATGCCTGCGGCCAGCGACATGAACGCGATCATCTGTGCAGGCACAGGCAATTGGCCGGGCTATATCGCCCATCCGCTGATTGCGGAAAAACTGGTGCTTATCGCCAGCCCTTCGGCACTGGCTGGCCATGAGTCCATGACGCCAGGCCAGATTGCCCAGCACTCGCTGCTGAGCGTGGTTTCGCGGCCCAACGCCTGGTCCGACTGGTTCGACAGAAACCAGCTCGATCACCACATCATGCGCCCCGGCCCAAGTTTCGAGCTGACTGCGCATCTGATTCAGGCCGTGGCCGCGGGCATCGGCGTGGCTCTGGTGCCGCGTATTCTGGTGCAGGATGAAATCAACAGCGGCGAGCTGGTCACGCTGTTCGAGCCGATGGACAGTGGCCGCAATTACTATCTGGTGTACGCAACACGTTTCCAGAACCTGCCAGCGCTCTGTGTGTTCCGCGACTGGCTGCTGTCGACACCGTTCCCGGACGGTTTGTAATACGGAGTCTCTGTGCGTATAGAACCCCTTCCGCCACTGCAGAACCTGATTGCTTTTGAAGCCACCGTTCGCCATGGCAGCTTCACCCGGGCAGCCGCCGAGTTGCACCTGACCCAAAGCGCAATCAGCCGACAAGTCGCGCAGTTGGAAGACTTTCTGGGTCGGGCGCTGTTTCGTCGCGAGCACAAGCGCATTCATCTGACCGTGGCGGGGCAAATCTATGCCGAGGAAATTCATCGGATACTGACTCAGTGCGCCGAAGCTACGGCTCAGGTCATTACCCACAGCGGTGAACAGCAATTGACGCTGGCCTGCTCCAGCGGTGTGGCGGCGCTGTGGCTTGGCCCTTTGCTGGGTCGTTACAAGGATGAATTCCCGGCAGTGGACATACGCCTGCGCGTGGTCGATGGGCTGGACTCTCTGGTTCGGGCGGAGTTTGATCTGGCACTGTACTTCCTGCGCGAGCAATCACCTCCCGGCCTGGACAGCCGCCTGCTGTTTGCCGAATCGGTGAACGCCTATTGCTCACCGGACTATCTGAACGGACAGACGCTTGAGCCGGTGCAATTACTCGACCATTGCCTGCTGATGCTCGAAGACGGCCAGCGCCAGTGGTTGTCGTGGAACGACTGGTTCGGTCGCCAGGGTGTAGATGCTTCGCTGATCCACCAGCGCATGACCGTGAATCTCTACCCGGTGCTCGTGGATCTGGCCATCGCCGGTCATGGCATTGTGCTGGGCTGGCGACCGATGATTGATCGCCATGTGCAATCCGGTGCCCTGGTGCCTGCATGCAACTCGGATATCGGTGCCATCGGCGGCTATTACCTGCTCACCCCCAGCGGCAAGATTCCAAGACGCGCCGCCCGTGCCTTCGAGAAATGGCTGACCAATGAGATTGCGAGCTGACACGCGGTTACTTGCATGCGCAATACGCATGCAAACCTGCGTAATGATCGCTTTCTCAAATCCAGGCCGAAGCCTAATCTCGAACGCAACCGGGCATTAGATCCGAATAATGTTTCAACTTTTCAACTCTGCCCCCTTATAAATGCAGGGTTGCTTCCTGCATGTCTTGCATGCAGGAGTCAAAAAGTGAGCACTGAACACGCCTCTCCATCACGCACCCACAATCAAAAGGCGCGTCGTGCCGTTATCGCCACGGTCATCGGCAATGGCCTGGAATGGTTCGACTTCACGGTCTACAGCTTCTTTTCCGTCATCATCGCCAAGGTGTTCTTTCCCACCGGCAATGAGCTGACTTCCTACCTTCTGGCCCTGGCAACCTTCGGCGTCGGCTTCTTCATGCGCCCGGTGGGTGGCATCGTGCTGGGCATCTATGGCGACAAGCACGGGCGCAAGGCGGCACTCTCGCTGACTATCCTGCTCATGGCCCTTGGCACACTGATCATCGCCATCACCCCCAGCTATGCGCAGATAGGCCTGATGGCGCCGGTACTGATTGTGCTGGCGCGCCTGCTGCAAGGCTTCTCGGCCGGAGGTGAAATGGGCAGCGCCACGGCATTCCTGACCGAGCACGCCCCCGAAGGCAAGAAAGCCTTCTACTCCAGCTGGATTCAAGCCAGCATTGGCGTGGCGGTATTGCTCGGCTCCGCGCTGGGTGCCGTCCTGTCCAGCTACCTGACCCAGGCACAACTGGAAAGCTGGGGCTGGCGGGTGCCCTTTCTGATTGGCACCCTGATCGGCCCGGTGGGTTTCTATATTCGTAGCCGCGTCGATGAGACGCCTGTCTACAGCGCCAGCAAACCTGTCGAGTCGCCCCTGCGTGAAGTCTTTCGCACTTACCCACGCCAGACCCTGATCAGTTTCTCGCTGGTCGTGCTCTGGACAGTCTGTACCTACGCCGTCCTGTTCTACATTCCTTCCTACGCCCAACGGGTGCTCGGCCTGCCTTCATGGATGGGATTCAGTGCGGGCATGATGGGCGGCGCTGTGTTGATCGTGGCAACGCCAATAGTCGGGGCGCTTGCTGATCGTTATGGTCGTCGGCCATGGCTCCTGGGGTCGGCAGTGGCTATTTTCTTCAGCGCCTACCCGATGTTTCTTTTCATCAACCAGATGCCGGGGCTGTTTTCGCTGCTGGTATTTGAAGTGGTGCTCGGCCTGCTGATTTCGGGTTACATCGGTTCGATCCTCGCCGCCTTCGGCGAGCTGCTACCAAGCCACGTGCTCTCGACCGGCTTGTCAGTGGCCTACAACTTCGCCGTAACGATCTTCGGCGGCTTCGCCACATTCACCATCACCTGGCTGATCGCCTCGACCGGCAGCAACGTTGCCCCCGCGTTCTACATCATGTTTGCAGCACTCATCAGCGGCACCGGCGCGATGCTCTATCGCGACCGGAAGCACGTATCACATCGTCCCCTGACTGGAGCCCTTCAATGAATCACACTGACTCTTCCCGCCTGATACTGCGCAACGGTCGCTTGCTTGATCTTCAGTTGGGTCAATTGATTGCCGGTCAGGAAGTCGTGATCGAGGGCGAGCGTATTGTCGCCGTACGCCCTGCCGGCGAACCCGCCGAAGCCGGGGCCAGGATTATCGACCTGGGTGGCAAGACGCTGATGCCCGGCCTCATCGACTGCCATGTTCACGTTCTGGCCTCCAATGCCAACCTGGGTTTCAATGCCCTGCAACCCAACGCCATCATCATGTATCGCGCACTGCCGATCCTGGCAGCCATGCTGCAACGCGGTTTCACCACCGTGCGTGATGCCGGCGGTGCCGACTGGGCATTGGCCCGTTCCATCCAGTTGGGGCTTATCCCCGGCCCGAAGATCTTTGCGTCGGGCAAGGCCTTGTCGCAGACAGGCGGCCACGGCGACATGCGCGCCCGTGGCGAACTTCTGCTGAATGAACCCTGCTCCTGCTGCTTCCGCGCCGGGGCTATCGCTCGTGTGGTGGATGGGGTCGACAATGTGCGCCTGGCGGTTCGCGAAGAACTGCAACAAGGCGCGAACCAGATAAAGATCATGGCTTCAGGGGGCGTTTCCTCACCCACCGACCCGATTGCCAATACCCAATACAGCGAAGCCGAAATACGCGCCATCGTCGACGAGGCCGAAGCCGCCAACACTTATGTAATGGCTCACGCTTACACAGCACGCGCCATTCGCCGGGCCATCGAATGCGGCGTGCGCACCATCGAGCACGGCAATCTGGTGGATGCCGACACCGCCCGCCTGATGGCAGAAAAAGGTGCGTTTGCAGTACCGACTCAAGTGACCTATGAAATGCTCGCCCAGTACGGGGAACGCTTCGGATTGCCAGCAGACTCGGTCGCCAAGATCGAAGACGTGCGTCAGGCCGGACGCAATGCCCTGCTGCTGTTCGCCGAAGCGGGCGTGCCCATGGGCTACGGCTCGGACCTGCTCGGCGAAATGCATGAGTACCAGAGCCATGAGCTGAAAATTCGGGCCGAACTGCTGGGCAATCTTGCAGCCCTGCGCAGCGCCACCAGCGTGGCAGCACAGATTCTTCAGCGCGAGGGTGAACTGGGCTGCATCGCACCCGGCGCACTGGCCGACCTGCTGGTCGTGGACGGCGACCCGCTGACCGATATTGATTGTCTGGTAGGTCAAGGCGAGCGTCTGGCGATGATCTTGCAGAATGGTCATATCCGGAAAAATACGCTGGAGCAGTGACCGGTTACAAAATCTGACGTGGGAAGCTGTCGGGTACGACTCGATATCGAGTCGTACAAACAAGGCCCTCACAAGCGTCCGCCCGCAAACCATGCCGCCCGATATCGCTCTTTCACCTGAACAGGAAATTACGCATAATGGCTATATAACATCAATCTCACAAGGAGTGCGCAATGAAGATATCGATCAACCTCCGTCTGTCCCTCGGTGAGGACCATTACGACGTCAAGCTGGATCTCCCCGGCAGCACCCCAACAGTCGATAGTCCTTTCTTGTTCGGGGTCGAACAGTTCAAGTTCAAGGCGAAGGACGCCACCAAGCCGGATGAAAAGGAAACTGTCGACGAAAGCAGCATCGACAAACTGCTACAGGTTGCCATTGGTGACAAGAACCATCTCTACGTGGCGGTCAAGCCACCCACGTCGCTGATTGAGGCCGCCGGAGTCCACAACGTGGTACAAAACCTTGAGGTACTGGTCTCTGAAGGCGAATATGTTCCTAATGAACGCAGGTTCAACACAAAATAGATACAGCACTCCTGACATCAGCCGCAACAGAACTGCTCGCAACACCCAGCCTTCGGAACACTGGCGGCATACGCAATGAACGCAAAAGACCTGCTCGCACAACTGCGGCAAGGATTTCCCGAGGCGCAACGATCGGGCGTACTGAACACCTCGAAACTGCCGGGCACGCCCTGCGACGCGGTCTTCACACCGCTCGGTCTGCCTTTACTATTGACGCTGCACAGCAAGCAGGGCTGGATCGAAAGTGATCAGGCCTTCGTCCTGCGCGGATACGCAGAGGAGACATTGCTGGGCGTGAAAAAGCCCTCGGTGTTTCTGCGCGTGCAGCCAGACGGCGAAAGGTGCAAGGTGCTGCTGGGTATCAACCTGCCGGTGAACTGGCAGTTCATTGATGCCTTCCCGAACGCTCCCTATCCGATTCTCGCTACCCTAGCCTGCCGCAGCCTGCTGATCGCCAGCAGCGACATCAGCGCTCCGCTCGGCTGGTTGCACCAGGTCAGCGAGATACGTCCCGCTGACGAGCAACCTGCGGTGGATGGCAAGCTCCTCAGTGCCGGACAAGGTGCCAGCCTGTTCGGCTGGGACAGCGCCGCCAGCGACCTGATCGGCGTAGACACCCTGTTGACGCTGCTCCAGAAACCCACTCTGAAAGTTGCCATCTCCATGGGGCTGGCGGGCTCTGCACCGACAAATCCCCTGCATGAGAACGCTGCTCTGGTTGACGGCAACCTGCCGGCACAGTACCGCAATGGCTCCAGGCTGCTGCGGCGCAACGAAACCTTTTGTGGTTTCAACCGGGAAAGCCACAGTGTGAGCTACGCCTATCTGTCGCTGCATGCCGTTGGCGACAAGGGCCTGGATATCTGCCCCGGGCTGATCAACCTCAGCGATGTGCAACTGCGCTTCAGTACTCTGCGGCCAAAGGACCGGAACAGTATCCTGTCTTTCGCTCTCCAGGGCGTGTTCACCCTGGGCGGGCTGCCATTGCTGGTCAAGGGGCACCTGCCAGGCAAGATCCTCAGTGGTGGCCTTGATCCGGCCAGGCCAGCACCGTCGCTGACGACCTTCGTGAAAGAGGTCTTCAAGCACGATCTTCCGGGAGAGATGACCATCGAGCGCCTGGAGTTCTGGGCCAAGACCGAACAGTCCTTGTACGGTGCGGCGCTGAGCATCGAGGGTGACTGCAGGTTCGACATCGGCCATGAACGTTTCCTCGCTTTCCATCGCCTGGAAATGAGCATGCAGCGTGACCTGCAAGGGTTCACAGGTGGACTGGCGGGCGGCTTCCGCATCAATGAATACAACGAATTCAATATCGCAATCGATCTGGCCAGTGAAACCAGGAAAGTTACCGGCGACTGGGCCAACCACGACAGTCCGCCCGCTTTGAATGACCTTCTGCGCGCCCTGCACCTGCCACAGATAGGCGAGTTGCCCGCAGGCCTGCAACTGCACCTGAGCAAAGCCGGCTTCACTTTCCTGGCGGAGTCCGATGCGTTGTCTTTCGCCCTTGAGTTCACGGCGCTGCTGACCACTGCGCAGGATCCGACCGGCAGTCGCAGCAGCGAGTCGGTACTGGTGGCCGGACGCCGGTCGAAGGACGATCCATGGGGATACCTGTATGCCATGGACCTTGACCTCAAGCTGGAACTGGGCCTGGACAGCATTCCCCTGGCGGGCAAGCTGGTGCCCGCCGGCAGCGACCGCCTCGGCATCGAGCGCGTGCGTCTGATCGCGGCGAGCAAGGTCTTGCCGCCTATCCCTGCAGGCAGCACGCTGGACAAGCTGTCCGGGCTATCGTTCGATGGCGGCCTGTCCCTGGCGGTGGACCTGAAGGTGGGCAGCGAGCCGAGCAAAACCCTGATGGCACGCTTCGGCGGCAAAGCGAAAGCCCCCCAGGAGGCAGGGCCAATCAAGCCCGTCAAGCCAGCAGCACCAGTCAAACCAGACGCGCAAGAAGATGCCGCACCGGAACTCCCGGAGGATGAAGAACAACCAAGCGCCGACAAGGTCGCCTGGATCAAGATAAAACGCGCCCTCGGCCCCTTGCGCCTTCAGCGCATCGGCTTGAGCATGACCGACAGCGGTGCCGTTGCCGTGTTGCTCGATGCCGGCCTCGATACTCGTGGTCTGAGCATCATGCTCAACGGGCTGCAAGCGAACATTCCCCTGCTGGGTGCCGCCGGAAAGCTGGAATTCGGCCTAGCAGGGCTGGCCGTGCAATACCGCAGCAAGGCGCTGAGCATCGGCGGTGCCCTGGGTCGCTTCGGGACCCGGGAAAAGCCGACCTACGATGGCCAACTGACGGTCAGCGCCGGACGCTTCGGTGCCACGGCACTGGGTAGCTACACCACCGGGACGGACAATCGACCGTCCTTCACGGCCTTCACCTTCATCGACGTGCCGCTGGGTGGCCCACCGTGTTTCTTCGTCACCGGCCTGGCCGCCGGGGTCGGTTTCAACCGTGCGCTACGCCTGCCGGAGGTGGACAAGGTCGGGCAATTCCCGCTGATCCAGGCGGCGATGGGCAATATGACCGAGCTGCAGGCAAAGGCTGACCTCGGCAAGTACATCGAGCCCGCGGCCGATCAGGACTGGTTCGCCGCCGGAGTACGCTTCAGTTCGTTCAAGATGATCGAAAGCTTTGCCTTGCTGACCCTGTCCTTCGGGGCACGCAGCGAAGTCGCCCTGCTCGGCCAGAGCACCCTGAGCCTGCCTCCCTCCACGGCGGCGAAACCGGCGTTGACGATGGTACACGCCGAGTTGCTGCTCAAGGCCAGCCTGCAACTGGAGGAAGGTTTGCTGGCAGTGAATGCGCAGTTGTCGTCCACCTCATGGGTGTTCAGTCGCGATGCGCGGCTGACCGGCGGCTTCGCCTTCTACCTGTGGTTCGGCAACAGCCCCTATGCCGGTGACTTCGTCGTCACCCTGGGCGGCTACCATCCACAGTTCAAGGTGCCGGCGCACTATCCGCAGGTCCCGCGCCTGGGCCTGAACTGGCGGGTTTCGGACCAGCTGACGATCAAGGGCGAGCTGTACTTCGCGCTGACGCCCTCGGTGATCATGGCCGGCGGCCTGCTCGATGCCACCTGGCAGAGCAGCGGCGTGCAAGCCTGGTTCCAGATACAGACCAACTTCCTGATCCGCTTCAAACCGTTCACTTACCGAATCAGCGCCACTGTCAGCATCGGTGTCTCGGTCAAGGTCGATCTGTGGCTGAGCTCCTACACCCTCAATGCGCGGGTCAACGCCAATCTTGACCTGTGGGGTCCTGACTTCGGTGGCCTGGCGCTGGTCGACCTGTCGGTGGTGTCCTTCACCATCGACTTCGGTGCCCAGAAACGTCCCGGCAATACACCAATCGACTGGGGGGAGTTTCGCGAGTCGTTCCTTCCGGCCCCCACCGTTCTTAAACCCGACAAGCCAGCCCCCACGCAGAGCCCGCTGATCGGTATCAGCGCACCGAGTGGGCTGCTCGGCACCGTCGAGCTAAAAAACACCGTCACGCAAGAAAGCAAGTTGTTATGGAAGGTCGACCCCGCCAATCTGCGCCTGGTACTAAGTAACCCGGTGCCGGTTACCCATGTGAGCGGTCCCCTGGCACCGGCACAAGGCAACTGGAATCGCAGCCTGGGCGTGGCCCCCATGGACAAACCACAGGGGTCGCTGACCAGTACGTTATGCCTGAGCATCAAACGCACCGATGAACAGGATGGCGGTAACTGGAGCAGCCAGGCCCTGCTCGGTAACGTACCTGCTGGCCTTTGGGGCAATGGGAGTGCCACCCTGCAAGGTTCGGCGATGCTTGCCAACGCCCTGACCGGCCTTGATCTGCTCCCCGCGCAGCGTATCGCGCAAGGTGGCCTGAGCATCCTGATCAGCAACCTCCAGGCGCCCACGTCGATACCACTTAAAATCACGTGTTCGGACAGCAAACCCGACAATGCTCCCTATGAATCGGGCAATACCCTGGCACAGCTAGGCGAATCCCTGAGCAGTCCGCAGTCTAGCAAGGCGCGCAACGACATCCTTGCTGCACTGCAGCGGCAGCAAAAGACCACCGCCACCACTCTCGACCTGAGCAAGACCTCCAGCGACGCGCCCTCCATTTTCCGCGTGGCACCGCACCTGTGTTCACTGGGGGCCGAATGAAACAACGCTTCCCTCGCTTCGACTACACCGCCGTCGGCGGTATCCCAAGGAATCCGCCAGCGTGCCGTTGACTCCCCCCGAACGCCTTCTCCACCAGGATCCGGGCAACCAGTCCCTGACCTTCATCCCCTGCCTGTTGCCGCCACTAGCCAGCGGCGAATACTGCATCAGTGCCAGCCAGACCGTAGAAATCGGTGGCGTGGAGCAGGACACCTTCAAGTCGACCCAGGGCTTCGTGGTTCTGGGAGAACGCTATCGTCTACCCCCGACATTCCTAAACAGCCAGTCACCGCAAAATGGCGCTCGCGGTGATTTCTCTCGACAGTTGCCCCACGTGGTGCTGAACACTGCCACCCTGCCCTGGCAGCGCTCGCCCTCCGTAAAACCGACCGCTGAGGACGAGCCCCCGCCAAGCTGGCTGGCCGTGCTGCTGTTCGATGAAAACGATCCACCACCTGCCCCGCAGCAACTGACCGTGGCCAATCTGCTTGGCAAAGACACACTGTTCTTTCCCCAGCGCAGCGAGGAACCCGGAGAGCTGGGCACAGACCCGGTCACGGTGATCGATGTGGATATCGATCTGTTCAACGCCATCGCCCCATCGCTCAACGATTTGCGCTGGAACGCCCATGTGCGTCGTGTCGCCCCCCAGGCCAAGGCCAGCCTCGACGGCAGCCTGCCACCGCTCGACTATGCGGTGGTGGTTGGCAATCGCCTGCCTGCCCCCGGGCACTCCTCGGTAGCGCATCTGGTGTCGCTGGAGAATTTCGCCACCTACTTGCCGGGGGACGAGGGTGAGCCGTCCAAGGCATTACCGGACGGCACACGCACCGTCCGCCTGGTGAGCCTGGCCAACTGGACCTTCAATTGTCGCGACGGGCAGCAGGACTTTACCCAGCTGTTCAGAGCCCTTGAACCCGCAGCGCTGCGCATGCCCTGGAACAAGGCCAGCGCACAGGACGCTGGCGGCGACAAGCAGGTCGAGAATGCCTTCGGCCTCGGCTACAGCGCGATGAACCATGCTTTGCGTAACGGTGAGCAGAGCGTGTCCTGGTACCGTGGCCCGTTGTTGCCGGTCAGCACCACAGCCATGCCGAAACCCTCGGCCAGCCATCCCGACGAACTGCTGCGCTACGACCCGGCCAGCGGTATGTTCGATGTCAGCTACAGCGCCGCCTGGCAGCTCGGGCGGCTGCTGGCCCTGCAGAACAGCAGTTTCGCAAGCGCCCTGTACCGCTGGAAGCTCGGCCACACTCAGCAACAGCTGCAAGCCTGGGAAAACAACGATCTGGATGCGGCACTGGCAGATCTGTCATCGAGCGGAGCGCCGGGGCAAACCACCGAGAGCCGTGTCGAACAGGTATTGTCCAACCTGCTCAAGAAAGCCGTCGATGAACTGGGCAAATCCATCGGTACGGGGAAAAACTGAGCATGGCACGACAATTCGGCACACGGATAACCCTGGATGAGATGGCGCAGCGCTTGCGAGTCCCCGTCGCACCACCCATCGTCACCTGGGACAGCAACGATACCGACGCAGGACTGATCCACGCCTGGTTGAGCGACTTGCAGATGCTCAAGGGCGTACCGTTCAACTACCTGGTGGCGGACATGGCTATGCTGCCGGCCGAGTCCCTGCGCTTTTTTCAGGTCGACAAGGGCTGGCTCACAGCCCTGCTTGACGGAGCGCTCAGCATCGGCAGTACAACCGTCGATTCGCAAGCCGCACAGCAAGCCTGCAACGCGCTGCGCGCCGCCGCCGAGGAAGCGGTGCAAAGCTGCGAGATGCGCCAGGAGCTGCACGCCGAAGCCGTACCCGAAGTCCAATGCCAGCCCGTGGCAACCGGCGACAAGCTAAGTGGCTTTCTGCTGCGCTCGAACCTGCTGGCTGCCTGGCCGGGCCTGGAGGTCCAAGGCTTCACTGACACCGCGGCGCTGTCCATCGTGCGCATGGAACTGCTGGCTCCAGGCCTGCTGCTGTGCCTGTTCAATGATCGACTGACCCGAGTGCGCTTCACGCTGCCTGCCGAGGCCAGTCATTTTGGTGTGAGCAACGCAGGAAACAAGGGCTTCGACAAGGCCCTGCGCACTCTCGGCAACGATCCCGGCAAACTCACCGAACTGACCACCGTGGTCAGCCCGCGCGCCAACGGCCGCCGGGTCATACCGTTGGCGCGTCTGGCCGCCAGCATGGGCGAAGCGCTGCACACCCCCCTCGACGCAGCCGGCTTCGCCCTGCAGATGGTTGAAAGTGCCGATGCCGTGGACTTCACCTGGAGCGTGCCATGAGCGATGACATCCTGATCGCCAACCTCGATATCGCCGCCCTGGCCGTAGGCAAGGGCGATATCGAAGCCGGTGCTCTTGCGCTGCCCGCCATGGCTGACTTCTCGCGTTTGCCCCACAAGGGCAATCCAGCGCCCTACATCAGCCAGACCGTGCTCGGCGGCAGCTCACCCTTTGCCGAAGGTAAGCCGTTGAAGGCCGGTATCCATCTGCACTGGAGCCTGCCGCGACAACTGACCCGCGGCGGGAGCACGGCTCAGGGCCTGAAGTTCCCTCCCGTGCCGGATCGCTGGCTGGTGACCCGCATGCTGCGGTACGACAACGACAAGATGCTCCTGAAAAGCTGGGTAGTGGAAAGCGACCGCCTCAGCGACACTGCCAATCCCGAGTCACCGACCATCCTCTTCGAGAACAAGCAGAAGCAGCCACAGATGGCCTGGATCGGCCAAGTGTTCGACGCAGAAATCTGGCAGGAAGTCCTTGACGCTGACGGAGTCCAGCGCGCGCCACGACCGTTCACCGCGCTCGGTTATGGCGAGCCGTCCTTTGCCGCCTTCTACCCCAATTGCATGTCGGTATTCGGTTTCCACGATACGCTGACCGACCTCCCGAACCCGCAGGAGCGAGTTCGGATCAGCTATCAGGTCAGTGGGTGGTATGCCCGGGAGAGCGAAGATCCACTGCACCAGGCAACGGCCGAGATATTAGCCGACTGGAAGGTGCCGGCGGGCAGCCAGCCAGGACGGCTGATCTGCGCTGGCATGCTGGACGACATCGCCTGGCAGGCCAGCGCTCGCTACCTCGATACGCCACCGCAGGACTTGACCGTGGCCATCGCCGGCACCTCGCGTGAGGCGTTGTCGGCGCTGCTGGCCAAAGGGTCGGACGTAAACAATGCCGAGGCCCTGTTCAACGCCCTGCAGTTCGGTCGGCTGTCCGATGCTGACAGTGACACTGGTTCCGGCCGCGAATTCGAGCAGGAGGTGCATGACGCAGGGTTTGCCACCCTTTCCGGAGGCAACTCATGGAGTGTCGAACGGCAAGACCAGCGCCTGAGCAGCGATACGCCGGAACTGCCAGCCGACCAGGCGTTACTGCTGGCAAAACTGAACGAGCTGCAAGGCACGTTGAACGAGGGCGATCACAAACGCAGAGCGCTGCAGGCGCAACTGTTCCTCGACTGGCAGAAATACCAGATCCTGCTGCATGACCCTGCACAAGTGACGCCCGGCCTGCAACTTGACCGGGAGGACATGCGCAAATGGCTGCTGGCGCGCAGTGCCGACATCATGGCGCTGCTTTCCGACCTGGCCGCTCAGCGCTTGGCTATCAAGCAGTTGGAACAGCAACTGTGTAAGAAACTGGCCACTGACTGCACTCTGCGCGAAACCACCGGCGCACCGCGTTTCTACCAGCCGACCGAGCCGATATTGCTGCTCGCTGGCAAAGATGTCGTGCCACCGGCCCGGCACGAACCGGATCGCATCAAGGGCAATGCCGACGAATGCAGGCTGGGCAGTCAGATCCGCAGTTTCAGCATAGTGAGCCTTGCACCAAGAGCCCATTTCAGGTGGGACAGTGCCAACATTTCATTGCTGCAACTACACGCACAGTTGCCATTGACTCCCGCGCTGAAAGCACTGGTGGCGGAGGCGCTAATTCTCAGCAAGAACCTGTTACCACAACTGAAGACGCTGCCAAGCCGTACGATGCCTGTGACGGTCGAGTACCAGGGGCTGGAGCCTGGACCAGGCTATTACCAGGCATGGAGCACCCCCTGGCTGCCCTTCCTGCTGCAATACGAAATCGAACTCTGCGCCCTGGGCGACGGTAATGCGTCCACCGGCTATCCAGAGGACTTCATCCAGAAGCATTTCCGCTTCGGTTTCGATGCCTTCGACCTTGAGCCTTCCAGCAGCGTAGTGGGCATGAAACGCACTCTCAAGGGCAGCACCCTGCTGGCCGCCGACGCCACCTTGGGTCTCACCCGGGAAATCGAGCGTTATGCAAAGCAGCGCGGTGGCGATAACCAGGCCCTGCGCGACTTGCTGAAAAACATCGAGAACCTGCCCCTGCTCGCGCAGAATCTCACGGGCCTCAACGACGCCTTGCTCATGCAGCGCGCAGCCCTGCAACTGACGGTGGACGATCCACTGGCAGCCCATGCACAGGCCGATCTGATCAAGGCAGTGAGCAAAGCTGTCGGCGGGCGAACCCGCTTCACTCCCGTTGCCGACGCCAGCTACACCCCGCTGCGCGCTGAACTGCTGCGTATCCGCCGTTTGCGCCTGGTGGATGTTTTCGGTCGCTTCAAGGACTATTCGGCACCCGAAGTGCGGGTAGCCAAGGGTATGCAGCCTCCACCCGGCTTGCGCCAGGACGGCAGCGCCCTGCTTGCCCCACGCCTCGCCCAGCCCGCGCGCCTGCAGTTCCGCTGGCGTTCCGCCATCAACCTTATTCGGGAAAGTGACGATAGCATCGACAGTGGGCCGATACTGGGCTGGGTCATCCCCAATCATCTCGAACGCGCTCTGATGCTACATGCTGCCAATGGCCGGCCACTGGGCAAACTGGCTCTGGTGGACGACAAGGTGCACTGGAGTTGCGCACCACTAGGCGGATTTTTCTATGGCACGCCCCTGGACGACGTATTCGTCGGCCAGCCCGCGGACTTCTCGCGCTTCGCCAAGGCCATGTACAGCAACACCGACAAGGGTGTCCTCGAACATTTCCTGGCCCCCGTCGACTTTGCCCTGCGCTACTGCCTGCCGGACCAGTTCGCCGAAACCGCCGAGCACGTCGTGCTGAGCGGGCAGCCGCTGGTTCTGGCTCGTGCCAGCCTGGCCTTGGAGCTGCTTGGCCCGCCTGCGCGAAACCAGGCCTGGAACGCCCTGGCGAAATCCCTGAAGGACCCGAAAACGCTCAACGAAGGAGGCTTGACCAAGGTTCGCTTCCCGGTCCGCCTGGGTGCCCTGAACAAGCTGGATGACACTCTCGTGGGCTACTGGATCAATCCGCAGGATGCCGCGGACTACCAGAACTTCAAGGCCATCTACCATCCCGCCGTTTCGGGCGATGACCGTGAGACGGACGATCATCTGAACGTCACCGCCGATGGCCAGGCGCAGGATCTGGTCCTGCTACTCGACCCACGCGGCAGCGTACACGCTAGTTGCGGCATCCTGCCGGCTAAGACCATCGACATTCCGTCCAGGCACTACGCAAGCGCACTCGCCTCGCTCGACGTAACCTTCGACTGCCTGCCGGTACTGACTGGCAGCGACTCTGCTGCCCCCGCGTCGATGGTCCTGCCGCGGGTCGCCAAGGGTGAATGGCACTGGATCAGCACAGCCGGGAAAGACTGGCACAGCCAGGCACCGAGCGACATCAACGGCACCAGGGTCAACCTCGACTATGGCCATCAAAATATCGCCGAGGGCTGGCTGAGCGTGCGGCGCGATGGACCGGAGAAACCAGTCCATGAAGAATGATTTCGCTTAGGGCCAGGCTTTGTATGAAAAACCTAATGTGAGTTTTGATCCCAGAGCCAGTTCCATATGCCCGGCAAGCGCACGCTCTCATCGCTGCTCTTGACCGTACGGGCCAGCGCAGCGCGCTTCAACTGCGCGCTGTCGTCGTAGAAAGGCTTTTCAGCCAGGGTCACGCCGGTTTCATGGGCGCTGTCGACCAATATCTGCAGGTATTCGCGAGCGTGTCGGGCGGTGTAGCGGTTCAGGTCATGAAAGGTGACGACAACCGGTATGACGCCATCGACAGTCGGAAGCTCGGCGGCCGCGATGCGCTCACGCACTTCCGATAGTTGCCGGACCATATTGGAGCGGCGGCGCAGGCTGAAGTTGTAGCCCCATATCTTGCCGTCGTTGGCACTCAGGTCGGTCAGCAGCACATGCAGGCCATGCTGCTGATAGGCCGCAAAGGTGCGTTTGTCATAGTTCCAGAATGGCGGACGCAACAGCACCGTCGGTGTGCCCGTGATGCCGGCAATGATCGCACTGCCCTCTGTCAGTGATTGTTCAAGCTCTTCGGGATTCAGCGAGCGGTGATTGGTGTGATGTGGGGTGCTGGTATGAAAACCCAGCACATGCCCTTCCTCATGCTGACGCTGCATGATTGCCCGCCCTTGCTCACTGCCGCCTGCGCCGCTGGAACCTGTCTGAACGAAGAACACGGCCTTGATATCCGGTTGCAGCGGATTACGGGCCAGGCTGTCGAGCACCGTGAGCGTCGGATTGTAGAAGCTCGATGCACTTGGGCCGTCGTCAAAGGTCAGCAGAAACCGGACGGGCGCTTGCTGATGCAGCCGCTCGACAGTCTGTGGCGTAAGAGGAACAGGGTTGGCGATGCAGCCCGAAAGGCCAAGCACGACAACAAGTACCGACAAGGTACGAAACACAGAGCACATGGGTAAGTTCGAGTCCGGATAGCCAGCGGTGATGCATCGGTCAGATGCCCGGCCATTCCTCCGTGATCGGCTCATGCGCGGGACATTCGGCCCTTCGCGCCCCTGTACTGCGCTGAGATGAGTACAGGGGCTCACACATTATCCGGGCTCAAACCGTAAAGCCATGGGTAAACGATGAACTTGATGGCCTGCGGCTACTTTTCCCACTCTGCGGGCGCAATCTTCAGCCCATGCAAGCCGTCGTAGCTTGCCCGCTGAGGTGGCGTCCAGCCTTCGAGCAGCGAGTCTTCCAGGCTGTAGATTTCCACGCCCAAAGGCCGGCAGACGGACAACGGGTCCTGAGCGTCCGGCCCCCACATTGGCAATGACAGGTCACCGCCGGGGCAAGTGGACAAGGCACACAGCAAGTCGATTTCCGCGAAGAACTCCAGATAATCTCCCTGTCGGGCCGGACAAGCCTTCATGAAATACATGTCGTCATGATTGAGCCCCGTGCACTGGAAGATATTGAGCACGTCATGGACATCGAACTCGGTCAGGCCATGAGGCAATACGGCGCGGGTCAGGTTCGAGTGGCAGTGATGATGAAAGTCTTCGCCGGTCAGCATCTTGTTTACGTAGGGATCGCAGCGGGTGCCGAGCAGGTCATGCAGGCGCCCGCCATGTTCGTCGATGCCGTAACTGGCCAGGCTGTCGTCGGTGATGGTCACCATCGGACGCAGGAATGGCAGGTTCGACCAGAGCCTGTCGTGAGTCGTGACATGAGCCCCCTGCAACTGGCGAGTACGGGAAGCCCACATGCGCTCGCGAGGATCATCGGCACTCCAGACATTGAAGTCGCCGACCTGCGGCCCCACCGGCGTGGTGACACGAAACACCTGCCCCGCCTTGACCTTCCAGGCCCGCCCGGTACGAATCGGCACCTCGAACTTCTCGATCAGCGTACGCTGATCGACGCTGGCACGTATGCGTTCGTAAAACGGCTTGTCCACTTGCAGCGCAGCACCTTTGCTGACCTGATAAGCGGCTGGGTAGTCTTTGTACATGCGCTGTTCCTCGGCCATGGGCAATGGCCACAGATAACAGACTTCCCGGCCATACCGTCAAGCCAGCATGACGCGCACAGGCATGAATGGGCGGTTTCGATCAGGTCGGACAGGCGATGGTGCCATTATCGAGGCCTTGCCTGTGGTTCTCGTAGTCCAGCGTGGCTTTGCCATTGACCCATTTCAGGGTAATCACCAGCACCGAATCGAAGTCGTCGCCCGTCCAGTCGTCCAGCAGTTTCATTTTCTGGCCCGATGCTTCTTGGGCGACCTTGTTGATCAGTTCCGGCAGATAGCCGTGGGACCAGGCCGTGTAGATGACTGCGTTGTGATACTTGTCATGCATCAGTTCATCGGCCAGGGCACCGGTGTCATTGGCACCAAAGTCGATATTGACTGGCAGGCCCAACTTGATCGCGCTGGGTCCGACGGTCATCAAGGGCCGCAGGTAGCTGTAGGACAGATCACCTTCCCCCTCTTCCACATGACGGCTCGGGTTGGCGGCAAAGATGAAATCGGCCTTGCCATAAGTCCTGGGTAATAGCTCGGACAAATCGATGGCACGGTTCAAGCCTTGGCAATTCAACTGCCCAAGGCCCATGGAAGGCTTCTCTGCATGGCGCAGGAATACGAGGGTTTGCGTACCGTTTTTCGGCTCGGCTTGCACTCTGCTACCGATGGCAAACCAGAAAGCTACGCAAGCAATCAAAAGAGCAGGAAAAAAAAGCCAGGCGTAACGGCGATAGACGCGGCTGATCAAGTGGGTTCTGGAGATATTCATTGTCTGGAGTCCGGCACGTGTTAAGTAAAGTCAGCTTGTCGCTGATGCGAATGTGCCAGCCATGAGCGGGTTCGCAGCCCCCGTGAAATCCTTTGTGGATCAGTCGAATACGTACCCTTGATCACGTTTAAAGACTAATACCTATATGTTTCGATATGAAGAATTCGGATGATAGGAGTCCAAAAGTGCCTTCTTGTTGCATCGGGCAGGCAAAAACAGACAAGACGCGAGAGGACGGATAGCCAGGAAAAACCCTCTGGAAAGATTTAAAAGCTCACCAGAAGGTTAAAAACGAGGGATTTTTGCGCTAAATCAACAGATATTGGCAAAGTATTTGAAGGCGGAATTTTGTTTCAAAATTCGCGTTGCGGTGCATAAAACTCAATGTCTGGCCATTCAGAAGACTGAGGGAGACGGCTTGCAGCTTGCCGCCTCCCACTCACTTTCAGATCACAAACCGACCCACCATCGTATTCAAGCCTACAGCCAGTCGCGACAGTTCATGGCTGGCGGCACTGGTCTGGTTAGCGCCCGCGGCCGACTGATTGGCAAGGTCGCGAATGTTGACCAGATTGCGGTCAACCTCGCGGGAAACCTGAGCCTGTTCTTCGGACGCACTGGCGATCACCAGATTACGCTCGTTGATCTGCGAGATGGCATCCGTGATCATCTCCAGCGCATCGCCTGCGGCCTGAGCCAGGTCCAGCGTGGATCGAGTGCGGCCGGTATTGAGCGTCATGGACTCGACAGCCTGCCCCGTGCCGCTCTGGATACCCGCCACCATCTGCTCGATTTCCCGGGTAGACTGGGCGGTACGATGCGCCAGCGCCCGGACTTCATCGGCCACGACCGCGAAGCCTCTGCCCGCCTCGCCTGCCCGTGCGGCCTCGATTGCAGCATTGAGTGCCAACAGGTTGGTCTGCTCGGCAATGGCACGGATCACATCCAGCACCTTACCGATCTCACGACCTTGAGTGGCCAGCCCTTCAATCAGACTGGAGGTGCTCTGGACGTCACGGGTCATGACCTCTATGGCCTTGACCGTTTCCACAACCTTGTCACGCCCCAGACGTGCCGTTTCGTTGGACTGCTGCGAGGCCTGGGAGGTGGATACCGCATTGCGAGCCACCTCTTCGACTGCTGCGGTCATCTGGTTGACGGCAGTGGCAGCCTGCTCAAGCTCGTCGTTCTGCTGTTGCAGGCCGCGAGAGGACTCTTCAGTCACGGCGCTCAACTCTTCGGCAGCGGAAGCCAGTTGCGTCGCCGAGCCTGAAATCTGTTCGATGGTCTTGCGCAGGTTCTGCTGCATCAGCACCAGAGCTTCCAGCAAGCGTGCAGGCTCATCATTGCCGTCCACTTCGATATGCCGGGTCAGGTTGCCGTCGGAGATTTCCTGCGCTGCGCGTACCGCCCGACTCAATGGCATGACAATACTGCGGGTCAATAACCAGGCCAGTAGAACCGTCAAGGCAGCAGCCAGAATCGAAACCAGAATGATTGCTGTATTGGCATTATCGAAATGGAGGCTTGAGCGGTTGGATGCCTCCTGGGCCGATTTCTTATTGATAGTTATCAATTGATCAAGTTGCGAGGAGATCAGATCCGTACTGACTTTCATCTGGCCATTGATCAACGCTCTCAACTCTTCGAGTTTATTACTGCGCGACAGCATCATTGCCGTTTGTTGCACGTCCAGATAATCGGCCAGCACAGCCTGAAACTTTCTATATATATCTTTCTCCTCACCCTCCGCAGGCAAGGCTGCGTAGTTGGACTCCGCTTTTTTAAGCTTCTGGGTCAACAACTGGGCACGGGTTTCAGTTTCCTGTATCTGATCAGGCTCGCGGTTGATCACGTACCGGAACGCCATGATGCGTAACAGCAGCAGGTTCTCGTCCACTTCGCCCAGATAGGCGATGCTGGGAAGCATGTTGGTTTCCAGATCCGTGGTGGCCTGACGAATGATGGACATGCGATTGAGTGCAAAAATGCCCAGCCCTATTACCAGAATGGCAATAAAGGCAAAGCCCAGAAAAGCACGAGGCGCAATATTGATGCTTCGTAGTGACATGAACTGATTCTCTTGGGAAGTACAACCCGATGCGCTCCATGCATAACGAAACGAGAGAGTCAAAACTCTCGCCAATGGGAAGAGCAACGGCATTAAGCCTGTGCTCCATAAAGCGGTTATCGGTCAACCTTGAGAATAAATAGAGTCAAAAACAGAAAATATTTTCTGGCGTCAAAGTGACGACTTTCCGTTCGTTTTTATTGCCGTATTCAATGATCAATACAGTCTTTGATATTCACTTTCCTGCCTTGGTGTCCGCCCATATACGCGCACGCAGTTCTTCGATTTTCACCTGAACAGGTTCAAGCACGAACATCCGGCTGACCATGTCGGCATTTGGATAGACATTGGTATCGCCCCAAAGCGCCGGATTGATCAGGGCATCCGCCTTTTCATTGCCGTTCGCGTACTTGACCTCGTTGGTAATGTGGGCCATCACCTCCGGGCGCAGCAGGTAATTCATGAAGGCATACCCGGCCTTTTCATTGGGGGCATCGACAGGCATTGCGACCATATCGAACCACATTGGCGCCCCTTCCCTGGGCACGGTGTAACCGATCTGTATGCCGTTACCGGCTTTTTCCGCCAGATCCTGAGCCTGGGCAATATCGCCGGAAAAGCCCAGCGCCACGCAGATCTTGCCGCTGCCAAGGTCTGCAATGTATTTGACGGGGTCAAAATAGCGGACGTAAGGCCGGATGGCGCTCAATACAGTCGCAGCCTTTGCATAGTCTTCAGGCTGCTCGCTGTGGGCAGGCAGGCCAAGGTAGTTCAAGGTGATGGGCAGCACTTCGGGAGCATTATCCAGAATGGCGACGCCGCACTGCGCAAGCTTCTTCATGTTTTCGGGCTTGAAGATCAGGTCCCAGGAATCCAGCGGCGCATTGTCTCCGAGCAGGGCCTTGACCTTGGCGACGTCATAGCCGATGCCGGTACTGCCCCATAGATAGGGAAAACCATGCTGGTTGCCGGGATCGTTGACCTCCAGCGCCTTGAGCAATACCGGGTTCAGATTCTTCCAGTTAGGTAGCTGGCGCTTGTCCAGCACTTTCAAGGCGCCGCTGTCGATCTGCCGTGCCATGAAGTGTACGGACGGCACCACGACGTCATAGCCCGAATGGCGGGCCATGAGCCTGGCGTTCAGGACTTCATTGGTTTCGTAGGTCTGATAATCGGCCGTTATGCCGGTCGCCTCCTGAAAATTCCTGACGGTGTCGGGGGCGATGTAGTCGGTCCAGTTGTAAATATTGACCCTCTGCGCTGCATGGCTGGTGGAGGCCAGCAACATCAGTGCAGCAATGGATTTACTCAGCATCTGTCAACTCCCGGGGTCAATGGAACCAGCTTGCCCTAACCGGCGCGCGTATCTCAATAGATGGAGCAGACTGATTTAAGGATCAAACGATTTTGACGTACATCAAATAATTGAAAAAATTCGGGGAACACCTGAAAATATTTTCCAGATGTGTGCAGGCAGGTGCTATTTTTAGGTCTCGCCAGACCGTTCAGATCATCCCGCAGAAAAGCAGTACGATCACTCAGGATTGTGCACTGTTTGATCTCTCAGGCTTTTATCGGTCGCATCTCGACTGGTCTTCCTACCCATTGGGGCTGCAGGAATTGCTCGATTGAATCAGGTGGGCCGCTTCCATGAACAAAGTCACGTTCCCCAATGCATGCCAACTGATGCGCTGGCACTTTCATCCGGTTGGCTTTGAAGCCACCATGGATGCACCCAGCAGCATGATCGCCCGCCTGTTCGACCGGGCCAGCGGTGAAACGGTGGTCGCCATTGCCGGCCTGCCCTGCGCTACCGTCATGAACGCCACCGACGTAGAGCGGATCATCGAAGCCATCGAAGCCGAACTGGAGCTGTTCGGAGCCCATCAGTCAGTCGGCTTCATGTGAACCGGCGGGAGCTTTGGACTCCCGCCCACTCACTCATCAATGCTTGCGCAGATCCTCAAAAAAAGGCTTGTCCCGGGCAACCCTGCCAGAAGCCTTGGGCACCTGGACATTGTCATTGCCTGCGGTTCCTTCATCGATATACCAGTAGCAATAACGTATAGCGCGGGTGATCGCCACATACGCCAGACGCAGGACTTCATCCTGCTGGGCATTGTCGAACGACTGCGTATCGCTTGCGTTACCCAGACCGGCCAGACGATAGACCTGATTCTTGTAGGGCGACAGTGTCGAGTGCTGACAATCCCCCAGCAGAAATACCGCATCGGCCTGTAGCCCTTTGGAGCTGTGATAGGTCAGCGTCCTGATCCGCCGAGACTGCGGGCCCATTGCAGAGTCGGCCTGAATCAGGGATTTCAACGACTCGGAAATCATGGCCTTTTCACTGTTCTTGCGATACAGCAACAGGATCGAATCACCTGCGTTGTAGTGCTCGGCCACACGCTCGGCCAGCTCATTATCATCGCGGTTCAGCACCGTCACCGGCAGCAGTTCCTGAACGGCACCACTGGCCTTTGCCTTCTTGCCCGCAATGGCAGGCGCAGCCCGCACGATATGTTCGGCGGCATCGATGATGTACTGGTGGCTGCGAAAGTTATCGCTGAGCATGACCCTGGTGGTCGCAGGCGAGGAAAACTCCTTGGGATACTCCATGAAATATTGCGGCGAGCTGCCTCGCCAGCCATAGATGGACTGCCAGTCGTCTCCCACACACAACAACGATGAATGCCTGGCGACACGGCCGCCATGAATGGCCGGGCCACGGCGTCGGATCTCTCGCAGGCTGGCGCGTATCCAGGAGACAATCTGCGGCGAAACGTCCTGAAATTCGTCGATCATCAGGTGCGACAGAGGCCTGAGCACTTCATCGCTGACCTGCCTGAGGTTTTCCGGTGAGGTTTCGCCAAACAAGGCAAACATCCGGTTGTAGGTCATGATCGGCGGCTTCTGATCCAGCAGATGGTTCTCGAAAGCCTTCCAGAACAGGCTGAGGCCCTCAAAGAAAAACCGGTCAGGATCATTGCTGGCAAAACTCATTTCAGCCACGGCACCGGGTACATCAAGCCCCAGGTTCTCGATGAAGCTGGCCGCTGTGACAAAACAATCCAGCAGCGGCGCTGCGCTCAACTCGCCCTTGATCCTGTAATCGAAACCCGGCCCGGCCACGGCGGATCCGGCCAGAGATTGCAGCACCTTGCCAGCCGCTTCGTAGTTCTCGAACCAGATCAGCGGCTTGCGGCAGAAAGCTTGAAACAGCGTGCGCTTGATCACCCATTCGGCCCAGACCGGAAGCTTGGCGCCCGGGCGCTTCATCTGCTGGTCTTCGCTGGAGTCGAGCCCCAGCACGACCCAGGCATCCAGTTCGGCGATATAGCCATGAACGTGAAAGGCAAAACCATTTATTTCAATGGTCTGGCGCATAGGCTCAATGCCTTTTATAGGCCATGCCTTTGCCCGAATCCACAGGTCCTCGATGATGTCGCACAGTTCCTCATCGCGCTTGGCCGACAGCTCGGTCACGGTGATGCGCTTTTGCACATCAGGATGATCGCGATCCAGCTCCTTCAGTTGCAGCGCATGGCGGTACAGCGGCGCAATCACCTCACGAAAGCGTTCGTTACTGGCATACAGGTCGCGATAACAGAGGTTCAATTGCTGACGCTGGGCATCGTTGATACGCAGATCGAACGGGTTACTGTCGGCCTCGTCGCCTGAAGCGGAGGTATTACCCAGATTCTCGAAAGCGCGCAGTTGCTCGAAACCCGGCAAGCTGCGAACCAGCGGCAGTATTCGCGAATGGAAGGTGCGGACCAGATCCCGGGCCTGCTTGTGGCTCAGGGTATGCCCCCACAAAGCCATTATCTCGATCAGCTTGCCGATGAAGTCCTTGCGCGACTCGCGGGTAAAGGTCACTACAGTCATCGCTTCCAGCTCGAAGCCCAGGTAGTGATGGAGCAACAGTATTCGCAGCACCAGCGACGTGGACTTGCCCGCCCCTGCGCCCGCAATCACGTAGGTGGATGGCGTGTCGCTGAAAATCATTTTCCATTGAGCAGTGCTGGGCTGTGCATGGGGCGGCAGCTTTTGCGCGACATCGGCTTTGATACGCTTTTTCAGCTCTGGCGTCAGCGCCAGCCGCCAGTCATCGAACAGATGATCATCGACTTTCGGCCCGCGATGCTCGCTGGGCCGGGTGTCACGGATCAGCAAGACATTGCGCCCTTGCTCCAGCCCATCCAGACGACCTTCGGCGTAGCCTTCATTCACACCTTCGATGTGCCCGCTCAGATACCCGTCAGCATGCCCCTGAAACCATGAAGGTCTGTGCTGCGCACCAAGCCCTGTCAGACCACGACCGATCAGGCGTGACAGCAAGCGCTTGAACAACGGCAGACGCTCGGGCGGATTGAGTTCGACATCCAGGTCGGGAGGAAGAGCAGAAGGCAGGTCGTCAGGCACGCAGGCTCCGGATAGAGAATCGTCGGACGCCTATGGTCGCCGGATTCGCCCGCAAGCTCCAGCGAAATGCTTTTCTTTCAGTCCCTTAGGCGATCAACTGCATGTTTGATGGTAAATGTGCCATTAAAAATAAGTACTGAAGCTTTCGATCACCTTCAGTTCCTCATCGACCAGACAACCGGAACGCCACTTATCGAAGGTCAGGCACGGGTGAGAGGAACCAAAGGAAATGATGTCGCCGACCCTCAGCTCACAACCTGGCGCAACCGTCATGAAGACATGCTGATCCATCAAGGCCGTGACCTTGCAGGCGCTGACGTCATCGCCTTTGGCTGACCGGTCACCAGCCCTGTAGCGCACGAGAGGGTTTGGCAAGCCAGCATCATAGGCAATATCGCGCTTGCCCAGAGCCACCACAGCAAAACCCGGCTCCGGCAATGACTGCACATGCGCCCAGACCTCCATGGCCGGACGCAGCCCTTCGCCCAGATCCGCACGGCGGTCGAGCACACAGCATTGCGCGCTTTTATAGATGCCATGGTCATGCACCACATAGCTGCCGGGGCGCAGCACACTGAGAAAACGCTGACGAACAGCCTGGGCATCGAAGGCTTCGGCAATCAGGTCGTACCAGGCCGAACCCGAGGCGGTAACAATGGGGCGCTCCAGGGCAAAGGCTTGTTTGTCTTGCAACTCGACAGCCAGACGCACCAGTGATGCGGCAAAAGCCTTGATGTGTTCGATGGCCTGATCGCCATGAATCACACCTTCGTAACCTTCGATACCAGTCAGAGCCAGGCCCGGCTGAGCGTTGATTGCCTCTGCCAGCGCCAGTACTTCCTGCTCGGTGCGACAACCGCAGCGTCCACCAGGCACGCCATACTCGATCATGACATTCAGCCGCAGCCCGCGCGCAGCGAAGAATTCGCCCAGGGCAGCCACGTTGTCCGGGTGATCGACCATGCAATGAAAATCGAACAGAGGGTCGGCCAGCATCTCGGCAATGATTGCCATATTGGGCGTACCCACCAACTGATTGGCCATCAGCACCCGACGCACGCCATGGGCAAAAGCGGTGCGGGTCTGCACCGCCGTGGCCAGAGTCATGCCCCAGGCCCCCTCCTCCAACTGACGACGAAACAAGGCCGGCACCATGCTGGTCTTGCCATGAGGCGCCAACTCCGCACCGCTGTTAATGGCAAAGGCCTGCATCCAGCGAATGTTGTGCTCCAGCGCCTGATTGTGGATCACCAGTGCTGGCAGGCTTACATCACACAACAAGCTATGGCCCGGCTCGGCAGAGCCTTTATCGGCGACATGGATAGGCATAGGGGCTCCAGGGCTGAAAGTTACAAGCTGCAAGCTTCAAGCAAGTTTCAAGCCGCTCACAACTGAAAGCTTCAAGCCGTAAGCCGTAAGCTTGTAGCTTGTAGCCTGCTTCCCTCTTACAAACAGGTAGCAATTGCCGCTGCCCTCAACGCGGAGTGGCTGTCGCCTTGCGGGGCATAGAACTCGATCTCGGTGCTCGGGCCTTTGCTGCGCACGTCGGCGAAGTATCTGGCTTCAGTGGTGAAGACCGTAAAGCCGCCACCGGAAAGCTTGTGCATGAACACATCAGAGGACGTGCCGAACATCGCTTCGTTCTGCCAGGAAACCTGGATGCATTGAGCGACGGCAGCATCCTGCTTGCTGCTGGACAGGACCTTGGCAGGCCCGACCGAACGAGCGGAGTCTGAGGGAGCCGCGCATCCGGCCAGCAACAGAGTGGCCGCGATGATAGAAACCGGAAATTTCATGACATGCCTTCGTCGAAAAAAGCCGATTCTAGCACCCCATACTGCCGATCAACTCTCGACCAACTCGAAAACCACATCCTGCGCCCCTTCCCACAAGGTCTTGACGCCCAGTTTGCGCAGGTTTTCCTTGCCCTCAGTGATGGTCAGAAAGTGATTGCCCGCCAACTGCCCCATCTTGCTCGCAAAACAGCAGGAGCCGTAGGCCAGGATGATTTCGGTTTCACTGTAACCACCCGGATAAAACAGAATGTCGCCCACCGAAGGATGGCTGGTCGCATTCTCGAAACCGATCGGCTTGTCGTCGAGCATGAGCTGGTAATCATCCAGCGGCACCCAGCACCCCTCTCCGCTCCAGCGCACATGAATGAACTTCTGCCGGTAAGGCAGCAACTTCAAGAAGGCCGCGACGGTTTGCGGTGCATCGGGATTGGCCTCAGCCAGGAACTCATATCCGCCGGCGGTTATTTTTATGGTGGTCACAACTGCGACTCCTGTTTACGAAGGGGTTCGGTGAATATCCGGTCACGGAGTTCCGTTTCTGCCATACAGCAAATAACCGGGGCGATCGCTCAGACGCTCATAGTAAGCAGCGACTGCGGGAAAATCCGGATGGTCCAGCGGGGTTTCAAACCATCGATTGACCGAGAGGCCAATGGGGATATCCGCAAGGGTAAACGATGTGCCGCTCACATAAGCGCCGGTCAGCTCAAGCTGTCGATCCAGTATCTGCATATGCCGGGACCAACTGCTGCTGGATGCCTTCAACGCATCTCGATCCTGAAACCCGGCCGAACGCCTGACCAGCGACATGAACGCATAGGTCCAGGACTTGTTGAGGTCCGTTGCCTGCCAGTCTATCCACTGATCTATGCGAGCCCTGGCTCTGGGCTGGGACGGGTAGAAACCTTCATCCGGGTGAGCAGAAGCCAGATAGCGAATGATGGTATTGGATTCCCACAAGACAAAGTCGTCTTCCAGAATAACGGGCACCATGGCATTGGGGTTCAAGGCCATGAATTCGGGCGTATCCGTGGCCCGAAAACCGCTCCCCCAGTCTTCCCGTTCAAAAGACCGATCTGTTTCGGCGCATGCCCAGAGTACTTTTCTGACGTTGATTGACGATGCCTTGCCGAGTATTCGCAGCATTTCGAGTTCTTGGATCACAGAGAAGGAGCATGACCGTACCAGTTCTGTTTTTTCCAGAACACAGGAGCATCAGGAAAAATGTCAAAGCCCGGCACAATGGCCGGGCTTGAGAAAGACCTCAATGCTGAAAAAGATGCTCCTTCGCAGCCTTGATACGCTTTGCCCGCTCCTTGAGAAGGCTGTCCGCCAGATCGGCCGCAGCCTCGACCGCCTGCTCGGCAGATTCGGCTTTCACAATCGTGGCACTGAGCGCGGCAGAGGCATACAGATCCCATGCCTGAATTTCGTCGTTAAAGAGCGGTGGTTTGCTCGACATTGGACTACTCCTGAATGCAAGGACCCGGTATCCGGTCCATCAGGCAGAAAGCCTAGGCTGTAAAGCGTCATTGGCAAATAACGCAGGTTCATGCTTTCGAGGTGGCCGACGACTGGATCGGCCACCTTCAAAGATCCCCCATATGACTACCGCCCCACCTATGCGACAATGCGCGCCAAAGTCTGGCATGAACCCCGCATTCATATTCCGGCAACCCGTCTCTGACAGGCTGGTTGCTATCGACGTATGCCTCGCTGGAACCACTCAAGCTCCGACTGGAGCGAGCCGCCTTTCGGGGTACGGCTCACATCGGCATTTCCCAAGTTATTGATAGGTAAGGCAATTGATCTCCACCGCGAATATAACCATGCAGTTCGGCCCCAAACCCTTGTTCGAGAATGTCTCGGTCAAGTTTGGTGCCGGTAACCGTTACGGCCTGATCGGCGCCAACGGCTGCGGCAAGTCCACGTTCATGAAGATTCTGGGTGGCGATCTCGAACCTTCCGGTGGCCAGGTGATGCTGGAGCCGAACGTGCGCCTGGGTAAATTGCGCCAGGATCAGTTCGCCTACGAGGAATTCACCGTTCTCGACACCGTGATCATGGGTCACGAAGAGTTATGGAAGGTCAAGGCCGAGCGTGACCGTATCTACTCGCTGCCGGAAATGACCGAAGACGACGGCATGGCCGTTGCCGAGCTGGAAACCGAATTCGCGGAAATGGACGGCTACACCGCCGAGTCCCGCGCTGGCGAGCTGTTGCTGGGCCTGGGTATCGGCATCGAGCAGCACAACGGCCCGATGAGCGAAGTTTCACCGGGCTGGAAACTGCGCGTCCTGCTGGCTCAGGCGCTGTTTTCCGATCCGGAAGTGCTGCTGCTCGACGAGCCGACCAACCACCTGGACATCAACACCATCCGCTGGCTGGAAAACGTTCTGACCCAGCGTAACAGCCTGATGATCATCATCTCCCACGACCGTCACTTCCTGAACAGCGTGTGCACCCACATGGCTGACCTGGACTACGGCGAGTTGCGCCTGTTCCCTGGCAACTATGACGAATACATGACCGTGGCGACCCAGTCCCGCGAGCAGTTGCTGGCCGACAACGCCAAGAAGAAAGCACAGATTTCCGAGCTGCAATCGTTCGTCAGCCGCTTCTCGGCCAACGCCTCGAAAGCCAAGCAGGCTACTTCCCGCGCCAAGCAGATCGACAAGATCCAGCTCGCCGAGGTCAAGCCTTCCAGCCGTGTCAGCCCGTTCATCCGCTTTGAACAGACCAAGAAGCTGCACCGTCAGGCCGTTGTCGTGGAGCACATGGCCAAAGGGTTCGATGGCAATATCCTGTTCAAGGACTTCAGCTTCACCGTAGAAGCTGGCGAGCGCGTTGCGATCATCGGCCCGAACGGCATCGGCAAGACCACCTTGCTGCGCACTCTGGTCAACGACCTGACGCCGGATGCCGGCTCGATCAAGTGGACCGAATCAGCTGAAATCGGCTACTACGCCCAGGACCATGCCCACGACTTCGAGGACGACAGTACGCTGTTCGACTGGATGGGCCAGTGGACCCAAGGCGGCGAGCAACTGGTGCGTGGCACTCTGGGCCGCATGCTGTTCTCCAACGACGAGATCCTCAAGTCGGTCAAGGTCATTTCCGGTGGTGAGCAAGGCCGCATGCTGTTCGGCAAGCTGATCCTGCAAAAACCGAACGTGCTGGTGATGGACGAACCGACCAACCACCTGGACATGGAATCCATCGAAGCCTTGAACCTGGCGCTGGAGAACTACCCGGGCACGCTGATTTTCGTCAGCCATGACCGGGAGTTCGTATCCTCGCTGGCCACCCGCATCATCGAACTCAGCCCAAGCGGTGTGATCGACTTCAGCGGCACCTACGATGATTACCTGCGCAGCCAGGGTGTGGTGATCTAAATCCGCCTGTCGCGAATGAACTCGCTCCTGCAAGAGCGAATTCATTCGCGAAAGCGGTATCAATTACGCCCCCGGCTGCTCCAGCACCTCAATCCAAAGCGCACCTTTACCCGATGGCGCTTCGCCCACCCGCTTCAATACGCCCTCTTCACTGATCGAATAACTCCCGACCACCTCACTCTTCTCTCCCGTCACCAGCAACCAGCGGCCATCAGGCGATACAGCGATATTGCGTGGCTGTTTTTCCTGGACCGCGTAGTTCTCAAGGTAGGTCAGCTTGCCGCTCGAAGGCTCGACCTTGAAGACCGACACGCTGCTGGAAGTACGCTCGCTGATAAACAGCAACTTGCCATCCGGCGCAATACGGATATCTGCTGCCCAGATGCGCGGAGTCGGATCGTCCTTCAGGTCGTTGTTGCGGGCATCACGAACTTCGCCATGGGCAAGTTTCAGGCGTTCCGGGATTCCGGCTGCCTGGGTGACCGCGGTCAACGCGCCGGTTTGATCATTGATTGAAAAACCGTCCACGGTGCCGCTCATCTCTCCCACCACATACAGGTACTTGCCGTCCGGCGAGAAGGCCAGATGGCGTGGCCCGGTGTTGTCTGCAACGGAGACGTAACCCGTGCCAATCGGTGCAAGCGTGCCGTCCTTCTCCAGACGATATTGCAGGACGTGATCTACGCCCAGGTTGCCGGCATACACAAATCGGTTGCTCGGGTCTGTACTCACCGAATGGGCATGCAGGCCGGTCTTGTAGGTCTTTATGCTGTCGCCCGGGCGCTGTTGCTCATCGATGGGCTGAACACTGAGCAGGTCGCCGCCATAGGACGCGCCAAGCAGAAATCGACCGCTGCGGTCAGTGGACAGGTAAGCCAGGCTCTCGGCCAGTGGTCCTTGGGAAATCTGTTTCAGATGCCCGGTGCCGGGCTCAATGCCGAAACCGACCACCTGATAAGGCTTGGCGCGCAATGCGGCAAACAGCGTCTTGCCATCCGGCGAGAGAGCCATAGGGTTGACCTGATCGCCTGCCTTGGTCTGCTCTATCAGGCTAAGCGCCCCGCTTGCCGCGTCCAGTCGGTATTGGGAAATGAGCCCGTCAGCAGGGCTGGAGATATAAGCGAAAGTCGCTGCATGAGCAGACAGACCGAACGAGCAGGAAACCGCAGCCGCCAGCAGGAGGTTTTTTTTCATGAAGCACCTTTTGTTATTGTGTTTGTGGTCAGTCATCCTATGACTACGTGAGAAGAACAGCAATACACCCGATCAGATTGTTAGCGTGCTTTCATTTAAGCCCTTACCGCGCCATGATGATTCCATTCCAACCGCCTGCCAGCGAACGAGTCCAATGCCTGCCGCCTCAAGCCAGAAACCTTCAGCGCAGCCAAGTTCCATGGCGATCACGCTGCAAATTGTCTCAATCGTCTTCTATACCTTCATCGCCTTCCTGTGCATCGGCCTGCCGATTGCCGTGCTGCCCGGCTATGTACACGACCAACTCGGATTCAGTGCGGTGGTCGCAGGTCTGACCATCGGCTCGCAATACCTGGCCACCCTGCTCAGCCGTCCCTTTGCCGGCCGGCTGACGGACAATATGGGTAGTAAACGCGCCATCGTCCTTGGCCTTTGCGGGATAGTCATCAGCGGTGTGATGACGCTGGCCGCCACGCTGCTTGAAAGCATTCCTCTGGCCAGCCTGTGGATTTTGATCGTTGCACGGCTGTTCCTCGGCGTATCCCAGGGCATGATCGGGGTCGGGACCATCAGTTGGTGTATCGGCAAGGTCGGCGCGGAGCATACGGCACGCTCGATTTCCTGGAATGGCATCGCGTCCTACGGCGCGATTGCCATCGGCGCACCACTTGGGGTCGTGATGATCGACCACACCGGGTTCAACAGCCTGGGCATTGCCCTTGTCGCCATGGCGGCCCTGGCCTTGCTGATGATTCGCAAGAAGCCATCGGTACCGGTGATTGCCGGTGAGCGCCTGCCCTATTGGTCGGTGTTCGGGCGTATCGCTCCGTATGGCCTTGGGTTGACGCTATCATCCATCGGCTACGGGACGCTGACCACCTTCATTACCTTGTTCTATATCAGCCGTGGCTGGGAAGGAGCAGCCTGGTGCCTGAGCATGTTCGGGGTATGTTTCATCCTTGCCCGCCTGCTCTTTATCGGCGCCATCAATCGCTTGGGCGGCTTCAATGCGGCGATGCTGTGCATGGCAGTGGAAACCATCGGGCTGGTAATGCTGTGGCTGTCTCCCAACACCGGTTTTGCCCTGGCGGGCGCGGGCCTTACCGGTCTGGGGCTGTCGCTGGTGTATCCGGCTCTGGGTGTCGAGGCGATCAAGCAAGTCCCTACCACCAGTCGCGGTGCAGGTTTGAGCGCCTATGCCGTGTTCTTTGATCTGGCGCTGGCGATTGCAGGCCCCGTGATGGGAGCCATTGCACTGGGTCAGGGCTATGGCTGGATTTTCTTTTATGCCTCTTTGCTGTCGATAACCGCCCTGGCCCTGACACTCTGGTTATCACGCCGCCCTCAAGCAGGCACCTGAACCTGTTTTCGCACGGAACCTGATGCCGCCGGTCGGTCAACTAATTGACGCATCTCGCAATCGGATCTTGACTTGTTTCTGCTAGCCATTGATCAGGCTTATAAAACCCCTTCATGGATGTCACTTGCGTGGTAGCCAGGCCAGCATTGGAACCATGAACCGCCTCCCTGACCACGTGTTCAGAGAGAGCAGTCATGAAAATCAACCACCGGTTACTGCGCTTCATCGCTCGAATCCTTCCCCTGGCTGTACTGACCTTCTTCATCTCTCCCAACGCTCATGGTGCCTGCGATCTCGCCGCCACCATCGCCAACGAGATACAGGTCTGTGACAGCGGCAACAGCGGCCCCTTGAACAAACCTGGCGGTAATAACACGCTGATATTCCCGGCAGGAGGTACGGGTTCGATTAACGGCAGCGTCACCTATGGGCCAGGGAGCGACAGGGTCGAGATGAATTCCGGCAACATCACCGGCAGCGTCAATCAGGGCGCGGGGCCGGATCAGTTTCGTATCACGGCAGGAAACATCACGGGCGATGTCAATCAAGGTACCGACCGTGATGATTTCTTCATGAGTGGCGGCACCCTGCGCTCGCTGACTCAAGGCGATGGCCTGGACACCTTTCTCATGACCGGCGGCACGATCAGTAACGCCTTCGAGGATGGTGATCAGGCCAGAATGACCGGCGGCACCATAGGCCGCGTAGACATGAAACTGGATGACAATACCTTCGATATGTCGGGCGGGGCCATCGTCAACAATCTGGTCACAGGCTTTGGCCGCGATACGATCATTCTGTCAGACGGCAGTATTGGCGGGATCGTCAGTGTCAGTGGTGGCAACGACAGGGTTACCGTCAGTGGCGGCGAGATTCGCGGCGGGATTCGCACCAGCTTCGGCAATGACACCTTCACCTGGCTCAATGGCGGCTACATACGCGGCAGTGTGCTGATGGAGAACGATAATGACACGGCGACACTGAGCAATCTGAATGAAACCTACCTGGGACCCAACCCGCTGCTCAATGGTGGTCCGGGCACGGATCTACTGGCCTTTGATGCAACAACCTCAGCAAATCCCGCACGCTATACCAACTGGGAAACGGTCAATCTGAACAATGGTTCACGGCTGGATCTGGCAGGCATTTTCACGCTGGGGGATAGCACCAGCGAAACGGGAGTCATGAATGTCGACGCCAGCAGTACCCTGACATCCGTATCGGGCAGCATTTCGCCTTTTACCAGCGCTCGCTTGGTCACACTCAACAACGCCGGCACTCTGGACATGAGCACCGGTAGCAGCAGTGCGACTGACACACTGACGGTCAATGGCAATTACGTTGGCAATAACGGGCAGCTAAGGCTGCAATCGGTGCTGGGCGAAGACAGCTCGCCCAGCGACAAACTGGTGGTATCCCGGGGATCGATCAGCGGCAGCACTCAGATTACAGTCGACAATCAAGGAGGAGTCGGTGCATTGACCCTGCAAAACGGGATCGAAGTGGTCGAGGCCGCCAATGGCGCGACCAGCGATAACTCAGCCTTTTCACTGAAAAACTCATTGTCTGTCGGCGCCTATCAGTACTACCTGTTCAAGGGTGGAGCCACTGCCGGCTCGGAGAACAGCTGGTTTCTGCGCTCATCGGTGATTTCCGTACCTGAGGCACTCGTCACTGCGCCAGTCGAGCCTGCTCCTGAACCGACACCAACACCGACGCCGACACCAACGCCAACACCGACGCCAACTCCTGTGCCACCCGAAGCTCCAGCGCCCACACCGCCAACCTTTCAACCGGCGGCTATCCAGCCCGTTCCCGCACCTGGCACCCCGCCGCTTCCCGCTCCTGTACGTGGTGCTGCGCCTGTTCCCTTGTATCGTCTGGAGGTTCCGAATTACGCAGTGGTGCCTCCAGCCGCTGCAAAACTGGCGCTGTCATCCCTGGGGACCTTCCATGAGCGTCAAGGCGACCAGAACCTGCTGAACGAGACCGGTGCCTTTGCTGCGGGTTGGGCACGCATATTTGGCAACGACTTCCAGCAGGACTGGTCAGGCACGGTAGCTCCTGGCCTGGATGCATCGCTCAAGGGCTATCAGGTCGGCCATGACCTGTTGGCCCTGCAAACCAGCAGCGGGCGTACCCAGCGAACCGGTCTATTCGTTGCCCACACGCAACTGGACGGCCACGTCAAAGGCTTTGCCGAGGGTTTCGAGGGCCGCCGTACTGGCAAGCTGAAAATCCAGGGTGACAGCCTCGGCATCTACTGGACCCTGATCGACCCGCAAGGCTGGTATCTGGATACCGTGGCGATGGGTACTCGACTGGATGGCAACAGCCGTTCAGACCGGGGGATTCGTATCGACACTGACGGCCATGTCCTGAGCCTCTCCGTCGAGGCGGGTTACCCCATTGCGCTGGCGCCACACTGGGTTATCGAACCTCAGGCACAAGTGATCCATCAACGTATCGACCTCGATAGCCAGAACGATGGAATCTCACACGTCGCGTTCGACTCACAGCCCTACACCACCGCACGCCTGGGTGGACGGCTTGAAGGCCGCTATCAAGTGCGGGGAGTTCCGGTCGAGCCGTTTTTACAAGGTAACCTGTGGCACAACTTTGATGGTGCGGACACACTGACCTTCGATCACAACGACCGGATCAAGACGGAACACAAATCGACGACGGCTGACCTGGGCGTTGGGCTGACAACCCGATTATCCCGTGAGATCAGCCTCTACCTGAGCGCCGATTACAGCAGCAATCTGGATGACAATGACCTGGATGGGTTGCGGGGAAATCTGGGGGTCAGAGTGAGCTGGTAGGTTGCTGTCGCGGCCAAGGCCCCTCCCACGCAGATGTGGGAGGGGCCTTGGCCGCGACGGTTCACTATTCCTCGACCTTAGGCTTGAGAATCAGCACCGCCAAAGGCGGCAGACTCAATGAAACAGAAGCAGGCATCCCGTGGCTCGGGCTGTCTTCGGTATGCACCCCGCCGCCATTACCCAGATTCGAGCCTGCATACGTTTCAGCATCACTGTTGAGCAGTTCGACCCAGGTCCCGGTGAATGGCACGCCAACACGATAGTTTTCACGGGGCACCGGGGTCAGGTTGGCGACCACCAGCAGCGGCTCACCCTCCTTGCTCCAGCGCAACCAGGCAAACACGCTGTTGGCCGCATCGTCACCGATCAGCCACTGGAACCCCATCGGCTCGGCATCGCGCTCGTGCAGGGCCTTTTCCTGGCGATACAGGCGGTTGAGGTCCGATACCAGCTTTTTCACGCCGATATGATCAGCATATTGCAGCAGGTACCAGTCCAGTTGCTCGTCGTGGTTCCACTCGCGCCACTGACCGAACTCACAGCCCATGAACAGCAGCTTCTTGCCCGGATGCGTCCACATGAAGGTCAGGTAAGCGCGCAGATTGGCGAATTTCTGCCAACGGTCACCCGGCATCTTGTCGATCAGCGAGTGCTTGCCATGCACCACTTCATCGTGGGAAATCGGCAGGATAAAGCGCTCGGACCAGGCGTACACCAGACCAAAGCTCAGTTCGTTATGGTGATGGGCGCGGTGAATCGGGTCTTGCTGCATGTAATGCAACGAATCATGCATCCAGCCCATGTTCCATTTGTAGGAGAACCCCAGCCCGCCCTGCTGGGTATTCTGAGTGACGCCCGGCCAGGCCGTGGACTCCTCGGCAATCACCATGGTGCCCGGCGCTTCAATCGCGACCACATCGTTGAGGTGACGCAGGAAGTCAATGGCTTCGAGGTTTTCACGCCCGCCAAAACGGTTCGGTACCCATTCGCCAGCCTTGCGCGAGTAATCCCGATAAAGCATCGATGCCACAGCATCCACCCGCAGGCCGTCGATATGGAAGTGCTTGAGCCAGTGCAGCGCCGAGGCCAGCATGAAACCATGCACTTCGGTGCGGCCCAGGTTGTAGATCAGGGTGTCCCAATCCTGGTGGAAGCCTTCCTGCGGGTTGCCATATTCGTACAGCGCCGTACCGTCGAACTGGGCCAGGCCATGGGTATCGGTTGGAAAATGCGCGGGCACCCAGTCCAGGATCACGCCGATCTCGGCCTGGTGGCAGGCGTTGACGAAGAACGCAAAGTCCTCGGGCGAGCCATAACGTGCCGTGGGAGCGAATTGCGCCAGCAATTGATAACCCCAGGAGCCGCCAAATGGATGCTCCATGATCGGCATCAGTTCGATATGGGTGAAGCCCAGTTCCTTGACGTAAGGGATCAGCCTGTCAGCCAGTTCACGCCAGTTGTATTGCCGCCACTGCGTCCCGTCTTCGTTCTGCTCCATCTGCCAGGAACCGGCATGCAGCTCGTAGATCGACAGCGGTGCCGTCTGGGCATGCCGGTCGCCGCGCGATTGCAGCCAGTCATGGTCCTGCCAGTCGAACTGCAACGGCTGGGCGACCTTTGAGGCGGTATCGGGTGGCAAGGTGGTTGCCAGCGCCACCGGGTCACATTTCAAGGGCAGGATGCCCTGGCTGCCCAGGATTTCGTATTTGTAGATCTCGCCTGCCTGCAAGCGAGGCACGAATACTTCCCAGACACCCGAGGGATGGCGCAGGCGCATCGGATGACGACGCCCGTCCCAGTTATTGAAACTGCCCACCACCGAGACCCGGCGAGCATTCGGAGCCCAGACCGCAAACCGCACGCCATCGATACCTGAGACATTGGTGAGCTGTGCGCCCAGGCAACTGCCCAGGTCGCGATGATTGCCTTCTGCAAAGAGATACAGATCCATCTCGCCCAGCAGCGGACCGAAGCTGTAGGGATCTTCGGTTACCTGTTCGCCACCGGCCCAGTTGATCTTCAACAGATAAGGCTGTGCCTGCTCGAAATGCCCCACGAAAAAACCTGGCACTTCACTCATCTGCAACTCGCCCAGATCACGTCCGTCGTTCTGGGCAAGCACACGAACACTCAATGCACCCGGCAGGTACGCACGGATGAACTGCCCGTGGGCGCCATCGTCATGTGGCCCGAGAATGGAAAAGGGATCTCTGTGCTCCGCACGGATCAAAGCATCCATATCGACAGCAGCAGGCATTGGTTGGCGGCCCGTACCGATCTTGTCAGGCAAATTCATTTGGTTTCTCCATCAGACAGTTCCAGCAACCCACGCAAGCCTTGCAAAGGTACGGCCAACCAACTCGGACGATTCTCGGCTTCGTAGATCACTTCATAAGCGGCTTTTTCCAGGGTGAACAGCTCCAGCGCAGCGCTCTCTCCGTTCTCGTCTTTCCAGGCATGAGCCAGGCCGAGTGTTGCCTTGCGATAACCCTCCAGAAACGCCTCGCGGGCCTGAGCGAGGTAGGTTTCGGCTACATGACGGCGGGCCACGCCGGCCTCGGCCGAGGTGTCGACACTCTGAGCACTGCGCACGGCCATTGCGGCAGCGTAGTCGAAAGATCGCAAAACGCCGCTGACATCCTTGAACGGGCTGTGTTTGGCACGTCGCTCGGGCAAGCTGCGGGCAGGCTCGCCCTCGAAATCGATCAGATAGGCGTCGCCCTTGACCACCAATACCTGACCCAGATGCAGGTCGCCGTGGACCCGCATGCGTAAACCGCCCACCGAGCGTCTGGCCAGGTCTTGCACATGGTTCTGAATGGCTTGGCGACTGGCACTCAGGTCATCGACCAGTTGCCGGTCTTCCGGCCCCAGATCGTCCTTGCGCTGATCGAGCAATTGCAGGGCACGCTCAAGCTGTGCGCCGATGCTTTTCGCCGACGCCTGACTGTCATCGATACTGGTGACTTGCACCGCAAAGTCCGGATTATCGGTCGGTGCTGCCAGAACCTGGTGCATTTCTCCGAGTCGTTGCCCCAGATAAAGAGAAAAATCCGCCAGTTCCAGCAGCGCGTTGTAATGCTGCTCCTGCTCGGACACGCCATGTGCCAGCGCATCGCGCACTGCCCGCTCAAGGTTGTTTTGCGTCCACTCCCAGGCATCGCCCTGATTGCTCAAGTAGCCTTGGGCAATCATCAATAGATGCGGCTGCCCGTCATTGCCAACCCTCGTCACGGCCCCCAGCAAGGGCGAAATATTCCGGTAACCGGCATTGGTCAGATAAGCCCCCATCTCCAGTTCCGGGTGAGTACCGGCACTGACCTTGCGGATCAGCTTGAGCACCAGGCTGCTGCCCACCACAACAGAGCTGTTGGACTGCTCGGCGGAGAGATAGCGCACTTCAGACTCGTCACTCAGCCCCAAGGGCGCCAGTTCCGACGTGTGCTCGAAACGCAATTCGCCGTCGTTGCAGGTCAGTACGGTCTGATCCTGCATGCCTTGAATCACTGCCCGGATAAAGGTTTCCAGAGTAAAGGCATCGGTAATCAGCCCCACCTGCCGACCGCGCCGCACGCGGGCAAGCGCCAGTTGCTGGGGCAAGGCGCTGCTGATGTCATCTTCGGCCAACAGCCCGAAAGGCAATTGATAACGCTCTGGCTGACCACCGGCAGTAACCTCGATTTCACTGAGCAGGACCGGATGCGCCGGGTCGCCGAAGCGAACGGCATAGGCGATGTTGACCTGTTCAATGGCCTTGTCCTTGCCCGCAAACCAGCGACGCTTGGGCAGATAGACCGCCAGGGAAGTGTTTTCCATCGTGCTGCGCAACGGCTCGTCGAGCAATTCCTCAAGACGCTTCTTGAGTACCAGCGTGGGAAAGTCCGGCATGCTTTGCGCAGGTTCCACGTGCCAACTGGGCATTTGATTCTCCGGGGCGAGAAGAAACCAGTAAAAACCATAAGGTGGCAGCGTCAGCAGATAACTCAGTTGCCCGATCGGCGGGAAGGCACTGCCGCCGAGCATTTCCACCGGGACAGTGCCCGCATGGGCCGACAGCTCCAGTTCGGCCGCCTGGGCCGCACTGGAAACGTTGGCTACGCACAAAATGATTTCGTTGTGTCCATCTGACCCTGTGTATTCGCGAATGTAAGCCAGGATGCGACGATTGGACGGTGACAGCATTTTCAGCGTGCCGCGCCCGAATGCCTTCTGCTGCTTGCGCACCGCCAGCATTCGACGATTCCAGTTCAGTAATGAATGAGGATCTTTTTCCTGGCTTTCGACGTTGACCGACTGGTAGCCGTACAGCGGGTCCATGATCGGTGGCAACACCAGACTGGCCGGATCGGCACGGGAGAAACCGCCATTGCGGTCGATGGACCACTGCATCGGCGTACGAACGCCATCGCGGTCCCCCAGATAGATGTTGTCGCCCATGCCGATTTCATCACCGTAGTACAGCGTCGGAGTACCGGGCATGGACAGCAGCATGCTGTTGAGCAGTTCGACCCGACGCCGGTCACGCTCCACCAACGGAGCCAGACGTCGGCGGATGCCCAGATTGATGCGGGCGCGCTTGTCGGCTGCGTAGTAATTCCACAGGTAGTCCCGTTCACGGTCGGTGACCATTTCCAGGGTCAGTTCATCGTGATTGCGCAGAAAGATTGCCCACTGGCAGTTGGCCGGAATTTCCGGTGTCTGGCGCAGAATGTCAGTGATCGGGAAGCGGTCTTCCTGGGCCAGCGCCATATACATGCGCGGCATCAGAGGGAAGTGAAACGCCATGTGGCATTCATCGCCATTGGGGCCATGGGTATCACCGAAATACAGTTGCGTATCTTCCGGCCATTGATTGGCCTCGGCCAGCAGCATGCGATCAGGATAGTGGGCGTCGATCTCGGCACGGATGCGCTTGAGTACCTGATGAGTCTCGGGCAGGTTCTCGTTGTTGGTGCCATCCCGCTCGATCAGGTAAGGAATCGCATCCAGACGCAAGCCATCGACACCCAGGTCCAGCCAGAAGCGCATGACTTCCAGTACCGCGTCCATCACGTAGGGATTGTCGAAATTCAGATCCGGTTGATGGGAGTAGAAGCGGTGCCAGAAGTACTGGCCGGCCACCGGGTCCCAGGTCCAGTTGGACTTTTCCGTGTCCAGAAAGATGATGCGCGTGCCCTCATACTTCTGATCGGTATCGGACCACACATAAAAATCCCGGGCCTTGGAACCGGGCTTGGCATGCCGCGCCTTCTGAAACCAGGGATGCTGGTCCGAGGTGTGGTTGATGACCAGTTCGCTGATGACCCGCAAGCCGCGTTTGTGGGCTTGGGCAATGAACCTTCTGGCATCGGCCATGGTGCCGTAGTCGCTGTGTACATCACGGTATTCGGAAATGTCGTAGCCATCGTCACGCCGGGGCGAGGGATAGAACGGCAGCACCCAGATGGTGTTGACGCCCAGTTCGGCGATGTAATCGAGCTTGTCGATCAGGCCGGCAAAGTCACCGATACCATCATTGTTGGAATCGAAGAACGACTTGACGTGAACCTGATAGATCACGGCGTCCTTGTACCAGAGCGGGTCATTGATGAATGTGGCGTTAGTAGCTTTCTTCTTCGCCATTACGGGCTCCTGCCTCTTCAATTCGCGGCCTGGATACGCCAGATACCAAATGGCTGATACGAAGGGTCGATCCGCATCCACTGAATCTTGCCGTACCAGGTCCATCGATGCCCGGTCATCAGGTCCTCGCCCGAAGTTGCAGCATCGTCGGGCAGGCCCATGTCCCACAGCGGTAACTCGAAGTGCGCTTCCTGGGCATTGAACGGATCCAGGCTGACAGCCACCAGAATGAAGTTACTGCCATCGTCCGAGCGCTTGCCGAAATACAGAATGTTGTCGTTCCAGGCCGCATACAGCTTCAAACCCAGATGACTATGCAATGCAGGGTTCTGCCTGCGAATACGGTTGAGCTGGGCGATCTCGGCAATGATATTGCCCGGTGCCGTGAAGTCCCTGACCCGGATCTCATACTTCTCGGAATCCAGATACTCCTCCTTGCCGGGGATCGGTGCCGACTCGCACAGCTCAAACCCCGAATACATGCCCCACAGGCCCGACCCCATAGTCGCCAGCGCGGCCCGGATCAGAAAGCCCGCGCGCCCCGACTCATGCAGGAAATGCGGGTTGATATCCGGCGTATTGACAAAGAAATTGGGACGGTAGCAATTGCGCAACGGTGGCTGGTTGAGCTGGGTCAGGTACTCGGACAACTCGGCCTTGGTGTTGCGCCAGGTGAAATAGGTATAGCTCTGTGAATAGCCGACCTTGCCCAGACGCGCCATCATCGCGGGTTTGGTAAAGGCTTCGGCCAGAAACATCACATCAGGGTGCTGGCTGCGAATGTCACCGATCATCCACTGCCAGAACGGCAGCGGCTTGGTGTGCGGGTTATCGACCCGGAAGATCTTTACGCCCTCCTCGACCCATCCCAGCACGATGTCCCGCAACTCCAGCCACAGGCCGGGAATCGCATCGGCCGCATAGAAGTCGACGTTGACGATGTCCTGATATTTCTTCGGCGGGTTCTCTGCATAACGGATGGTCCCGTCCGGCCGCCAGGAAAACCAGCCCGGATGCTGCTTGAGCCAAGGGTGATCCTGAGAGCACTGAATGGCGAAATCCAGAGCGATCTCCAGGCCGTGCTCCGCAGCCGCTGCAACCAGATTGCGAAAATCCTCGCGGGTGCCCAGTTGCGGATGAATAGCCTCATGACCACCGTCTTCACTGCCGATGGCGTAAGGGCTACCCGGATCGTCCGGGCCTGCGGTCAGCGAATTGTTCGGGCCTTTGCGATGGGCGCGACCAATGGGGTGGATAGGCGGGAAATACAGCACGTCAAAGCCCATGTCCCGAATCATCGGCAGGCGTGAGTGCACATCATTGAAGGTGCCATGCCGCGCCGGATCATCGGTAATCGAGCGGGGAAACAATTCATACCAACTGGCGAACTGCGCCAACTGACGCTCCACATCCAGCGGGAACTCGATACTGCGACTCAGAAACGTCCGATTGTCCGCCTGGACCATCAAGGCCGCAGTTTCACTGTGCAAGAGCAAGGCAACCCGGCCTTCGGAATCCAGTTGCCCCAAGCGCTCCAGAACACTTTCGATCTGCTGACGCAACGCGCCCTGGCTTCGCTCGGCCGCATGAACGAGATGAATACGCCCTTCTTCCAGCTCCAGCTCGATGGGCACACCGGCACCGTACTTTTTCTCCAGTTCGTAACGATAACTGGCGTACTGATCGATCCAGGCCTCCAGGCGAAATACGTAACGGTCAACGGACGTCGGCGTGAATTCGCCGATCCAGCTGTCATTTCCAAGGTCGTGCAGCAAAGCGTCCTGCCACTCCCCGTCACCGTCCACCCGCCAACAGACCCGCACTGCCAGCTTGTCATGCCCATCGGCAAACACCTTGCTGGTCACCGTGACCTTCTGCCCGACGATGCCCTTGGCAGCAAACAACCCGCCATCGATCACCGGCATGGTGTCTTCGATCACGATGCGCGGTAATTGCAGGGCTTGGGTCAGGGACAGTGGACGGGTTGGGTGTGGAACATCAGAGGCCAGAGAATCCGGGCCGTATGGCTGATCAGCAGTCACATTCATCGAGCATCACTCCTCACGCCCCTGGGACGCTCCTGTGCAGATCCATGCAGAAAAAGGTTTTGTATCGATGCGGTGCGGACAGACAAAGACAATCCTGATTCGCCTGAATATCTGTCACATGTTTTTCCGATGCCGCCTGTACAGGCAAAGTTCAAAAAGTTTGAGAACGAGCCTCAGCGTAGACGAATCTGTTCGCTCAGGGCTGAGCCATGCAACAGCAGGAAATGCCTGAATGGGCATGTCACACAAAATCAGGAAAGACCGCTCGTCAGCTTTTTAGGCGCGCATACAAACATACAAAGAAGCTCATAAAGCTTCAGAACCTGTAATAGATGAGCTGACTCTTCATTCCACATTGCTATCCCGGCAAAACAAATCCGTCTGAATTCCAGAACGCGCTCGGCGGTCAAACATCACGAACACCACTTATCTGGTATCGAGGTGAAGCTCAATGAACATCCCAATCCCGGCCGAAACGCCGGACCCGAATATCGATAAACCCACCCTGCCCGTGCCACCGCCAGCCGAAGAGCCGCCACCGACCCTGCCGCCGGTGATCCAGCCGCCTGCAGGCGACCCTCCGACTCAGGAGCCGCCGGCCATTCTGATGGATGACTTGTCGCAGTGACCGGAATCGGGAGGATGTGAGCGGTTGCGGCCGGCTCGCATTTCTCCTTCGTCGAACCCTGACCCGAGTCAATGTGCCGGGCAGAAATGTTTGAGAGTTTTGACGCACACCTCAAGGAGTTGTGCCATGACACTGGAATTCGATAGCGCTCACCAATCCTGCTCCGTGACCTTTCACGATACGATTTTGCGCAGCCTCGTGGCTGATGTGATCATCACGACCAACGATGCGACCCATATGTCCGAGGCGCTGATAGATGGACAGCACGTACCGATAACCGAGGCGGATGCCGATGCGCTGACAGTGCAAGGTGCGCAGGACAAGCGGCATCACACGGTTAGAGAGTAGGAGCGAATTCATTCGCGAGACGGTATTTCAAACGACATTACTCTGTCGGGCGTACTGACTCTTCGCGAATGCATTCTCTCCTACCGGCTTTATCTGATCTGCTTTTTCAGCATGAACCTGAATCTGTTCTGAAAACAGTCTCGCCTTTATAGTCCGGCTACCTCATTAGCGGTGATGCCATGAAGCGTTACGAGAAGTATGCCGACGATGTAGCCGAGTTGATTCGCAGTGGCGTGCTGGGACCGGACCAGCGGGTGCCTTCGGTTCGTTATGCGAGCCAGACCCACGGTATCAGCCCTTCGACCGTGTTCCAGGCGTATTACCTGCTGGAGCGTCGCGGGCTGATTCGGGCGCGTGCGCGTTCCGGGTATTTCGTCAACAGCATTGTCGACAAGCCACCCAGACCGTTCAGCGAGCCGCAGGCCAGCACTCAGGTCTATGAATCCACTGAAGTGGATGTCAGTGAGCTGGTGTTTTCAGTGCTGGATTCGATCAAGGACCCCAATACGGTGCCCTTTGGCTCGGCCTTTCCCAGCCCGGTATTGTTCCCGTTGCCGCGTCTTTCCCGCTCTCTGGCCAGTGCCTCTCGCGAGATGGACCCGCGCATGGTGGTCACCGATATGTCGCCGGGCAATCCGCAACTGCGTCGTCAGATCGCCTTGCGCTACATGGTCAATGGCCTGGTGTTACCCATGGAGGAGTTGCTGATTACCAATGGCGCGCTGGAAGCTCTGAACCTGTGTCTACAGGCCGTCACCGAGCCTGGCGATCTTGTGGCCATCGAAGCCCCCGCCTTCTACGCCTGCCTTCAAGTGCTGGAGCGTCTGAAACTCAAGGCCGTGGAGATCCCGACTCACCCGCGTGACGGTATCGACCTGGGCGTGTTGAAGCAGGCTCTGGAGCGACATCCAGTCAAGGCCTGCTGGTGCATGACCACTTTCCAGAACCCGACCGGTGCGCTGGTCCCGGAGGCGCGCAAACGTGAACTGGTGGAACTTCTGCGCGAGCATCAGGTGCCATTGATCGAGGATGATGTATATGCCGAGCTGTACTACGGCCCTCAGGCCCCGAAACCGGCCAAGGCCTTTGATACCGAGGGGCTGGTCATGCACTGCGGCTCGTTTTCCAAAAGCCTTGCGCCGGGCTATCGGATCGGCTGGGTTGCGGCAGGACGTTATGCGCAGAAGATCGAACGCTTGAAACTGATGACCTCTCTTTGCGCCTCGATGCCTGCTCAAGCCGCCATTGCTGACTATCTGCAGCACGGCGGTTATGACCGACACCTGCGCAAGCTGCGCTACGCACTGGAAGATCAGCAGCGGGCCATGCTGAGTGCCATCGGTCGACACTTCCCGGCGCAGACCAGAGTCAGCCAGCCGGTAGGCGGTTACTTTTTGTGGGTGGAACTGCCAGAACAGCTCGACTCGCTGAAAGTCTTCCAGGTGGCGCTCGCTCAGGGGATCAGTATTGCGCCGGGGCCGATCTTTTCGCCGACCCGACGCTTTGGTAACTGCATTCGCCTGAACTACGGCAGCCCCTGGACCACAACCTCCGAGAAGGCCATGGAAACCCTGGGGCGGATCATTCGTTCGTTGCTGGACAATCGAGCGTCAGCGACCACCAGCAACATCGATGAAGGTGCCGGTCACGTATGAAGCATGGTCCGACAGCAGCCAGACAATGGTCTCGGCAACTTCTTCGGCTTTACCGCCCCGGTACATGGGGATGTTCCCTTCAAGCTTGCTGACCCGAAACGGATCGCCGCTCAGGGCATGAAAGTCGGTGAAGATGAAGCCCGGTCTTACGGCATTGACCCGAATGCCCTCACCCGCGACTTCCAGGGACAGGCCTGTGGTGAAGGTATCCAGTGCTCCCTTGGAAGCCGCATAGTCGATATATTCGCCCGGCGCTCCCAGACGCGCGGCAGCCGAGGTCACATTGACGATGCTGCCGCCGTTGCCGCCATGACGCGGCGACATGCGCAGCAAAGCGTGTTTGCTGCACAGCATCGGGCCGACCACATTGGTCATCATGATCTTGAGCATACGGAACTCTGACATGTCGTCCAGCCGCGAGGTATGGGCAATGGTTCCGGCGTTATTGACCAGATGGGTAATGGGTCCCAACTCCGAATCGATACGCGCGTAGAGGCGAATGATCTCGTCCTCGTTACTGACATCGGCCTGTACCGTGATGGCCTGCGCACCCAACTCCCGGATCTTGCCGCATATTTTCTCGGCAGAGGCATGGTCGGACAGGTAATTGATACAGATTCGATAACCTTGTGAAGCTGCCAGAAGCGCCGTGGCTGCACCGATCCCGCGGGAGCCGCCGGTAATGAGGAGGACTTTATCCATGAATGTCTCTCGTATGTTTTCAGGGGCCAAGGATCGCTATGGCGATCCGTTGCTCATACAGAGCCTAGCGGACCCACAGCGCCCGCATGCAGAATCGATCCTGCCAGCGTTTTGGCATGAACGCCATCCTGTATTTCAGCTATCACCCCACTTGCCCTCGGGAGTGTGCGGCCCTCGACCGAAAGGATATGGCTCATGAATTGTTGCGCAGGCAGCGGATGCCCCAGCAGGAAACCCTGCAAGGCATTGCAGCCCAGATCGGTCAGGAAGTTTTGCTGAACACTGTTTTCAACGCCTTCGGCAACGATTCGCAAATCCAGGGCACGGCCCACGGCAACAATGGCCGAGACAATCGCGGCATCATCCCGGTCGTGGTCGAGATCACGGACAAAACCACGGTCGATCTTGATCTCATTGGCAGGCAGGTGCTTGAGGTACATCAGACTGGAGTAACCGGTGCCAAAGTCGTCAATCGAAATATCGACACCCATGGCCGAAAGCTTCTGCAATACCTCCATGGTGACCTCGGCATTGCTCATGGCGGTGGTTTCGGTGATCTCCAGGGTCAGGCAATTGGGCTCAAGCCGATGCCTGGACAAGGTATTGGCGACCGTCGTGACCAACCCGGCATGACAGAACTGCAAGGCCGAAAGGTTCACTGCAATACGCCAGTGGGTGTAACCCTGGGCATACCATTCGCTCATCTGACGGCAGGCTTCATCGAGCACCCACTCACCGATAGGAATAATCAGGCCGGTCTTTTCAGCCAGTTCAATGAACGTATCCGGCCCAAGCAGCCCCTGCTCCGGGTGATTCCAGCGCAGCAAGGCCTCGGCCCCTACAGGCAAGCCGCTGACGGCATCGAACTTGGGCTGGTAATACAGGCAGAAATGGGTGTTCTTGATGGCTGACCGCAACCCTTGCAAGAGCTGCATCTGATTGCGGGCATTGGTATTCATCGCGGATTCAAAGAAGCTGTAGCAGTTCTTTCCCGCAGCCTTTGCGTGATACATCGCTGCATCGGCATTCATCAGCAGCTCATGCTGAGTCTCGCCATTGCCCGGGTACATGCAGATACCGATGCTGACCGAAACCTGCAGAGTGTGTTCGGCAATATCGAACGGCTGGGCAATCACGCCGACCTGGCGCGATGCAACGGCCAGGGCGTCATCGATATCCTGGGATTCCATCAACAGAACGAACTCATCGCCACCGATTCGCGCCAGGGTGTCATGCCGGTGCAGGTTTTCCCGCAGGCGCAACGCAACCTGACGCAACAACTGATCGCCGATATGGTGACCGAATGCATCGTTGACCGGCTTGAAACCGTCCAGGTCCATGAACATCAGCGCAAAACAGCCGCCATTATCGTTGACCTTCCTTATTGCTTGCTCGATGCGATCAGCCAGCAATACACGGTTCGGCAGACTGGTCAGGCTGTCATGCAGAGCCTGATGGGTGAGTTCGCGGTTGGCTTCCAGCAGCGAATTGGCCAGAACAGCCGTCCGGGCCTCAAGGCGGGCGTCGAGAATCGAGGTCAGCAGCACGATGGTCAATACGGCCAGACTGGTGACCAGTACCAGCTTGTCCAGACCATCGCTTTTCAACCCGTTACCCAGCGCGCCACAGAAGCTGCCTTCGGGAAAACTGGCTGCCGCCATGCCGGTATAGTGCATGCCCACAATGGCGATGCCCATGACCACCGCCGCTCCAGCCCGAACCAGAAACACATTGGAGGTCTGATGACGCAAGCGAAAGGCAATCCAGATGGCAACGGCCGAAGCCCCTACAGCGATAAGCAGGGACATGATGAACAGGAAAGGGTCGTACTCGATGCCTGGCTGCATGCGCATCGCTGCCATGCCGGTGTAATGCATGGTGCTGATGCCGCCGCCCATGAACAAGGCGCCAAGCGCCAGGTGTGACAGAGGTAATTGCACCTGATTGACCAACCATAAAGCGATGCCTGAAGACAGCATGGCAATCAGCAGTGACAGCAAGGTCAGAGGGATATCGAACCCGAGTTCGATGGGAAGCTTGAAAGCCAGCATCCCGATGAAGTGCATGGAGCAGATACCGATGCCCATGGCAAAGGCACCGCCACACATCCATATGTAAACGCCACGACCCTTGGCAGAAGCAATGCGGCCTGCCAGATCGAGCGCGGTATACGAAGCGAGAATCGCCACGAATATGGAAATGAAGACCAGTGAGGGCGTGTAATGACCAGTCAACATGGGCGCTCCTGTGACATGGATCGAGTTAACGCATCCATGCCAAACAGTTGCAGGAGAGTTTACGCAAAAACGGCAGAATGTCCCGTCAGACACGTAAAAAAATGGCTATTGGCCATATATAAATTATTAATTTCAGACGGACAGCACAATGATGCTCTCCGCCCTCCTCCAGAGGCTGATCAGTCCTTGAGTTGCAGACCGCTCTGCCCATCCCAGCCACCGCCCAGTGCTGCAATCAACTGAACACTGGCAATCAGGCGACTTTGCAGGACATTCAATACAGAACGCTCGTTGCTCAGTGCTGTGGTTTGTACATTGACGACATCCAGATAGCCGATCACTCCGGCCTTGTACTGGTTGCTGGTCAGGCGCAGGGATTCGCGAGCGGCATCCAGCGCTTCCTGCCGAACCGCCGCTTCCTCCTCGTAGACCTTGAGCTGAACCATGTAGTTTTCCACTTCCTGGAAGCCGTTCAGGACCGTCTGCCGGTATTGCGCAACTGTCTGGTCATAGACGGCTTCAATGCGATCGACTTCCGCCGAGCGTCTGCCCGCATCGAACAGTGTCAGCGCCATTTGCGGCCCGACCGACCAGAAACGGTTCGGCAGGCTGATCCAGTTGGAGAACGAATTGCTGTTATAGCCGCCACTCAGGCTCAGGGTGAAATCCGGGTAGTAAGCGGCCTTGGCGACACCGATATTGGCGTTGGCAGCCATGATAGAGCGTTCGGCGGCAGCGATATCGGGACGACGCTCCAGCAATTGCGAAGGAATGCCCACCGGAATCTGCGGTAACTCCGGGATAGTTATAGTCGCTGGCAGATTGAACTCGGCCGGGGCCATGCCCATCAAGACCGCGATGGCATTCTCGAACTGGGCGCGCTGCCACGTCAGATCGATCAGGTCGGCCTGGGTGGTCTTTAGCTGGGTCTGTGCCTGAGCCACGGCTTCGCGCCCGGAAATACCGGCCTGATACTGATTGCGGGTCATGGTCAGAGAGCGTTGGTAAGCCTCAACCGTGGACTCCAGCAAACGCTTCTGTTCATCCAGCACCCGCAATTGCAGGTAGTTCTGCACCAGTTCCGATTGCAGGCTCAACTGCATGGCTGCCAGGTCAGCAAGGCTGGCCTGGGCGCTGGCGGTATCGGCCTCAAGGCCTCGGCGCAGCCTGCCCCAGATATCGGCCTCCCAGCTCACACCCAACTGGGCGTTATAGGAATTGTTGATGCTGTCGGCATTGGAGGTACTGCTGCTGGAAGATCCCTGGCTTGAGCGGGTCTTGCTGGTGGTCAGGTCCAGTGTGGGAAACAGCGCACCGCGGGAACTGCGCACCAATGCCCTGGCCTGCCGGTACTGGGCTTCATATTGCGCGACCGTCTGGTTGGAACTGTTGAGCCGCTCCACCAGCGCATTGAGTTCCGTGTCGCCATACACCTCCCACCATGCACCGCGCGCCATGGCATCGCTCGGTGTCGCCTGACGCCAGCCTTCGGCAGCCTTGAACTGCACAGGCGTAGTCACTGACGGCTTGTGGTAATCAGGCCCTACGGTGCAGGCGCTCAGCAGCAGGACACAAAGCCCCATTGCCACTGGCCGGACAAGCCATTGCGGGTTGGATTTGATTGCCGGATGGTCGGTCATAGCGGGGTTTCCAAAGCAGCATCGGTGCGCACGCCACGCCAACCGTTGAAACGGTGGCGCAGCCGGTCGAGATAGAGGTAAACCACAGGCGTGGTGTAAAGGGTCAGAACCTGGCTGAAGACCAGCCCGCCAATAATGGTCAGGCCCAGCGGGCGACGCATTTCCGCACCTTCGGCATTGCTCAGCAGCAGCGGCAATGCGCCAAGAATGGCAGCCATCGTGGTCATCAGGATCGGCCTGAGACGTTGCAGGCAGGCACTGCGGATCGATTCCTGTGGCGTCATCCCGGACTCACGCTCCAGATGCAGGGCCAGGTCGATCATCATGATCGCGTTTTTCTTCACGACACCAATCAGCAGGAACAGCCCCAGCAAGGAAATCAGGCTGAATTCGCCGCCCAGCACGTAGATGCTCAGCAAGGCACCGACACCGGCCGATGGCAGGGTCGACAGAATCGTCAGCGGATGGATATAGCTTTCGTAAAGAATCCCCAGCACCAGATAAACCGCCAGCAGCGCCCCGAGAATCATCAATGGCTGCCCTTTCTGGGTTGCAGCAAAGGCACTGGCGGCACCCGCCATCTTGGAGATGACTTCGGAAGGCAGGCCTACCCTGGCAATGGCACGCTCTATGGCGACAGTCGCTGTGTCCAGGCTGACACCTTCGGCCAGATCGAAGGAAATGCTCTCCGATGCAAACTGACCTTCATGGGACACCCGGTCATTGGCAAGACTGCGCTCGTAATGGGCAATGCTCGACAACGGCACTCGCTGCCCGTCTGCGGTAATGACCTGTACCTGTTGCAGCGTGACCGGGTCCTGGGCGTATCGGGGGTTGACCTCCATCACCACCTGATACTGGTTCAGGGTGTCATAGATGGTGGAAACCTGACGCTGGCTATAGGCGTTGTTGAGCACGGCGGTAACCATGTTCATGTCGATTCCCAGCCGCTTGGCCGCGTCCCGATTGACCACCAGCGTCACTTGCTGGGCACCGCGCCCTTCACGGGCGTCGATGGCCGTCAGCTCCGGCAGGGCCTTGAGGGCCGCCACGACTTTCGGATACCACTCGCGCAGGCTTTGCAGGTCACCGCTTTGCAGAATGTACTGATACTGGGAGCTGGCCTGTTCACGACCACCGCCCAGTTGCAGGTCCTGATCCGGAGCCAGGAACAATCGCCCGCCCGGCACATGAGGCAGAGTCTTGCGCAAACGCTCGACCACCTGGGTCGCGGATACCTTGCGTTCGGAAATCGGCTTCAGGCGTACGATCATGAAAGCGTTGTTGGTCCCGCCACTGCCGCCGATGAACCCCGCAACACTCTGCACCGCCGGATCGGTCAGCACGGCACGGCGGAAGATTTCCATCTTGGGTTGCATCACGGTAAACGAAAGACCGTCATCGCCACGGATGAAGCCCATCAGTTGCCCGGTGTCCTGCTGCGGCAGAAACGTCTTGGGCACCACCACATACAGCGCGACATTCACGACGATGGTAATCAGCAGGCTGAGCAGCGTCAGGCGCGGGTGGCGCAGCACCCAGCCAAGGGACCGGTCATAGCCAGCCACCATGCGCTCGTTGACCCGCTGACTCCAGCGCTGAAAGGCGTTCTGCTCCTGCTGTTGAGGCTTGAGCCAGCGTGCGCAGAGCATCGGGGTCAGGGTCAGGGAAACCAGCAGCGAAACGATGATCGCCACCGACAAGGTGATGGAAAACTCCCGGAACAGGCTTTCCACCAGACCGCCCATGAACAGAATCGAGATGAACACGGCCACCAGCGAAACGTTCATGGATAACAGCGTGAAACCGACTTCCTTGGAACCCAGAAAAGCCGCTTTCATGGGCGCAACACCTTCATCGATGTGCCGGGAAATGTTTTCCAGCACCACGATAGCGTCATCCACCACCAGCCCGGTGGCCAGAATCAGAGCCATCAGTGACAGGTTGTTCAGCGAGAAGCCGCACAGATACATGATGGCGAAAGTGCCCACCAGGGAAACCGGGACCGCCAGCGTCGGGATCAGTGAAGCCCGCAGGCTGCCCAGGAACAGAAACACCACCAGAATCACCAGAACCACGGCGATCAGCAGGGTCATCTCGGCTTCGTGCAGTGTGGCCTTGATGACCGGCGAGCGGTCCATGGCAATGTTCAGTTTCACGCTGGCAGGCAGGACGGCCTGCAAGGCGGGCAGTTGTTCCTTGATCTGCGCCACCGTCTCGATGATGTTGGCACCGGCCTGACGGTTGATGACCAGCAGCACCGCTGACCTGTCATTGAAGAAACCGCTGTTATAGCGGTTTTCCACCGCGTCGCTGACCTTGGCCACATCCTTGAGGCGCAGCGCAGCGCCGTCCTGATAGCGGATGATCAGCGGAGCGTAATCCTTGGCCTTTTCCAGCTGGTCATTGGCCTGGACCTGCCAGTTATGCTGGCCATCCTCCACCGAACCCTTGGGGCGGCGCACGTTGGAACCGGTGATGGTCGTCCGCACTTCGTCCAGCGACACGCCGTACTGGTCCAGCATGTTGGGCTCAAGTTCGATGCGCACGGCCGGCAGCGAACTGCCGCCGATCTGCACCTCGCCCACACCGGTCACCTGGGACAGGCTCTGGGAAAGAATGGTCGAGGCCAGATCGTAAAGCTGCCCCTTTTCCAGCACATCGGAAGTCAACGTCAGCACCATGATCGGTGCCTGGGAAGGGTTGACCTTCTTGTAGGTCGGCATGCTGCGCATACCGCTGGGCAACAGGTTGCGCGAGGCGTTGATTGCAGCCTGCACTTCCCGCGCCGCGCCGTTGATATCCCGATCCAGATCGAACTGCAGAATCACACGGGTCGAACCCTGGCTTGAGCTGCTGCTCATGGTGTTGACGCCGGCGATGGTCCCCAGCGAGCGCTCCAGCGGCGTTGCGACACTGGAGGCCATGATCTCGGGGCTGGCCCCCGGCAGACTGGCCGACACCACGATCACCGGGAAATCCATGTTCGGCAAAGGTGCAACGGGCAGCAGCCTGAAGCTGACCGCGCCCAGCAGCATGATTGCCAGGCTCAGCAGGACGGTGGCGACCGGCCTGCGGATGAAAGGTGCGGAGAGATTCATGCTTCAACCTGTATAGCGTCAGGCTTGCTGCTCCAGCGACGACCCAGCCGGTCGAAATACAGGTAAATCACCGGGGTCGTGAACAGCGTGAGGATCTGGCTGAGCAACAGGCCGCCGACCATCACCAGCCCCAGCGGCTGACGAAGCTCTGCGCCGGAACCGGTGGCCAGCATCAGCGGTATGGCACCGAACAGCGCTGCAAGCGTCGTCATCAGGATCGGCCGGAAGCGCAGCAGCGCCGCTTCATAGATAGCCGTCTCGGGGTCGATGCCGCGATTGCGTTCGGCATCCAGGGCGAAGTCGATCATCATGATGGCGTTTTTCTTGACGATACCGATCAGCAGGATGATGCCAATGATGGCGATCATCCCCAGATCGTTACCGCTGATCATCAGGGCCAGCAAGGCGCCCACGGCTGCCGACGGCAGGGTCGAGAGAATGGTGATCGGGTGGATGTAACTCTCGTAGAGCACGCCCAGCACGATGTACATGGTTACCACCGCCGCCAGGATCAGCAACAGCGTACTGGACAGCGAGGCCTGGAAAGCTGCGGCAGCCCCCTGGAACTGGGTCTGCACGCCAATCGGCATGCCGATGTCCTTCTGCACCTGCTCGATCACTTTCACCGCTTCGCCCAGCGCCACATCCGGCGCGAGGTTGAACGACATCATGACCGCCGGGAACTGCCCCATGTGGGCAATCGCCAGTTGTGCCTGACGCTGCTCGACCCTCGCCAGACTCGACAGCTTGACCTGAGCGCCATCGGTGGTCCTGACGTGGATCTGCTCCAGCGCCTTGGGCCCAAGCTCGCTGCCGGCAGCCGCCTGCAATACCACTCGATACTGGCTGGCCTGGGTATAAATGGTGGAAATCTGTCGCTGACCAAAGGCGTCGTACAGCGCATCGGTGATATTGGCTACAGTGACGCCCACCCGGCTGGCGGCATCGCGGTCGATCATCAGATAGACCTGCAGCCCCTTGTCCTGAAGGTCACTGGCGACATCGGTCAGTTCGGGGCGTTTGCTCAACGCATCCACCAGCTTGCCGCTCCACAGGCTGAGCAGCTCGGCATCGGGTGACGACATGCTGAACTGATACTGGGTCCGGCTGACCCGGTCCTCGATGGTCAGGTCCTGCACGGGCTGCATGAACAGGCGAATGCCCGACAGACCGTCCAGTTGAGGTTGCAGACGCTGGATGACCTGCATGGCGGTCAGGTCGCGCTCGCCATGGGGCTTGAGATTGATCAGCAGACGACCGCTGTTGAGCGTGGCGTTATCGCCATCGACACCTATATAGGAAGACAGACTGACAACCGCAGGGTCCTTGAGGATGATCTCTGCCAGAGACTGCTGACGCTCACTCATAGCCTTGAACGACACCGACTGCGGTGCCTCGGAAATACCCTGGATCACGCCGGTGTCCTGCACCGGAAAGAACCCCTTGGGGACCGCCATATACAGCACGACAGTCAATCCCAGCGTGCCGATTGCCACCAGCAGAGTCAGGGGCTGGTGCTTGAGCACCCAGCGCAGCTTGTCGGCATAGATGCGGATCAACCAGTCGATCCAGGCACCGCTGGCGCGGTAGAAACGCCCCTGCTCTTCTTCCTTGGGTTCACGCTTGAGCAGACGAGCGCACATCATCGGGGTCAGAGTCAGGGAGACCACCAAGGAAATCAGGATAGCCACGGCCAGGGTAATGGCGAACTCCCGGAACAGACGCCCGACCACATCGGCCATGAACAGCAGCGGGATCAATACGGCAATCAGCGACAGGGTCAGCGATATCAGCGTGAAGCCGATCTGCTTCGCGCCCTTCAATGCCGCCTGCATGGGCGTTTCACCCTCTTCGATATGCCGGGAAATGTTCTCCAGCATCACGATCGCATCGTCCACCACAAAGCCGGTGGCGATGGTCAGGGCCATCAATGTCAGGTTGTTGATGGAAAAGCCGGCCAGATACATCACGCCAAACGTGCCTATCAGCGACAGCGGCACGGCAATCGACGGAATGATGGTCGCGCTGACCCGGCGCAGGAACAGGAAGGTCACCAGCACCACCAGAACGATAGCAATCAGCAGCTCATGCTGAACGTCGGTGACTGAAGCCCGGATGGTCTGGGTGCGGTCAGTCAGCACAATCACGTCCAGCCCGGCCGGCAGGTTGTCCGTGATGCTGGGCAGCAAGGCCTTGATCCGGTCCACCACCTCGATGACGTTGGCACCGGGCTGACGCTGGATATTGAGCAATACGGCCTGATTCTGGTTGGCCCATGCTGCCAGCCGCTCGTTTTCCGCACCATCGACGATCTGCGCCACATCCTTCAGGCGCAACGGCGCGCCGTTGCTGTAGGCCAGAATCAGGTTGGCGTATTCCTCGGGGGACTTGAGCTGGTCGTTGGCATCGAGCATCGATACCCGCGTCGGCCCGTCGAAGTTACCTTTTGGCTGGTTGACGTTTGAGGCACTGATCAGTGTGCGTACATCCGACAGGTTCAGGCCGTTGGCGGCCAGGGCATCGGGGTTCACCTTGATCCGCACCGCCTGACGCTGCCCGCCTGCGATGCTGACCATGCCGACGCCGCTGATCTGGGAAATTTTCTGCGCCATGCGCGTATCCACCAAGTCGTTTAGCTTGGGCAGCAGCATGGTTTTAGAGGTAATTGCCAGGGTCAGGACCGGGGTGTCCGCCGGGTTGACCTTGTTATAGACCGGCGGCGCAGGCAGGTCGTTTGGCAGCAGGTTGGTTGCGGCATTGATGGCCGCCTGCACTTCCTGCTCGGCCACGTCCATATTGATTTCAAGATTGAAACGCAAGGTGATGACCGAAGCGCCGCCCGAACTGGTGGACGCCATCTGGTCCAGCCCCGGCATCTGCCCGAACTGTCGCTCCAGTGGAGCCGTCACGGCACTGGTCATGACTTGCGGGCTGGCACCCGGATATAGCGTCATGACCCGGATGGTCGGGTAATCCACTTGTGGCAGGGCAGAAACCGGCAGCAAGGTGTAGGCAATCAAACCGGCCAGCACAATGGCCAGCATGCTCAGGGTGGTTGCTACCGGACGCAGGATGAACAGGCGCGACATGTTCATGCTTGGGTTTTTTCCGCCTTGTCGGCCGAGGCCGATTTATCGGTGGCCTTGTCAGGCTTGCCTTGTAACTGCTGGCCCGGCGTGGACGGCACGTCCTTGCTGTCGCTGACCACTTCCACTGCGGCGCCTTCGCGCAGGCGGTCAGTACCTTCGAGCACGACCCGCGCACCTGCGGCCAGGCCTTCCAGGACCACCGTCGAGTTCTCATCGCTCGGGCCGGTCTTGAGCAGATTGATCTTGACCTTCTTGTCGCCGTCCATCGCATAGACGAAGGTACCGTTGGTGCCGAACTGCACAGCAGCCGTGGGTACCAGCACCGCTTGTCTGAGGGTGTCGGCACGCAGGCGCACATTCACGAACTGGTTGGGAAACAGCGCTTCGTCCCGGTTCTCGAAGCGTGCCTTGAATTTCAGCGTACCGGTGGCGACATCGATCTGATTGTCCAGGCTGGCGAGCACGCCAGTGGCCTGTAGCTTGATGTCACCCCTGTCCCAGGCTTCCACGGGCAACTGGTCGCCACTGCGATAACGGGTGATGACTGCCGAGAGTTCTTTCTCCGGCAAGGTGAAGTTGACCGAGATCGGCTGGATCTGGGTAATCACTACCAGTGCCGTGGTGTCGTTGGCGGCGACAAGGTTGCCGACATCCAGTTGCTTGAGGCCGACACGACCGGCAATCGGTGCCTTGATACGGGTGAAGTCCAGGTTGAGCCTGGCTTCTGCCACTGCGGCCTGATTGGACTTGATCGTCCCCTGATACTGGTTGACCAGCGACTCGGCAGTGTCCAGCGTCTGCTTGGCGATACTGTCTTCAGCGAACAGCCCGCGGTAGCGTTGCACATCGAGCTGAGCGTTTTTCAGCAGCGCCTGATTGGTCGCCAGGGTGCCTTCAGCCTGCTGCAACGCGACCTGATAGGTACGCGGATCGATTTCGGCCAGCAGATCGCCCGCCTTGACCATCTGCCCTTCCTGGAAGTGAAGCCGGACCAGCTCACCAGCCACCCGGCTGCGCACATTGATGGTGTTGGTCGCGGTGACCGTGCCCAGCGCCTTGTAATAGATCGGGAAGTCGCCCTGGGTTACCGGAGCGACCCGCACCGGAACCGCTACCGCCGAACCGCCGAACCCCGGACGCGCCATGCCTCTGCCCGGCCCGGCCGCACCGCCAGCGCCAGCGGCAGGAGCCTTGCCAGCCTCGGCTCCCTTGTGTGAAGAGGACGCAGGCCAGAACCACCAGCACAAACCGACGATAACCAACAGGACCAACAGACTGATCAACCAGCGACGGGAATTACGGGGGCCAGACGATTGCATGAATAAATCAACCATTACAGGTGGGGTTCTTCAGGAGGCTGAACAATAAGCACAGATGAGCTGCAAGCAAAGCGCCTTTACCAAGCGCTTACTTTTGTTAAACGGTTGAAGCACAAATAAAAAAACGGCCTGAACGGATTCAGGCCGCTGAAGTGTTGCAACGTATTACTTCAATACAGCCAGAGCCGCTTCATAGTTCGGCTCTTCGGCGATTTCCGAAACCAGCTCGCTGTGCAATACATTGTTGTTTTCGTCCAGGACGACAACAGCACGAGCAGTCAGGTGAGCCAGAGCACCATCGGCGATTTCAACGCCGTAGTTCTTGCCGAAATCGGCACTGCGGAAAGAAGACAGGTTCTGGACGTTCTCCAGACCTTCCGAGCCACAGAAGCGAGCCTGGGCGAATGGCAGGTCAGCGGAGATACACAGTACGACCGCGTTGTTCACCTCATTGGCCTGAGCATTGAACTTGCGCACGGAAGTCGCGCAGGTCGGCGTGTCGACGCTTGGGAAAATGTTCAGCACTTTACGCTTGCCCGCGAAGTCCGCCAGAGTCACATCGGCAAGGCCGGCACCCACCAGTGTGAAGGCAGGAGCGACACTGCCAGTCTTCGGCAGATCGCCAGCGATTTGTACAGGGTTGCCTTTGAGCGTTACTTGAGCCATGAAACCAAGTCCTTTTTACAGAGTTTTGGAAGAGCCGGAAGTTAACCACGAAAGTGACCAAGTACCTATATCGGATATTTCCGAAACGGGTACGAGATAGAGCCTTCGCGCTAAAAATCCCGTTTATAGAAAATATCCAGCGAACTGGCAATACCGCTGGCCGCTTCCAGATATACCCTTTTGCTCAGCATATAGCGCAACGCAATGGTATTGGCCGGCTCGAACACGCCTACGCCATAACGCAGGCTGAGTTTTTCGGTGATCTTGCCGCTGGCCACGACATTGGTCTTGTTGCCGGTCCCCGTGGTGTCGAGTTCAAAGTCCTTGATCCCGAGGTTGTCGGCCAGTTTTCCGGTAGTGGAAGCACTTCCCGCTACCCCCAGCGCCAGGGCCGCCTGGGCCACCATATTGTTGTCTTCACCGGTATTGCCCAGGGGCCTGCCCATTACCAGATATGAAAGCGCCTGCTCCTGGCTCATGGCCGGCTCGGAAAACACTTCGGTGGTGGGCTGCTCGGCGCTGCCTGTCAGCCGGATACCGGCGATGATGTCGTCGGTCTGGCGAATCGCTTCAATATCCAGATATGGCTGATCGATGGGGCCTGCAAACAGCAGGCGGGCCTTGCGAATGGTCAGGCGCTGGCCATAGGCACGATAACGCCCATCATTGAGGTTCAGTTCGCCACGGGTATCGAGGTTGTCGCCAATATGCACATGACCAGCAAGATTCGCTGTCAGCCCGAAGCCGCTGAATGCCAGTTTTTCCTGACCGACCTCGACATCGATATCCATCGCCATGGCCAGCGGCGGCGCGCCCTCTTCGGTCTGTTGCCCCACGATGACCGTATCGCCCGACAACTTCACCGTAGACGGCGGCAACTCGCGCACCGTGATCGTGCCCTTGGGCACCAGTACCTTGCCGGAAATGCCCAGCCGGTCGTTGTGCATGGAGATTTTCAGATCGGGCGCCGCTTCCACGGCGACATAAGGTTCGACGGTAATCGGCAGGCGCGAGCCCTTGAGGTTGATATCCACCAGCAAGGCCTGTCCCCAGGCCACCTGCCCGCTCACGGTTCCCTGCCCGTTCGAGCCGCTTCTCCAGCCGCCATCGAGCTGCACGCTTTCCCCGGCAATCAGGGCCTGCACCTTCAAACCCTGCAACTCCATCGGAAGCTCGGGACCGGAAACCTCGCCATCATCGAGGCGGATGCTGCCATTGACCTGAGGCGCCAGCAGGCCACCAGACAGACGGCCATTGCCGCTCAGACGACCATTGAGCTTCTGCACCATAGGCACGAAGGGCCGTGCCACGGACACATCAAGACCGGACAGACTGAAATCGCCACTCAGGCTCTTGTTGCGCGATAACGGATCGATACGCACATCAAGCAGCAGCCTGCCCAGTTTCTCGCCATCGAAATCCAGCCGCGAGTCAATACGCTGGGGCTTCAGGGTGCTGCTGAGCTTCAGGCTTCGATAGGGAAAATCCAGCCATTGGTCCTTTTCCCGAACCCGCAGCGTACCGTTACTGGCATCGACCGTGATTTGCCCATCAGGACCGGCCGCAGGCATGTCGAGTTTTACATCCGCGTTGAGCGAACCTTTCCAGGCGAAATCCCTGGGCAGCCATTGAGCCAGGCTTTCCAGAGGGAAGTTCTTCAGTTGATAGCGCAGGCGCGGATCGGGCAGCAGGCGCTGATCCTCAGCACAGAGGCTGGCCTGTCCGGACGCCCAGCAATGGGCACCGAAGTTGACCTTGCCGTCAGCCAGACGCTCAAGCTTCGCTGGCCGCTGCAATTGCCAGTCCTGCCCGCCGCTCTGAATGGCACCGCTGGCCAGACGCCCACGCCAGTTACCCTGATCCAGAGCACCATCCAGTGCCAGGGCCATTTTCAGCAGCGGGCCTTGCAGGTCGAGCTTCATCTGCTGGTTCTTGAGCGTGCCCTGCCCATTGACGGTCAAGGTTCCCAACGCCGTGTTACCCGCCTGAATACCACTGCCCTTGAGGTCGACCGTTGCCCGCTGGGCCTGATCGAGCTTTGCCGCCAGCGTCAGGTTTTGCAGGCGATTGTCCTGCAAGGCCAGTTGCGCGCCTTGCAGGTCAAGCTGGCCCTGGGGAGCCTGGAGTGTCCCGGCCAGATTCAGTTTTCCGTTGAGCCGCCCTTGCAACCTCGGCCATAGCTGCCCCAGGCGTGGCAGATTGAGATCCAGTTGACCCGCGAGGCGCTGCTGCAAACTGCCGCTCCCCTGAATCCGGTTATCACCCAGGCGTATATCCAGCGCACTGAGGTTCCATTGCTCACCCGCGCCATCGGCCTTGGCCAGCAATACAGCGGGTTGCCCACGCAAGCGGCCTCTGAGATCGAGGTCGGCATTGAGCTCAAGCCTTTCGTTTTTCAATTGCCCCTTGCTACGCAGCGCACCCGCCAGAGTGCCCGGCAGCTCTGCAACCCAATAGGACGGATCGAGGGATGCCAGGTCCAGAGCCGTGTCCCAGCCGATGCCATCGGCGAATTGCAGGTTCAGATGACCGCTGGCCTTGCCCTGCCCTGCGACCAGTTCCAGTTGCGGCAGGTACACCCGCTGCAAATTGCCACTGAACGGGCTACCCAGGCTGAAAGCGCCCGCGGGGCCATCCAGGTCTGAGCTGAAATTGCCCAGATACTGGCCATCGGTATAGGAAATCTCGCCAGTGAACTTGCGCAAGCTGACCTGAGGCTCGCTCGCCAACGGATAAAGCCGCTGCCACGGGAAATCCAGCCAGTCGATTTTCGCATCGGCCTTGAACTCGTTTTCCCAGTTCAACTGACCGTTGAGGGTGAGATGTTGTTGATCACTGGCCGTCAGTTGCAGCGCCGCGATATCCGCGCCTTTGGCATCGACCCGCCCTTGCAGCGCCAGAGCGACCGGACCTTGCTCGGCTGGCAGGCTGGCGCTGCCGGTTATCTGGTAGCCACTGTCGAGGTTACCTTGGGCATTGAGCAGCACCTGCTCAAGCTGCAAGGTATCCGGCAGTCCGGCACTGGGTTTGAAGCGCTCGGAGGTGATGTTCAGCCTGGCTGGCAGATGCTCGGCCAGCGCTTGCAGCTCACCGCTCAATTGCCCTTGCAGGTAGCCGCTGCTGTCGGCCTTGAGTTGCAGGGTCTTGAGCAGTTCGCCGGTGATATCCAGCGCCAGTGCCCAGGGCTTTCCGTCCTGTGGCGGCAATTGCAGGGTGCCCTTGGCAGTCAGCGGCCAGCTGCCCTCGGGCGTCAACAGGCCGGCAAGGTCGAGGACCAGGCTGTCGCGCTGCAAATGGGCCGAATCGATTTGCAGCCCATCGGCAGTCCAGTGCGCAGCCAGCTTCAGATTGTTCAGTTGCTCGACGCCGTCCAGTTGCAAACTGCCCAGTTGTACGTCATTCAGGCGAATCGCCAGTGGCAGCTTCAATTGCGGCAAGGTCAGAGGACCTTCGTTGGCAGGCTCATCACTGGCGGTGAAGTGCATGTGAACCTGATCGGCATGCAGTTGTTCGACACACAGGGTCATTTTCAAGAGACAGGCAGGCGTCCAGTCGAACTCGACGGCAGTGACCTCGACACGATCCTCGCCTTGCTGCCAGAGCACTGTGTCAGCACGCCATTGCCCGCCCAGCCGGCCACTGAAATTGTCCACCTGCACACCGGGCACCCGCGCCAACAGCCACTGGCTGCCACCTTGCGTGCCCACCGCCAGCCATGTGCCAACGACCAACAACAGCAGCACCGTAACCAGACTCAGGCCGACCATTTTCGCCGCGCGCTTCATATTCAGACGCTTCACAGTTCCGGTCCCATGGAGAAGTGCAGACGAATCCCGCCGTCATCGTCCAGCGCACGAGCCAGATCCAGACGCAACGGCCCGACCGGTGAAACCCAGCGCACACCGAAGCCTACGCCGGTCTTCATGCTCGGCAGCTCAAGGTTATTGAAGGAGTTGCCCTGATCGACAAAAGTCGCCAGACGCCACTTTTCGGCGATGGAATATTGATACTCGACGCTGCCAGCCACCATGTAGCGGCCGCCGATACGATCGCCATCGGAGTTGGTCGGCGACAGGGTCTGATAGTCGTAACCGCGAACGCTCTGGTCACCACCGGCAAAAAAACGCAGCGACGGCGGGATGGACTTGTAGCCATTGGTGAGGTTGCCCCCGAACTGCACACGCCCAAGAAAACGGTGATTCTGCGCAACGGTGGTCAGCCCCTTGAGCAACACGTTGCCATGGAACAGGTTGGCGTCGGACATCACGCCCTCCTTGGCCACCTGAGCATCGAACTGCAAGCGATAGCCCTGGCTCGGATCGATGCGATTGTCACTGCGCAGGAACGAATAACTGATACCGGGCATCAGCAAGGTACTCAGGCCACTGTCATCACCGAGTCGGTACTCTTCACGCTGCCATTTGAGGGAAACCACCCGCTCCCAGCCACTGGGCAACTTGCTGTGCCATTCAGGGCCGACCGTGAGCAGCTTGCTGAGGCTGTCGGTGCCCGCGATTTCTTCATATTGATAGCCACCGGCAAAACGCAGCTTGTCGGTCAGCGGTGGATCGAGCGGCACGTCGTACCACAGGCCCACGTTCTGCCGAGGTGCAGACAGCTCCGTTTCAAAGCCATAACTGTGCCCTTGGGGATTGGCCCAGTGACGAGTCCAGTTGGCCTTGCCCCGCGGCCCGACGTCAGTGGAAAAGCCCAGCCCAAGCCCCATGGTGCGCGGTTTGCGGGTTTCCAGTTGCACGGTCACCGGGATGACTTGCCCAACGGCGGCAGTCGGTGCAGCGTCCACACGGACACCCTCGAAATAACCGCTGGCCTGCATGGCCTGATTGAGTTCGGCGATCAGTTGCGAGTCATAGGGTGTGTTTTCCTTGAACGGCACCATGCGCTTGAGCAGGTCATCGTCGAGGGGCGAGTCACCACTGAACACCACTTTGCCCAGGGAATAGCGCGGACCGCTGTCATAGACCAGATCGATGTCCGCCACCCCGGCACGCGGGTCCACCTCCAGACGCTGGCGGGTGAAGCGTCCGCTGAAAAAGCCGTAGCGCGATGCCTGATTCTGGATCAGACGCTTGGCGTCTTCGTAATGACCATGGTTAAGCACCGCACCCGGCGCCAGCGCCTGGCTTTTCGGAACCTGAAAAGCCTTCAGGGAAGCAGCCGGCCCGTCGATGCGCACCGTCACATTGCGCAGGCGGATCGGCTCACCCGGCTGGATATTGATGACCAGCTTCGGGTCCTTGTCGCCTGTCACCTGACTGTCGATTCGAGCCTGATAGTAGCCCAGCGCCTGGGCCGCCTTCTGCGCCTGCTCTTCGGCGCCCAGGCTGAAGTGTTGCAAGGCTTCGGCGTCACGCTCGCCAAGGCTGCCCACATATCCTTCGACGTTGGCTTTGAGTTCCGGATTCGCGGGCTTGATCCTGACATCCAGGCTGGCTTGGGCAAGGGCCGTTGCACTCAAGGACATCAGCAGCACGCTACTGAGCGTTGTTAAAAACTTCATATGGGCACGGATGCTAACACGACCGACGGGGTGCGCTGGAACACGTCAATAAGTCGAACTTTCAATCCCTTACGTCATTACAGGCGGTAAAACCTGAGGATATGATCAGAAAAAAGCCTGCTTTCGGACAGGCCCCACAATTATTTCGGCTATTTCTACAAAGCCCTGGCGCCAAGGCAACGCACGGATGAGAGTGGATGGCGCCAGTACAGTTCCAGCAATCCATCCAGCGTAGCAGCCGACGGCATGCTGGCCGTAAATCAGCGGGTCGGCTAGCATCGCTTCTTTGCATGAATCCAGGACTGCCGCTTTATGAAAATTGTCTCGTTCAACATCAACGGTCTGCGTGCCCGACCGCATCAGCTGGCGGCGCTGATCGAAAAACATCAGCCTGACGTGATTGGTCTGCAGGAAACAAAAGTCTCCGATGAGCAGTTCCCCCAGGCCGAAATCGAAGCCCTTGGCTACCACGTCCACTTCCATGGCCAGAAAGGCCATTACGGTGTCGCCCTGCTCTCGCGCAATATGCCGCTGGCCCTGCACAAGGGTTTCGAGGGCGATGACGAAGAGGCACAGAAGCGTTTCATCTGGGGCACCTACGCCGACAGCAATGGCCAGCCGGTCACCATCATGAACGGCTACTTCCCTCAGGGTGAAAGCCGCGACCACCCCACCAAGTTTCCCGCCAAGCAACGCTTTTACAGCGACTTGCAGGCGCTGCTGGAAAACCGGTTCAGTAATGATCAGCCACTGATCGTCATGGGCGATGTGAATATTTCTCCTCAGGACTGCGATATCGGTATCGGCCCGGATAATGCCAAGCGCTGGCTGAAAACCGGTAAATGCAGCTTCCTGCCGGAAGAACGCGAATGGATGGAACGTCTGAAGAACTGGGGCCTGGTCGACAGCTTCCGCCACCTGAACCCGGAAGTGGCCGATCAGTTCAGCTGGTTCGACTACCGCAGCCGCGGCTTTGAGGACAGCCCCAAGCGCGGTCTGCGAATCGACCTGATCATGACCTCCACCGGCCTGCAACCGCGCATCAAGGCCGCCGGTGTGGACTACGAATTGCGCGGCATGGAAAAACCTTCGGATCACGCACCGATCTGGCTTGAATTGAGCTGACAAATGCCGCGATGCCGGCTTGCAAGACAAGTCGGCTCACGCAAATCCTGTCCCCCCATCAACCGTCATATTTCAGCAATCTATCTGTCTTATTCTGCCGACACTTTCCGCAATACAAGGTGACGCAGATGCTGCGCGCTCTGCTTTCCGCACTGGCGATCTCTTGCGCCATCCTGCCCGGCATGACCCAGGCAGCGTTGCCCGTTCCGGCGGATGGTCGCCCGGCCCTGCGCATCCAGGGCTCCAACACCATCGATGCGCAACTGGGACCCGAACTGGTCGAAGGCCTGATGCGCCAGCAAGGCCTGCAATCACTGCAAACATTGCCCGGAGCCCAGCAAAACGAAGCCCGCGTGACAGGCATGACGGCTGCCGGGCAGTCCGTCATCACAGAAATTGCCGCTCATGGCTCAGGCACCGGATTCAGTGCCCTTAAGGCTGGCAGTGCCGATATTGCCGCGTCTTCGCGGCCGATCAAGGATCAGGAAGCACTGGATCTGGCGAATCTTGGCGATCTGAAAAGCCCTGAAGGCGAGCAAGTGATCGCCATCGACGGCGTGGCGGTCATCCTGCATCCGGGCAATCCGCTGCGTCAGCTCTCCACCCTGGAACTGGCGCGCATCTTTTCGGGGGAAGTTCAGGACTGGGAAGAAGTCGGCGGCAAGGCCGGAGCGATCCATCTGTATGTGCGCGATGAGAAATCCGGCACGTATGAAACCTTCAAGGAACTGGTCCTGGCCAGAAACGGCAAGACACTGTCGCGTCAGGCCAAGCGCTTCGAGTCCAGCGAGCAGTTGTCCGATGAAGTCAGCAAGGATCGCAACGCAATTGGCTTCATCGGCCTGCCCTATGTGCGTCATGCCAAGGCCGTGGCGGTTGCCGACGGTGATTCAAAAGCGATGCTCCCGACTGTCAGCCTGATTGCGACCGAGGATTACCCGCTCTCAAGGCGCCTGTATCTGTACGTTCCGCCCAAGGTGAAGCATGAATGGGCTCAGGCACTGGTTCAGTTTGCGCAAAGCGCCGAAGGCCAGGACATCGTGGCCCGCAACGGTTTTGTAGCGCAGACCGTTCAGGCCATGAAAGTCCAGGCCACAGCGCAGATGCCCGAGGACTATCAGGCATTGACCCGTCAGGCCGAGCGCCTGTCGGTCAACTTCCGCTTTGCCCAGGGCAGCGCCCGGCTCGACAACAAGGCGAAACTCGACTTGAGGCGCGTGGTGGACTACCTGAAAACCCACGAAAAGCTGAATCAGCAAGTCACTCTGGTAGGGTTTGGTGACGCCAAGAATGACTCGGCGCGAGCCACACTGCTTTCCCGGCTGCGCGCCATGGCGGTACGCCGGGAACTGCAGAAAAACGGCGTGACCTTCCGTGAAATACTGGGCTTTGGCGATGAAATGCCAGTCGCGGGCAACGACGCCGACGATGGCCGGATCAAGAATCGGCGGGTTGAAGTCTGGGTGAACTGAACCCGCGCCCCGGCACACTCACTTCTGCGGCAAGTACTTGCCCAGCTCGAACTTGCCGATTGCCGCACGGTGTACTTCGTCCGGGCCGTCAGCCAGGCGCAGAGTGCGCTGCATGGCATACATGTAAGCCAACGGAAAGTCATTGGAAACCCCGGCGCCGCCATGCATCTGGATGGCACGGTCAATGACTTTCAGAGCCACGTTCGGTGCAACCACCTTGATCTGGGCAATCTCGCTCCTGGCCACCTTGTTGCCCACGGTATCCATCATGTAAGCGGCCTTGAGGGTCAGCAGGCGCGCCATATCGATCTCCATGCGCGAATCCGCGATCCTGTCGATATTGCCGCCCAACAGGCCCAGCGGCTTGCCGAATGCAACGCGACTGGACGCTCGCTGGCACATCAACTCCAGGGCACGCTCGGCCATGCCGATCGAACGCATGCAGTGGTGGATACGCCCCGGCCCCAGACGGCCCTGAGCAATTTCAAAACCACGCCCCTCGCCCAACAAGACATTGCCGTAAGGCACGCGGACATTCTCGAACAGCACCTCGGCATGACCATGAGGCGCATCGTCATAGCCAAAGACCGGTAACGGCCGCACGATTTTCACGCCGGGCGTGTCCGCAGGCACCAGAATCATGGAGTGCTGCTGATGACGCGGGCCGTCGGGACTGGTCAGGCCCATGAAGATCAGGATCTTGCAGCGAGGGTCACAGGCACCCGAGGTCCACCACTTGCGGCCGTTGATGACCCACTCGTCGCCATCGCGCTCGGCGCGGGCCGCCATGTTGGTCGCATCCGAGGAAGCCACATCGGGCTCGGTCATGGCGAATGCCGAACGGATCTCACCACGCAGCAGAGGCTCCAGCCATTGCTGCTTCTGCTCTTGGGTCGCGTAGCGGACCAGCACTTCCATATTGCCGGTGTCCGGAGCCGAGCAGTTGAAGGGCTCAGGCCCGAGCAGCGAGCGACCCATGATTTCTGCCAGGGGCGCGTACTCAAGATTGGTCAGGCCCGCACCCAGCTTCGACTCGGGCAGGAACAGGTTCCACAAGCCTTGTTCTTTGGCCCTGGCCTTGAGCTCTTCCATGATTGCCGTGGGCTGCCAGCGGTCACCTTCCGCCACCTGGCGCTCGAACACAGGTTCAGCGGGATAGACGTAAGTGTCCATGAATGCAGTGACACGCTCGCGCAGTTCCTGCACTTTCGGGGGATAGGCAAAGTCCATGGGCAGCTACCTTCTCAAGGGAATCGAGGTCATGGAAGGATGCTAAAGAACCCATCGGCATTTATCTAATCTATTCTCGGCGTATATAAACATTCATAACCAATATATGATCGAGCCACGCTGCGGCATAAGCAGTGATCCTACAAGAACGACAAGAGGCGCCCTCCAATGAACCTGAGCAAGGTTGATCTCAATCTTTTCATTGTCTTCGACGCCATTTATACCGAAGCCAATCTGACACGAGCCGGCCAGATCGTTGGCATTACCCAGCCTGCGGTATCCAATGCATTGGCGCGACTGCGTGAAACCTTCAACGACCCGTTGTTCGTGCGTACGGCCCAAGGCATGGTGCCTACCCCCATGGCCCAGAACATCATCGGCCCGGTCCGCAATGCCTTGTCACTGCTGCGCGTGTCGGTGCAGGAAAGCCGCATCTTCAATCCGTTGCAGGCCATCAAGAATTACCGCATCAGCATGACCGACCTGACCGAAGCGGTGATCCTGCCTCTGCTGTTCCAGCGCTTACGTCGTCAGGCACCGGCGGTGACCATCGAAAGCTTCCTGTCAAAGCGTCGCGAAACCACCAAGGAACTGGCTGCCGGTCGCCTGGACTTTGCTGTCGATGCACCACTCAATACCGACCCGCAAGTGCGTCACGTCAAACTGATGGAAGACAAATACGTCTGCGCTATGCGCAAGGGCCACCCTATGGCAGGCAAGACAACCCTGAGCCTGGATGATTATCTGGCACAGGCGCACATTCATATTTCCAGCCGTCGCAGTGGCCTGGGGCATGTGGACCTGGCACTGGGCAAGATGGGTATCCAGCGCAAGATCGCATTGCGCTCCCAGCACTATTTGATGGCAACTCAGGTGCTCCAGCAGACCGATATGGTCATGACTGTGCCCGAACGTTTTTCCCGCCGTCACGATCTGCACTACGTTTGCTTGCCCGTCAGTGATGTGCCTGCGGTCGAAACCCATCTTTACTGGCATGAAAGCACTGACCAGGACCCGGCCAATCGCTGGATGCGCGAGCAGCTTATTGAGCTGTGCCAGCGGGTAACGGCGCAGGAAAACAACCCAGAAAGAGAATTAACAACATAACTCAATATACTGATAAATATATATTTTTATCTTTAAGTTAAAGCTATTTCTAGCTTTAGCTTCGCCATCTCACAGCGGCACCGGCTTGACGTATACGTCAAGCCAGCCTTAGGTTACCCCAAAGGTTTCCCCGCCGAGCAAAGCCATGACCAGCCCGACCTACAGCATCTCCGACCTCGCCCGCGAACTGGACATCACTACCCGCGCCATTCGCTTTTACGAGGAGCAAGGCATGCTGAGCCCCGAAAGACGGGGCCTTGAACGCATCTACTCCGCCCGCGACAAAGTCACCCTCAAGCTGATCCTGCGTGGCAAGCGCATTGGTTTCTCCCTTGCCGAATGCAAGGAGTTGATCGAGTTGTATGACCCCCACGGCGGCAATCACAAGCAATTGCACACCATGCTAGGCAAGATCGAAGAGCGTCGCGGCCAGCTGGAGCAGCAACTTCTGGACATCCAGCAGATGCAGCTGGAGCTGGATACGGCAGAGGAACGCTGCCGCGCCGCATTGGATAAAACCCTTTCAGATCAATTATCTGAATGATAAACCTCGACAAAATATGAGGTCCAAGCGCCATGCATTTACCTCAACGTGTTCGCCTGGTGGAGGTAGGCCCCAGAGATGGCCTGCAAAACGAAGCACGCCCGGTCGGCCTCAATGACAAGGTGCAACTGATCGAAGACCTGGCAACGGCAGGACTGAAACATATCGAGACCGGCAGCTTCGTATCGCCCAGATGGGTGCCGCAGATGGCCGACTCCGCCGAAGTCTTTGCCCGTCTTCATCGCCTGCCCGATGTCACCTATTCAGCCCTGACACCCAACCTCAAAGGTTTCGAGGATGCACTGGCGGCCGGCGTTCGGGAGGTAGCGGTATTTGCCTCAGCCTCCGAAGCCTTTTCACAGCGCAATATCAATTGCTCCATCAGTGAAAGCCTGGAACGTTTTCTGCCAGTGATGGCCGCGGCCCACCTGCATGGCATTGCGGTGCGAGGCTATGTCTCGTGCGTGCTGGGCTGCCCTTATGAGGGCAAGGTTTCGCCCCGGCAGGTTTCGTCCGTGGCCAACGAACTGATCGCCATGGGCTGCTACGAAGTTTCTCTGGGCGACACCATCGGCACCGGCACGCCAGGCGCTACCCGGGAATTGTTCAACGCGGTCGCCGGGCAGATTCCCCGCGGCAAACTCGCCGGGCATTTCCATGACACCTATGGCCAGGCATTGGCCAATATCTACGCCAGCCTGCTGGAGGGAATCGGGGTATTCGACAGCTCGGTCGCCGGACTTGGCGGCTGCCCTTACGCCAAGGGCGCCAGCGGCAATGTCGCAACGGAGGATGTGCTGTATATGCTCGGCGGCCTGGGTATCGACACCGGTATCGATCTGGACCTGCTGATCACTGCTGGTCAGCGAATCTGTACGGTGCTGGAACGCCGAAACGGATCGAAAGTGGCCCTGGCCCGCCTGCACATCTGAGAAAGGTCATTGGTCGGCGAGACGGTGCGGCAACTTGTCACAGAGTGTTACCCTCACCACTGATCAGTTCAGTGAAAACGGGTAACACGGAAACATTCAGAGACTGACGGGCCAGCCCATCAGCCTCCGGAACCCCGCCAAAGCCCCGGTTTTAAAGGGCTTCATAAAAACTGGCACGGGTTCTGCTATATCTCTTGTACAACAAGAACAAGAAAACGCAGCAATCCAATAAAAACAATATGTATCGGCTCTGACATAACAAGAACAACACGGACAGAGGCGCAGCTAACAGATTTTTTTGGAGTGGATAGCTTTTCAGAGGCCCTTGTAACCAAGGGTGCTCGCAACCGGACAGAGAATAATAAAACTACCTTCAGGTAGCTCCAGTACTGGTTGGATCGACAAGATAAAAGCCACATCAGCGCTCAAAAAAATACGTTTGCTCTTGATCCCGAATGGGGATCGCTCAAAAAAGATGTGAAGGGCCAGGTCGCCAAAAACAATAAAAGGCCTCCCGAAAAACAAAAAAGAGCATGCAAAGAAACCTTGAAGGGGAGCCCAGGCTCCCCTTCGTGCTTTCCGATATTCAGCTTTACAGCCCTTCTCCTTCCTCTCGCGCCTCCGGCATTGACACTTTGGCAGTTACAGGTTTACGTTAACGTAAAGGTCATAGCCAATCCGCCAAAAATAAAACTGGAGCGCTATTCATGATCTACCCCAGCCTGAACTTCGCCCTAGGCGAAACCATCGACATGCTGCGCGACCAGCTTCAGTCCTTTGTCGCATCCGAACTCTCTCCTCGTGCCGCGCAGATCGACAGGGACAACCTGTTCCCGGCCGATATGTGGCGCAAGTTCGGGGAAATGGGCCTCCTGGGCATCACGGTCAGCGAGGAATATGGCGGCGCAGGTCTTGGCTACCTGGCCCATGTGGTCGCCATGGAAGAAATCAGCCGCGGGTCGGCCTCGGTCGCCCTCTCCTATGGCGCGCACTCGAACCTGTGTGTCAACCAGATCAATCGCAATGGCACCCCGGCGCAGAAAGCCCGCTATCTGCCCGCATTGATCAGTGGCGAACATGTCGGTGCCCTGGCCATGAGCGAGCCCAATGCCGGCTCCGACGTGGTTTCGATGAAGCTTCGGGCTGAGCGGCATGGCGACCGCTTCGTACTCAATGGCAGCAAGACCTGGATCACCAACGGCCCGGACGCCAACACCTATGTGATCTACGCCAAGACAGACCCGGAACAAGCTGCACATGGCATCAGTGCCTTTATCGTCGAGCGCGACTGGAAAGGTTTCACCCGCAGCAACAAGTTCGACAAGCTCGGCATGCGTGGCTCAAATACCTGCGAGCTGTTTTTCGATGATGTGGAAATCCCGGAAGAAAACCTGCTGGGGCCGCTCAATGGTGGCGTGAAAGTATTGATGAGCGGCCTGGATTACGAGCGCGTCGTGCTGTCTGGCGGCCCGACCGGGATCATGCAGGCCTGCATGGATGTGGTATTGCCCTATATCCACGACCGCAAGCAGTTCGGCCAGAGCATTGGCGAATTTCAGCTCATTCAGGGCAAGGTCGCTGACATGTACACCCAGCTCAATGCCAGCCGCGCCTATCTGTATGCGGTCGCCCAGGCCTGCGACCGAGGCGAGACCACCCGCAAGGATGCCGCCGGGATCATTCTCTACAGCGCCGAGCGGGCGACACAAATGGCGCTGGATACCATCCAGATTCTGGGCGGCAACGGTTACATCAATGAATTCCCGGCCGGTCGCCTGCTGCGCGACGCCAAGCTGTACGAGATCGGTGCGGGCACCAGTGAAATCCGGCGCATGCTGATTGGCCGCGAACTGTTCAACGAGACCCGCTGACTTCCGGAGTGTTTCATGACCATTCTGACCAGCCGAATCAATACGCGCTCCCCCGAATTCGCCAGCAACCATGCGGCCCTGCTGGAGCAGGTCAATGAGTTGCGCCGTCTGCTGGCCAAGGTTCATGAGGGTGGCGGCAGCAAGGCACAGGAACGCCACACCTCCCGAGGCAAACTGTTACCTCGCGAGCGCATCAACCGCTTGCTGGACCCTGGCTCGCCGTTTCTGGAAATCGGGCAACTGGCGGCCCATGCCGTCTATGACGAAGAGGTGCCGGCTGCCGGAGTGATCGCAGGCATTGGCCGGGTTGAGGGCGTGGAATGCATGATTGTCGCCAATGACGCAACGGTCAAAGGCGGCTCGTACTACCCGCTAACCGTCAAAAAGCACCTGCGCGCCCAGGCCATCGCCCAGCAAAATCGCCTGCCCTGCATTTATCTGGTGGATTCGGGTGGTGCCAACCTGCCTCGTCAGGATGAAGTGTTTCCGGATCGCGAACACTTCGGGCGGATCTTTTTCAATCAGGCCAACATGAGTGCCATGGGCATCCCGCAGATTGCCGTGGTCATGGGTTCCTGCACGGCTGGCGGTGCCTATGTGCCCGCCATGGCCGACGAAGCGATCATGGTGCGTCAACAGGCCACGATCTTCCTGGCCGGGCCGCCACTGGTAAAGGCTGCCACCGGCGAAGTGGTGAGTGCTGAAGAACTGGGCGGCGCGGATGTGCATTGCCGGACCTCCGGGGTGGCCGATCACTATGCCGAGAATGATGAACACGCCCTTGAACTGGCCCGCCGCAGTGTCGCCAACCTCAACTGGCGCAAGCAGGGCCAACTGAACATCACCACGCCCATTGCGCCCTTGTATGCCAGCGACGAGTTGTATGGCGTGATTCCGGTCGAAGCCAAGCAGCCCTTCGATGTACGCGAAGTCATTGCGCGGCTGGTGGACGGCTCGGTACTGGATGAATTCAAGGCCTTGTTCGGTACCACGCTGGTCTGCGGCTTTGCCCGGCTGCATGGCTATCCTGTCGCGATCCTCGCCAATAACGGCATCCTGTTCGCCGAAGCCGCGCAGAAAGGCGCGCACTTTATCGAGCTGGCCTGTCAGCGCGGCATCCCGCTGCTGTTCCTGCAAAACATCACCGGTTTCATGGTCGGCCAGAAATACGAAAGCGGCGGCATTGCCAAGCACGGCGCCAAACTGGTGACCGCTGTAGCCTGCGCCAGAGTACCCAAGTTCACGGTGATCATCGGCGGCAGCTTCGGGGCCGGAAACTATGGCATGTGCGGTCGCGCCTATGACCCGCGCTTCCTGTGGATGTGGCCCAACGCCCGGATCGGTGTAATGGGCGGCGAACAGGCTGCAGGCGTGCTGGTGCAGGTCAAGCGTGAACAGGCCGAACGCAGCGGCCAGACCTTCAGCGAACAGCAACAGACCGAACTGAAACAGCCGATCCTCGATCAGTACGAGCATCAGGGGCACCCTTACTACTCCAGCGCCCGCCTCTGGGACGACGGCGTCATCGACCCGGCCCAGACCCGCGACATTCTGGCCCTGGCGCTTTCGGCCTCGCTCAACGCGCCCATCGAACCCACTACTTTCGGCCTGTTTCGCATGTAACCAGGGGATAGACCATGACGCCCTTCACCACCGTGACCCTGATCGACGACCCACGCGGCTTTGCCACTCTCTGGCTCAATCGCCCGGAAAAGCACAACGCCTTCAATGCGCAGATGATTCGCGAACTGATCCTGGCCCTGGATGAGGTGCAGGCCAATGCCAGCCTGCGTTTCCTGCTGATTCGCGGCCATGGCAAACATTTCAGCGCGGGTGCCGACCTGAGCTGGATGCAACAGGCAGCGGATCTGGACTACAACACCAATCTGGACGATGCCCGGGAACTGGCCGAACTGATGTACAACCTGGCCAAACTGAAAATCCCCACGCTGGCCGTGGTCCAGGGCGCGGCATTTGGCGGCGCACTGGGCCTGATCAGTTGCTGCGATCTGGCGATTGGCGCGCAAGAGGCGCAGTTCTGCCTGTCAGAAGTACGGATCGGCCTGGCTCCTGCGGTCATCAGTCCGTTCGTGGTCAAGGCCATCGGCGAGCGTGCAGCGCGGCGTTACGCCCTTACCGCCGAGCGTTTCGATGGCTTGCGCGCACGAGAGATCGGCCTGCTTGCCGAGTGTTACCCGCTAGCGGAACTGGAGGGCGAAACCCAGCGCTGGATCAACAATCTGCTGCTCAACAGCCCCCACGCCATGCGCGCCAGCAAAGATTTGCTGCGCGAAGTCGGCAGCGGCGAACTGACGCCATCCCTGCGCCGTTACTGCGAAAGCGCCATTGCCAGGATTCGCACCAGTGCCGAAGGCCAGGAAGGTCTGCGGGCCTTTCTGGAAAAACGCCAACCCTATTGGCAGACACCTGCAGACAAACAGAAGGACTCGCAATCATGAATGCCCCGGCCAAGCCTGTTCTGACCACGCTGCTGGTTGCCAACCGGGGCGAAATCACCTGCCGCATCATGCGCACCGCCAAACAATTGGGGCTGACCACTGTCGCAGTCCACAGCGCCATCGACCGGGAAGCACGTCATAGCCGTGAAGCGGACATTCGGGTGGACCTTGGCGGGAGCAAGGCAGCAGAAAGCTACCTGCAAATCGAAAAACTGATCGCCGCCGCCCGATCCAGCGGTGCCCAGGCAATTCATCCGGGTTATGGCTTTCTGTCCGAAAGCGCCGAATTTGCCCGCGCCGTTGAAAACGCCGGGCTGATCTTCATTGGCCCACCCGCTTCAGCCATCGAGGCCATGGGCAGCAAGTCCGCCGCCAAATCCTTGATGGAAGCTGCCGGCGTCCCGCTGGTGCCCGGCTATCATGGTGCCGCCCAGGATCTGGACACCTTCCGCGCTGCTGCCGAGCGGATCGGCTATCCCGTGCTGCTCAAGGCCACCGCAGGGGGCGGCGGCAAGGGCATGAAAGTTGTCGAGAAAGCCAGTGAGCTGGCCGAGGCACTGGCTTCGGCGCAACGTGAAGCTCAATCCTCGTTTGGCGACTCGCGGATGCTGGTGGAAAAGTACCTGCTCAGGCCGCGTCATATCGAGATTCAGGTTTTTGCCGACCAGCATGGCCATTGTCTCTATCTCAACGAACGCGACTGCTCGATACAGCGTCGCCACCAGAAAGTCGTCGAAGAAGCACCGGCTCCCGGTCTGAGCCCGCAATTGCGTCAGACCATGGGTGAAGCCGCCGTTCGGGCAGCCCAAGCCATTGACTATGTGGGCGCAGGCACCGTGGAGTTTCTGCTGGACTCACGGGGCGAGTTCTTCTTCATGGAGATGAACACCCGCTTGCAGGTCGAGCATCCGGTCACCGAGTTCATCACCGGGCTTGACCTGGTGCAGTGGCAGATCCGCGTCGCTCGTGGCGAAACACTGCCACTCACCCAGGAACAAGTCCCACTGAACGGGCACGCCATCGAAGTGCGCCTGTATGCTGAAGATCCGGAAAACGATTTTCTGCCCGCAACCGGCACCCTCAACCTTTATCGTGAACCTCTTCCCCGCCACGGCCAGCGTATCGACAGCGGCGTGAGCGAAGGCGATAGCATCTCGCCGTTCTATGACCCCATGCTGGGCAAACTGATTGCCTGGGGCGAGAACCGGGAAGAAGCACGCCTGCGCCTGCTGACCATGCTCGATGAGTTTGCGGTGGGCGGCGTGAAAACCAACCTGACCTTTTTGCAACGCATCATTGGCCATCCGGCCTTTGCCGCCACCGAGCTTGATACCGGCTTTATCCCGCGCTATCAGGAACAATTGCTGCCGTCAGTCGATGAGCTGGCCGACGAGTTCTGGCAGGCCGCTGCCGAAGCCTTCATCCAGAGTGAGCCTTCACGGATTTGTGCGGCAGAGCCTTGCTCGCCATGGTCTGCAACCACGGGCTTGCGACTTGGGCTGCCCAGGCAGATCGACCTGCATTTGCAGTGCAAAGCCCGGACCAAGGTTGTCCAGCTACGCCACAGCAGCGAAACGCTGATGACATGGGCCGCAGACCGGTTGATCGTCGAGTGCAACGGTGTCCGTCATCAGCATCTGGCAATCCGCCAGGGCGATACGCTTTACCTCAAATGGCAAGGCGAAGTACACGCCATCAGGCGCATGGACCCCATCGCCGCCGTCAACGCCAGCCACACCCAGCAAGGCGGCTTTACCGCCCCCATGAACGGCAGCATCGTGCGGATACTGGTCGAGGAAGGCCAAGCGGTTGAGGCAGGCGAACAACTGGTGGTACTTGAGGCAATGAAAATGGAGCACAGCATCCGTGCAGCGCAGGCAGGAGTCATTAGCGCCCTGCACTGCCGTGAAGGAGAAATGGTCGGTGAAGGAGCGTTGCTGGTGGAAATGCAGGATTCGTAGGGACGCGCTTGCCCACAAGGCTATCGCCCGGATCGGAAACCGGAATAACGGCAGGATTATTTATTTCAATGGATGCAGGAAAAACATTTGACTTGCAAATGATAATGATTATTATTGCATCAGCTGGTCGCGAGACTGGCGGATAACCCAGGAGTCTTAGGTCGACTCCCGGATTATCTCCTCATCAGGCTAATCACGGTTTTTGACCCGGCTTTTTGCCGGGTCTTTTTTTGGTTTTTTTTCGCTGCTTCAGGCTAATGAAGTCTTTATGTATCTGAATGGCGCGGATCATAGCAAAACAATATCGAACGGGGTCATAAATTTTAGCTCCAACTTTCATTAAAAATAGTAATTGTTGTCACTTTTCACTTGAGAATGATTCTCGTATTCACTAATCTGACCACCAGTCACGGATGACACCCCTCACCTCACAAGGATGATTTCCATGGAAGATCAGCGAGCGATACATCATGAGTAGCCAGCTCTCGCCTCTATTGCATCTGCCCACACGGCAGCCCGATGTTCCCGTAGCCCCGCATGCCGCCGAGCTGAGCCGCAGCCTGGGCAAACTCTCGCGCCGCCGCCAACGGATATTCCTGCTCAGCCGCCTTGATGGCATTTCCTACGTCGAGATCGCCGCTTTTCTGGAAATCGATCTGGAAAAGGTCGAGCGCGCCATGTTCCGGGTGCTGCAACATGCTCACAAACATGACGACAGCCCGGCAGACTTCCCCGGCGACCTGGCTCAGGAGCAGGCCAACCGCTGGTATGTTCACCTGCAAAGCCCGGCCACCACTGCCAGCCAGCGCATCGAGTTCCGCCACTGGCTGGATGCCGATCCGGCACACCTTGCGGCCTTCCAGACCAGCGAACGCCTGTGGCGTCGCCTGCAAGCACCCGCCGCCCTGCTCGGCAGTTCAGGCTGGCATCGCCGCAAACGCCGCGCGTATCTGGGATGGTGTCTGTTCACCGCATTCGTATGCGGCCTGGTGATGACGGCCGAAGCGTTTTCCTGAGCCGCCGATAGCATTCAACTCGTCATAGAAGCTATCGAACGGTGTAAAGTACGGGCCTTACGCACACAGGAATACACCGTGGCCCTCACCATCCGTGCCGACTTCGACAGCGGCAATATTCAAGTCATCGATGCCAGCAATCCGGCCCGGATCGAACTGGCAATTGCGCCTGACACCCAAAGCGCCCATTTCCAGTGGTTCCACTTCAAGGTCGAGGGCCTGAATGTCGGCCAGCCACACGGCTTCAGCCTGACCAACGCCAGCGGGTCCACCTTCAATCGTGCCTGGAGCGGCTATAACGCCGTGGCCTCCTACGATCACAAGACCTGGTTTCGCGTCCCTTCCAGCTTCGATGGCAAGGCTCTGAACTTCAGTATTTCGCCCACCGCGCCGCAAATCTGGTTTGCCTATTTCGAGCCCTATAGCCGCGAGCGCCATGACTGGCTGATCGAGCAGGCGCTGGAAAAGGCAGGCGCCCGCCTGCTGGCGACCGGCAAAAGTGTCGAAGGCCGGGACATTCAACTTCTGCGCCATGGCAATGGCGATGAAGGCAAGCGCAAGGTATGGATGATTGCCCAGCAACATCCTGGCGAACACATGGCCGAGTGGTTCATGGAGGGCCTGATCGGACGCCTGCAAGAACAGGACGATCCGGTCATCAAGCAACTGCTGGACAGCGCGGATCTGTATCTGGTGCCAAACGTGAACCCGGACGGCGCATTTCATGGCCACTTGCGCACCAACGCGCAGGGCAACGATCTGAACCGCGCCTGGCAGAACAGCACCGCAGAAAAAAGTCCGGAAGTCTTTTTCATCCGCCAGCAGATGGAAAAATATGGCGTGGACATGTTCATCGATGTCCATGGCGATGAAGAAATTCCTTACGTCTTCACTGCCGCCTGCGAAGGCAATCCGGGCTACACCCCACAACAACAGCAACTGGAAGAACATTTCCGTCGCCGCCTCAGTGAAATCACCGTCGACTTTCAGACACGGTACGGCTACCCCCGCAGCGCACCCGGCCAGGCCAATATGACTCTGGCATGCAACAGCGTTGGAGAACGCTTCAAATGCTTGTCCCTGACCCTGGAGATGCCGTTCAAGGATAACGACAACGCCCCGGATGCCAATACAGGCTGGTCAGGCAAGCGTTCCGGCCAGTTGGCCAGGGATGTGCTGACCGTGACCGCAGAAATTGCGCCGACCTTGCGCTGACCACACAACTCGGTAGGAGCGAATTCATTCGCGAAAATGTGCACTTCATGCCGCTTTCGCGAATGAATTCGCTCCTACGCATGTGACTGAAAATTACCTATGCATACCCTTGAAGACCTACGTTCCGGCAAGCTGGCGGGCATCACACGACTCGATCTGTCCTGTGGCCTCACCGAGTTTCCACCGGAAATATTCGATCTGGCCGACTCGCTGCAAGTGCTCAATCTCAGCGGCAATGCCCTTGATCGCCTGCCCGATGACCTGAGCCGGCTCAAGCACCTGCAAGTACTGTTCGCATCCGACAACCCGTTCACCGAGTTGCCGGAGTGCATTGGTCAGTGCCAGCAGTTGCGCATCGTCGGTTTCAAGGCCAACCGGATCGGCCATGTTCCGGCCAAGGCACTGCCGCCGCGCCTGCGCTGGCTGATTCTCACTGACAACCGGATTCCGTCGCTCCCGGAGGAACTGGGGCAGCGGCCTGAGCTGCAAAAACTGATGCTGGCGGGTAATCAACTGCGCAGCCTGCCTGCCAGCCTTGCCAATTGCCACCAACTGGAACTGATCCGCATTGCCGCCAACCAGCTTGTGGAACTGCCAGACTGGTTGCTTCGCCTGCCCGCTCTTGCCTGGCTGGCTTACGCAGGCAATCCGCTGTGCCCTGCACGCGAAGAGCAATCCATCCGACAGATTCCATGGCCACAACTGAGCATTCAGCAACGTCTGGGTGAAGGAGCCTCCGGAGTTATCCAGCAAGGTGCGTGGCAGAACGAAAATGGCAACGAGCCGGTGGCCATCAAGCTCTACAAGGGCGATGTCACCAGTGACGGATCGCCGCACAATGAAATGGCGGCCTGTATCGCTGCGGGCAGTCACCCGAATCTGATCGAGGTCCTGGGCCAGGTTACCGGGCACCCGGACGAACAACTGGGTCTGGTGATGCAACTGATTGCGCCCGACTTCGCCAATCTTGCGGGGCCGCCTAGCCTGGAGTCCTGCACACGGGATATCTACCCGCCCCAGACTCGCTTCTCGCCCGCCACGCTGCTGCATCTGGCGGGCTCAATCGCCTCGGTCACAGCGCATCTGCATGCCTGCGGGATTACCCATGGCGATCTTTACGCCCACAACATTCTGCTGCGCAGCAATGGCGACAGCTTGCTGGGGGATTTTGGCGCAGCCTCATTCCACCCCTCCTTCGAGCAGGGCGTGGCGCTGGAGCGCATAGAAACACGGGCTTTCGGGATCTTGCTGGGGGAATTGCTGGAGCGTTGCGATACAAGGCCGCAGGACGGGCCGCTCATGGAGCGCTTACAAGCGCTGCAAGAGCGATGCATGCACGCCGAAGTCGGGAAACGACCGGCACTGCAAGAGGTGTGTCAGCAGTTGCAAGCGTGGGCTGTCTGAAACAGCCCACGCAGCCTGATCAGCCTGCCAGACCTACATAAACGTTCTGCACGTCGTCATGGCTGTCGATCGCTTCAAGGAAGGCTTCGACTTCAGCCATCTGCTCGTCGCTCAAACCGTCGACGGTGCTTTTCGGGCGATAGCCCAGTTGCGCCGATTGCACGGTAAAACCGAACTCGGGCAGTTTCTTGCACACGGCATCCATGTCGGTGGGCTCGGTCAGGAACAGGGTGGCGCCCTCTTCACCGGCTTCACAATCCTGAGCGCCCGCTTCGATGGCGGCTTCATCGGGATCGGCATCCGGCGAAACCGGTACGGCTTCGATCATGCCCTGATAGAGGAAATCCCAGGAAACCGAACCGGCAGCGCCCAGTTGCCCCTTGCGGAACAGCACGCGGATTTCCGAAACGGTGCGGTTGATGTTATCGGTCAGGCACTCGACGATGACCGGAACCCGGTGCGGGGCAAAGCCTTCGTAAGTCAGGCGCTCGAAGTTGACGCTTTCGCCCAGCAGGCCCGCGCCTTTCTTGATGGCACGCTCCAGGGTTTCACGAGGCATGGAGGCCTTTTTCGCCTGCTCGACCACCAGTCGCAGACGCGAGTTCATATCCGGATCGGCACCTGCGCGCGCAGCGATCATGATTTCCTTGGACAGCTTGCCAAAAACACGCCCCTTGGCGTTGGCTGCCGCTTCTTTATGCTTGACCTTCCACTGTGCGCCCATGTTTGCTCTCTTGATCCGATTGCGCCTTGCCGCCTGGCTTGCCAGGCAAGCAGGCCGCAGGAATGGCAAAGCGCTGAAAAATGGTTACCGATAATGACGCGCCTGAGACGCCGGGCGCATTTTATACGCGATGGCGCCATATGAAACCCCTGAATATGCGTCATTGATCGAACGACAGCTCTGCGTGGCTCTGAATTCCGTACTGGCAATTACCAGGATCACGCCTTGGCTTGTAGTCCTTTTCTGAAAAAACCAGCAACGATGCCCTTGAGGCTTTGCATTTCGTACCCTTCGCAGCCTGAATTTCATGGTGAGAGAGCCAGCGAATGTGCGAAGACCCGCAAATGCCCATATTTCTGGCGATTGCCGACTGCCAGATGGATCTGCATGTCATCAGCTTTACCGGCCTGGACGCCTTGAACGAAGTGTATCGTTTCGACATAGACCTGATCTGTAGCGACCCGCACCTGGATTTCGCCAGCCTCTTGAAACGTGACGCCTTCCTGAGTTTCGGACCGCAGCAAGAAGGCGTACATGGCCAGATATTCCACGCCAGCCAGCCATATGCTGGCACTTGCCTGAGTCATTACCGGGTCAGCCTGATGCCACGCTTGCAGATGCTTGCTCAACGCCAGCAGCGGCGCGCCTATCAGGACCTCAGCGCTCTCCAGTTGATTGCCCGGCTCCTTGAGCAGCATGGCATTGAAGAAGATGCCTGGCGTTTTGAAACCATCGGCCTGTATCCGGCCCGTCCCTTGTGCGTGCAATACGATGAAAGCGATCTGCACCTGCTGCAACGCTTGTGCGAAGAAGAAGGTATTCACTTTCGCTTCGAGCACAGTATTACAGGCCATCGGCTGGTGTTCTCCGACGATCCGGCCCGCTTTCCAGAGCAACCACAGCCGATGCGGTTCAGGGCGCATGATGAGCAGGCCTCTGCAAGGCCTGCCATTACTCATCTGACCGAATGCCTGTCGATCTTCCCCGGTTACAGCAGCCACAGCGCACACCGGGATGGAGCGATTGCGCTTGCTGCATCGCAACACATCGAGATCGAGAAGAGCCACGGCATCAACCAGCCCTTCGAGGAGTCCATCGCCTCTCGCCCCATGGACCATGACGAAGCCTTTCAGCGGCAGCGCAGCGCCCGCAGGCTGGAGCGCCTGCGTTGCGAACGACGGCACATCACGGGATGCAGCGATCAACCTGCATTGTGCAGCGGTCAGGTCATGCAAGTGCTCGATCATCCCGAGCCGACGCTCAATGATCACTGGCTGTTGACCGAGGTCGAGCATACGGGCATGCAGCGTCATCTCATGGAGGGCTACGATCCCCACGATATCGCCGCCATCGTCAACACCTCGATGTCCTCCTGCGCAAATACGCTCGATGACGGGTATCGCAATAGTTTCCGCGTCATACCCTGGGCCATGCCCTTTCGCCCGCCACTCAAACGCGCCCGCCCGATGGTCAGCGGTTATCACACGGCAACCCTGATGGAGGCTGGCGAAATCGATGAGCAAGGTCGTCTGCCCATCCGCTTCGACTGGCAGACGATTGCACAGCCCTCGCCCAATACCCGCCGCTGGCCCATGGCACGCATTGCCCGGATCGACGAGTCAGGTTTCGACAAGGTACAAGCCGGAGCCAGGGTATTGATCCGCCATCTGCACAATGACCCGGACCAACCCGTGATCTGTAGCCTGCTACCGGGCAACGAGGTCAATGCCCAGCCACGCATCCAGCTCGACGGCACACCCCTGGCCCCTGATGCAGGGAGCATTTGCCTGGGTAGCGGGCAACACTTGCACATCGATACCCGAGAGGACCTGATCCTGCATGGCGCACAAGGCGCATTGCAGATAGCCCCGCAAGGCATTTCCATCATCGGCCCGCGAACCATGAAAGCCTCGCCGCCCGAACAACAGGACAGTTGCGTAGTGACACTCACCGACCTGCGCCTGACACAAAAGCCGGGCCTGCAGGGCGCGCCGCTGGCAAATTGCACCTGGTACATCGTGCGCATGCCCAAACCCGGCCTGGAACATCTGGCCCATATCGAACCCGAGGACTTTCTGTTCGAAGGCAAGACCAATGAATGGGGCTATCTCGGGCTGAGCCAGGAACAGTTACAGCAACTGGCGGCGCACTACAGGAAAACGCCCGGCAGCCTGTGCCTGATACACCCCGGCCAATGCATCAGGCTGCAGGATTACGTCCAGCAGAACTGGACCGAAGAGCAACGCAAGGCGTTTGTACTCAGCGGCCCTTGAAGCTGGCCGCACGCTTTTCGATGAAAGCCTGCATGCCTTCTTTCTGGTCTTCGCTGGCAAAGACGGCATGAAAGATCCGGCGCTCAAAACGGACGCCTTCTGTCAGGCTGACCTCAAACGCACGGTTGACGCTTTCCTTGACCATCATCGCCACCGGCAGGGATTTATCGGCAATCACGGCAGCCACCGCCAATGCTTCGTCGAGCAGTTTCTCGGTTGGCAGAATCCTTGCGACAAGGCCTGCGCTCTCGGCCTCGCGGGCATCCATCAAACGACCGGTCAGGCACATTTCCATGGCCTTGGCCTTGCCCACTGCACGAGTCAGGCGCTGAGTGCCTCCCATACCGGGCAGCACGCCCAGATTGATTTCAGGCTGACCGAATCTGGCGTTTTCAGCCGCCAGAATGAAGTCGCACATCAGGGCAAGCTCACACCCGCCACCCAGCGCAAAACCCGCCACGGCAGCAATGATCGGCTTGCGCCGCGACGCAATCCGGTCGCTTTGCGCGAAAAGATCATCGAGATAGATCTGCGGATAGGTCAGTTCGGCCATTTCCTTGATATCAGCACCGGCAGCAAAAGCCTTGCTGGAGCCGGTAAGCACGATGCAGCCGATATCCGGACTGCGTTCAAACTCGTCCAGAACGTCATTCAGCTCATCGATCAGTTGAGCATTCAAGGCATTGAGCGCCTGCGGGCGATTCAAGGTAATCAAACCGACCCGGCCTTTGATCTCTCTTAGAATTGTCTCGTAACTCATTGTTATTCCTCCGTAGGAGCCAATTCATTCGCGAAAGGACCGACAGAAACTGGTCGTTTGAAATACCTTCGCGAATGAACTCGTTCCTACCTCGTATTACATCAATTCAACCGCCACAGCAGTCGCCTCGCCACCGCCGATACAAATTGCAGCCACACCGCGCTTGAGCTGTTTGCGGCGCAATGCCGCCAGCAAGGTGACGATGATCCGCGCACCCGACGCCCCCACCGGATGCCCCAATGCACAGGCACCGCCACTGATATTGACCTTCTCGTGATGCAGTTCGAGACGACTCATGGCCACCAGCGGCACCACTGCAAAGGCCTCATTGATCTCGAACAGGTCCACATCATCCACCGACCAGCCGGTCTTGGCCAACAAGCGGGTAATCGCCCCTATCGGTGCAGTAGGAAACAGGCCGGGAACGTCGGCAAAGGCGGCATGGGCATGAATCTTCGCCAACGGGGTCAGGCCACGACTCCTGGCTTCGGATTGACGCATCAGCAACAGGGCTGCGGCCCCGTCGGAGATGGAACTGGAATTGGCGGCAGTGACCGTTCCGTTTTCACGAAATGCCGGCTTCAAGGTGGGAATCTTTTCCAGACGCGCCTTGGGCGGCTGCTCGTCGTGACGAATCCATTTCTGCTCCTTGCCCACCGTCACTTGCAGAGGAACGATTTCTGCATCGAAGTAGCCTTCGGCGATAGCCTCCTGAGCGCGAGTCAGAGAGGCCATGGCAAAGGCATCCTGCGCCTCACGACTGAAACCGTTCAACTGGGCGCACTCCTCGGCATAGGTGCCCATCAACCGACCAGGTTCATAAGCATCCTCAAGGCCGTCGAAAAACATGTGGTCCAGCACCCGCCCATGCCCCATCCGGTAGCCACTGCGCGCACGATCCAGCAAGTAAGGTGCGTTGGACATGCTTTCCATGCCGCCAGCGATGGCCACGCTGACACTGCCGGCGAGCAGCAGGTCGTGAGCCAGAATGGCAGTCTGCATGCCGGAGCCGCACATCTTGTTGACCGTTGTGCATAAAGCCGAAGTGCTCAAGCCCGCACCCAGAGCCGCCTGACGTGCGGGAGCCTGGCCAAGCCCGGCCGGCAGCACACAGCCGAACAGCACTTCTTCGATATCCTGCGGATCAATACCCGCCCGCTCGACAGCAGCACGAATGGCCGCCGAACCCAGTTGCGGTGCGGTAAGGCTTTTCAAATCCCCCTGAAAGCCGCCCATGGGCGTACGTGCGGCGCTGACAATGACGACGGGGTCTTGGGCAGAGGTGGTCTTCTCGATGGACATGGCTGATTTCCAGAGTACTGTTGTTATTGGAATAGCAGAAATCATCGACTTTTGTAGATTCCGAGGCAAAGGTCGCAGCAGGCGAATCTCTTGCAGAGCCTGCGGTCTGAGCCAGTATCGCCATTTTTGGGGAGTCCCCGGATGCCATCACGCACACTGCGCAGCCTGCTCGCCAGCCTGTTGATTCTGACCTTGAGCGGCTGTGCGCTGTTTGCCGGTCGCGACCCGGTCAATATCAATGTGGTCGGCATCGAACCCTTGCCCGGTCAGGGTCTGGAAATGCGCATGGCAGTCAAGTTGCGCCTACAGAACCCCAATGAAACCGCCATCGACTACAACGGTGTGGCACTGGACCTGGAAGTGAATGGCAAGCTGCTGGCCTCCGGTGTCAGTGACCAGCAAGGCAGTATCGGACGGTTCTCTGAAACCGTGCTGGTGGTACCGGTGAGCATCTCGGCCTTCTCAGCGCTGCGCCAGGCCGTTGGCCTGACGCAAAGCCAACGCCTGGACAACCTGCCCTACACCTTGAGCGGCAAGCTGGCGGGCGGTGTATTTGGCACCGTGCGTTTCAGGGACAGCGGCACCCTGAGCCTGCCGCAGCCCGCCGCTGGCGACTGGTAACACTCAGCCTGTGATAAAACGCACGCCGGGCTTCGGGCGCTCATCCACGACCAGCTCAAAAACATCAGGCCGCGCATAGTGCCCCACCACATCGAAGTCATAACGGGCCTTGACCAGTTCATCGACATCGATTTCAGCCACCAGCAGCCCGGTTTCACCCACCAGCGGCCCCGCCAGCACATCCCCCATCGGCCCGACAATCACGCTACCGCCATTGATCAGCGGGCGATCGGCTGGCCAGTTGGCAACATCGATCCCCAGCGCTTGTGGCGATGGCTGCACCTGGCAGGCACTGATGACGAACATCCGGCCTTCATGGGCGATGTGACGCATCGAGCATTGCCATATCTCCCGCTCATCCACGGTCGGCGCACACCAGATATCCACGCCCTTGGCATACATGGCGGTACGCAGCAGCGGCATATGGTTTTCCCAGCAAATAGCCGTCCCCAGGCGACCGGCACGGCTCGGCACCACTGGCAGGGTCGAGCCATCGCCCTTGCTCCAGATAAGCCGCTCGGTCCCGGTCGGCATCAGCTTGCGATGCCTGGCGACCAAGCCGCCTTCGGGCTCGAAAAGCAGTGCCGTGCAATACAGGCTGCTGCCGGAGCGCTCGATCACGCCCAATACCAGACTCGCTCCCGTACGCGCCGACATCTGCGCAAGTGCCCGGGTTTCATCGCCCGGCACATCGATGGCGTTCTCGAAATAGCGCGCAAATGCTTCACGCCCTTGCGGCAGGCGGTAACCCAGTTGAGTACCGAAGGTTTCCCCCTTGGGATAACCGCCCAGAAGTGCCTCGGGCATGACCACGACACGGGCGCCGGATTCGATGATGGCCTGCTCGTAGGAAAGAATCAGTTCCAGGGTGTCTGACTTGCCACCCGGCAATGCGCCGATCTGTAGGGCTGCAACGATGGACTTGAACATGGCGAGACTCCTCTGGCTATTGATGTTGCCAATTCTCGGCTGGCCGCCCAACATTGATAAACCCCATCTCAATGCTTAATGATATGAACAGCATGAATATCAGCACCATCGATCTCAATCTGCTCAAGGTCTTCGAAGCCCTGCACGATGAGTCCAGCGCCAGTCGGGCAGCACTGCGCCTGGGCGTGACGCAATCGGCCATCAGCGCGGCCTTGCGCCGTCTGCGGGAGTTATATGGCGATCAGTTGTTCGTCCGCACCGGGCGAGGCCTGGCGCCGACCTTGCGGGCAGATCAGCTCAAACCGGTGGTCACCGACGCCCTGAACAAATGCCGGCAGAGCCTTGCCATGGTTGCGCCGGTGCCCGGCCACTACGAAGGACGTTCCGTGGTGACAGGCCTGTCGGATGACTTTGAAATGGCATTGGGCAAACGACTGATGGCTGCAATCCGGATTCGCGCGCCCGGGCTGCGCCTGATTTTCCGTCAGACCCACAGCCAGATCGTCGCAGCCGCCCTGCTGGAGCGCACTATCGATCTGGCGATTGCCTCTGGCGGGTTTGCCAACCGCTTGCTGACCCGGCGGGTATTGGGTGAAGGCGATTATTCGTGTCTGGTGGACCCGGCCAGCCTGAGGCCCGGCCAGACGACCCTGAGCATCGAGGAGTTCATCGAGCGCGAACAGATTCTGATTTCATCCGGCGGGCTGATCGGCATGGTTGATGAACGGCTGGCCAGCATGGGCCTTGACCGCCGAGTGTGTGCATCGACCACGCATTTTGCGGCATTGCCTTATCTGCTCAAGGGCACACAGGCACTGTCCACCATTCCCACTCACGCAGCACAGGCAATTGCGCAACTGACCGACCTTGCCTTGTTGCCTTGCCCGCTGACGATGCCGCGCTATCCGATAGAGCTTGGCTGGCGTACCGGCACCCTGCCCGATCCGGCTGTCGATGCCGTACGCGAGGCAATCATCGAGCTGTTCTGAATTTACTTGGCTGCCGCCATGAGGCGATTCACTTCACTGCGGACCATGTTGGCGTATTCCGGCGGGCTCATGGCATCCAGTTCAGAACGAACCCATTCCGACCACTTTCCCTTGCGCTTGGATCTTTCACCCATCAGGCGAGCCGCTTCACCTTTGGCCTTGCCCAGGTTGCTCTGCCAGAGTTCGAACAAACGGGACTTCTCATCCTCAATGGCAGCGCGTTCGGGGAGAGACCGGTTGGCCAGATTGAAACTCATAGCGTTCACCTACTACCTACGACTAAAAACGGCTGCATCTTACACCCTGGTCCTTCGCGAATGAATTCGCTCCTACAGTTTTTGCAGCGTGAAGGCTGTGCAGGAGCGAATTCATTCGCGAGGCGGCATACCAGGCAGTGAATCTTTTATGGGGTGTACCGTGCCCTTCGCGAATGATGACTTGTGCAATTGCAACTTTCCGCAACACTGAGGACTCCATTGAGGAACACTGCCATCAACTGAAAGGAAAACATCATGGCTCGTAAAAACGCTGCGCAAAGTACTGCCGATCAGATCAAGGATCAGGCATTCAGCGAATTGCAGGCTCTGATCGAAGAATCAGACAAACTGCTCAAGGACAGCGCTGCACTGGTAGGCGAAGAAGCGGAAACCCTGCGCGCCCAATTGAGCCTGAAGCTCAAACAGGCACTGGAATCGGTTTCCAGCGTGCGTGATCGCACAAAGCCTGTGGTCGAAGCGACTGAAACCTATATTGGCGGGCATCCATGGCAGACCGTGACCATTTCTGCCGGATTCGGTCTGGTGGTAGGGCTGTTGCTGGGACGTCGCTGATTCACACCAGCGCGGCCCGTCAATACGGGTCGCGCTGGCTCAACGCATTACTGATTACGCTCGATGACAACCGGCGCAGCCAACCGGTGAGACTTGGCAACCTTGGCCAACAGGCCGACTCGCTGCTCTTCTGCCTGCTCGGGGCTCTGGAACGGACCAATCAACAACTGCTGCTTGCCGTCGATGGTGACCACTACCGGCGCATAGCTACGTTCGAGCAACCAGGCACTGATATCGCTGACCGCCTCTTTGGAGTTCATCTGAATGAACCACTGCGGAGTCGACACCTGTGGAGCCTGAGCTGTCGGCTCGGCCTTGTCGCGGGCCGATGGCCGAGAGTTTCCTGCATCGCATCCGGCCAGCACCAACGTCAGCGCTGCCATAATCATTACCGTCTTGCGCACGTAAGTCTGCTCCTCGTCTGAAGTGGCGCGAGTCTAGCATTACTGCCTTCGGGTTTGAGGCGCTGTGTCGAGGTGACGCAGGGTGGTCTTGCACCTCTCGACGCCCTGTTCGCCGCTACAGGGCTGGCTGTGCATGAAGCCGGGCGTAACTTGCCATCATGTAATGAAATGTTTCTCCACGCTGTCTTCCAGATGACAACAGCGTTACAAACTAATGGCGCAATGACATGGGAACGACAACCGATACATGAGGTCAATGGTTCACCTTGGCTGTTTATAAAAGAACAGCTGTTTACACAGAAAAACATGCCGTAATGCCATTAACGAGGTATCTTCCCGTCCTCGTTTTTTTCAACCCGGCAAATCCTGCATCAACGGCGTCGATGACCACTGTGCATTCCATGAAACCTCTGTCGGACCTGATTATCTGCGAGCACTGTGACTCGCTGTATGAAGCCCAGCCCCTCAAGGCAGGCGAGTCGGCACATTGCCTGCGTTGCAAGGCATTGCTGGGCCGCGGCCATCGCCTGACCATCGAGCAATTGCTGGCCCTGACCGTTGCCGCCGCCCTGCTGTTCATGTTCGCCAACTTCTTTCCGGTGATCAGCATCAGCATGAAGGGCCTGACCAACGAAGTGACCTTATGGGAATCGGTGGAAGCTCTTGCCCAGGGGCGCATCACGATCATTGCACTGGTGGCAGGCCTGTCGATCATCCTTGCACCTCTGTTGCAGATCGCCCTGCTGTTCTGGCTGCTGCTGCACGCTCATAACGGGGTCATTGCCCCTGGCTTCAAGGCCTGCATGCGCGCACTGGAACATTTGCGCCCCTGGAGCATGCTGGAAGTGTGCATGCTCGGTATTCTGGTGGCCATCATCAAGCTCTCGGGGATGCTCGATGTTCATCCCGGCCTTGGCCTGTGGGCCATGGCGATGCTGATGGTGCTGATCCTGCTGATCGCCAACAAGGATATCCGCCGCCTGTGGGATGAACTGGGAGTCCAGCCAGGATGAACGGCATTCCCTTCGCCCATGAACAGAATTTGTGCCTGTGTCATACCTGCGGCTATGCCTGCCCGCAAGAAGCCCATCAGTGCCCGCGCTGCGACTCGCCCGTGCATCGACGCAAACCAAACAGCATTGCCCGCACCTGGGCGTTCCTGATCGCAGGCCTGATTTTCTACGTCCCGGCCAATGTGCTGCCTGTGATGTACACCACTCTGCTGGGCAACAGCAGCCAGAACACCATCATGAGTGGCGTGGTGGAGTTCTTCAAAAGTGGCTCATGGGATATTGCCCTGCTTATTTTCATCGCCAGCGTCGTGGTGCCTTGTGTGAAGTTTCTGGTCCTGGGCATGCTCTTGATCACCTGCCAGCGGCGCAGTCGCTGGGCCATGCTTGAGCGTGCGCGGCTTTATCGGTTCATTGAACTGATCGGCTATTGGTCGATGCTCGATGTGCTGGTCGTCGCCCTGGTCGCCTCTCTTGTACAGTTCCGTGAGCTGAGCACCATCGAGCCGATGATCGGCATTCTGTTTTTTGGTCTGGTAGTGGTGATGACGATGTTCGCCGCCATGAGTTTCGATCCCCGGCTTATCTGGGATGCAGAGGTTGAAGATGTCTGACAATAACGTCCCCCCTTCGCCGTTACTTCGTCCTGAAGTCAAACGTCGTCGAATGCGTGTTTCGCTTATCTGGCTGGTGCCGATCGTGGCAGGGCTCATAGGCCTGTCCATGGCCTTTCACGACTGGATGAACATAGGCCCGCGCATCACCATCAGCTTCCAGACGGCTGAAGGCCTTGAGGCCAACAAGACCCAGGTCAAGTACAAGAACGTGGTGATCGGCATGGTGACTTCCATCACCCTGAGCGAAGACCGCACCCACGTGCTGGCGTCCGTCGACCTCAACAACACTGCAACGCCTTTCACCCGGGTGGACAGCCAGTTCTGGGTCGTGCGGCCGCGCATCGGCGCCCATGGCGTGTCGGGGGTCGACACCTTGCTGTCGGGCGCATTCATTGGTGCCGACGCGGGTAACTCGCAGGAAACCAAAAGCGACTTTACCGGCCTTGAGACACCGCCTCCGGTGACCTTCGGCGAGAAAGGCAAGCGCTTTACCCTGCACACCGACGATCTGGGCTCGCTGGATATCGGCTCACCGGTCTATTACCGCCGCATTCAGGTTGGTCAGGTAGTGGCCTATGAGCTGTCCAGGGATGGCAAAGGTGTCGATGTCCAGATTTTCATCAACTCTCCGAACGACCAGTACATCACCACTGACACGCGATTCTGGAATGCCAGCGGCGTGGACGTGACCGTCGGCACTGCGGGCCTGAAAATCAATACCCAGTCACTGACCTCGATCCTTTCCGGTGGCATCGCATTCCGCGAACCGAACTGGAGCCCGGAATCCAAGCCAGCCGACGAAAACGCCGAGTTCAAGATATTCGATGACCAGGCCACTGCCCTGGCACCGCCGGACGGTGAGCCGCGCTATATACGCATGCGCTTCAACCAGTCGCTGCGCGGGCTTGCAGTCAATTCCCCGGTGGACTTTCTGGGTGTGAACATTGGCAAGGTGGTTTCGGTGGATCTGGATTACGACCCTGCAACCGGGACATTCCCGAGCATTGTCGGCGCCGTCATCTACCCCAACCGCCTGGGAGCGGCCGAGTCCAAGCTGCGGCAGCTGGGTGGTCGCGGCAACGAAGACGAGCAATCGGCAAGAATCCTCAATGCCTTCGTCAATAACGGACTGCGTGCCCAGGCTCGCACCGGCAACCTGCTGACCGGCCAGTTGTACATTGCGATGGAGTTCGACCCCAAGGCACCCAAGGTGACATTCAACCCCAAGGCCAGGCCCCTGGAGATTCCCACCGTACCGGGTAACTTCGACAAGTTGCAGGAGCAACTGCAAGCCTTCGTCGACAAGCTCAGCAAAGTGCCGATCGATGAACTGGCCAGCAACCTCAATGGCAACCTGATCGAGCTGCAGAAAACCCTCAAGCAGGTCAACGGCAGTGTCTTGCCGCAAATGCGCGGCACGTTGCAGCAGGCAGAAAAAACCCTGAGCAGCGCCAACGAGACATTGGGTGAAGACTCTCCGGGTCGCCAGCAACTGACCCAGGCCATGGAAGAAGTGCAGCGCACTGCCCGCTCGGTACGTGTACTGACCGACTTCCTCAGCCGTCACCCTGAATCGCTGATTCGCGGCCGCACCGGTGATGCTGCGCCGGGTTCATACAAAGCGCCGTCTTCATCCCGTGCAATCGATCTGGAGCCAAAACAATGACCTTGCGCCTGAAACTGATGGTATTGGCTGCTGCGCTGGGCCTGAGTGCCTGCTCATCGACGCCGACCCGTTACTACACGCTGATCGCCCCCATGAACTCGGCCACCGTGCCCAGTGCGCAGCCTGCGCCGTTCCAGTTCGAGATGCTGCCGGTGCTGATGCCCGTCCAGGTTGACCAGCCACCGCTGGTGGTGCGTCAGGGCGATGGCAGCCTGGCGATTCTGGATACCGAACGCTGGGGTTCGCCACTGGGCGACGAGTTTCACGATGCGCTGACCGCCCAGCTGGAACGCCGCTTCGGTAGCCGCGACATGGCGGGACTGCCAAAGGACAGCGGGCAGCCAGTGCTTTCATTACGCACCGATGTCAGACGCTTCGAGTCGGTCCCTGGCCAGTACGCACTGATTGATGTGGTCTGGAGTCTGAGCCTGCGCAACACAGGTGCAACGGCAGGCAACAAGCGCCTCAACCTGACCTGCAGCAGCGTGATCCGCGAACAGGCTGGATTGGGTATGGAAAACCTGATCCTGGCTCACCAGCAGGCCGTCTCGAAACTCGCACAGGAAATTGCCGGCACCTCACAGGGCTGGGCACAGAATCCTTCCTCACGATGCCTCTGAAAACCGACTCAAAGGCCCCGTAACAGGGGCCTTTTCTATTGTGCAGGCTTTATTGGTTGCATAAGAAAGACGGAAAACCCACCGAAAAACTTATATATATAAGTGCAAATAAGTATAAAACAGTATCAAAAGCACCCAATAGGCCATTACACTCCCGATCAAATACAGCATCGCTGTGCAGCTATCTTCACCTCGGCAATTGTTTACCTGAATGATGTCGACTTTTGCTTATTGATCAGTCGTGCCGGATATGTCTGTAAGGTCATGGAATCCCTTACACACTCCTTACAATTCTGCCACAGCCTTCTTCAGGCAGGCGCTTCTAGAGGACAACTGAATGCCCGGAATTGGCCCCCGCCTCAAACGAGAACGAATAAGACTCAAGCTGTCACAAAGCACGCTGGGCGCTATTGGGGGTGTTGAAACCAATGCCCAGAGCAATTACGAGAACGGCATACGCTCACCCAGAGCCGACTATCTGGCCCGTATTTCAGACGCTGGCATCGATGTTACCTATGTAGTGACGGGCTTCAGCCTTGAGCGCCCTCTCCCCACTCTGGAGATTCATGACACGAGCGAGCGCCTGAATCGCGTCATATCGCGTCTGCATAAAAACCTGCATGAAGTCACGCAGAATATCTACCACATGGCTCGATTACTCGAAAACCATGAAAATACCTCGATCAGGTCACAAGTCGACAATATCAAGGAAGAAGCGGAAGCCATTACAGTTGCGGCAGTACGCTTGATCTACGTGAGCTCAAAACTGAATTGATCTCCCGACCTTGTCCCATAAGGTCGAAGCGGCATTCGATCGTCTACGGAATGCCGCTGCAACAGTCTTAAAAGCCGACAGTCGCCGACACCAGATAAGTTCTCGGTGTCGATAATGTAAGGCCCGCCGCACTGTCTGACGAAGTTGCCGCCGATGCCCAGTAGGTTTTATCGAGCACGTTTTCTACAGAAGCACGCACTGTGACCGGGTTATCGCCCAGTTTGAAAGCATAACGGCCACCGACGTCATAACGCTCCCATGAATCGATTTTCTGGTTATTGGCAGCATCCAGATATTGCGATCCCGTATGAATGGCACGGGCGGTCAGCGTCAGGCCAGGCAGGCGATTGATATCCCACTCCACACCCATATTGGCGTTGACCTCCGGCGAGCCGGTACCGCGATTGCCATCGAAAGTGCCCAGTGCGGTTTTGGTCTGCTCACTGTCAAGTAACATGACGCCACCCAGCAGCCGTACACCCGGCAAGGGTTCACCGAACATATTCAACTCGACACCCTGATTGCGCAGTTCGCCATCAGGATTGAAGTTGCCTTGGGCATCGGTGATGTAGGCCGGCTGTTCTATGCGGAATACACTCAGGCTGGTGCCAAAAGTGCCATGGTCATACTTCACGCCGACTTCCGTCTGCCTGGACTTGTACGGTGCAAACACTTCGTCGCTGTTAGTGGCAGTCGTGGGCGCAGTCTCGCCCTGGCTAAGGCCTTCCATATAGTTGGCATACAGCGAGATCGAGTCGGTGGCCTTGATCACCAGCCCCATGGCGGGAGAAGTGGCGCGTTCGTCGTAGCGCTGCCCCAGCGCACCATTGGAATAGCTGTCCACTTCAACCCGCTGCAAGCGAGCGCCCAGGGTCAACAGCACGCGGTCGTCAAGAAAGCTCAAGGTATCGGCCAGCGCAATACTGGTGAACAGGTTCTCGGTATGAGTCGAGGTATCGAAGCGGTTTGGCGCACCCGGATACGGCAATACCACCGGGTTATAGAGATTGCTGGTGCGAGGCTGGTAACGTTCGCCGGCGTTATCGAACTCGAAGTCGAAACGGTTGAGGCTGATATTCAGCGTATGCCCCACCGGCCCGGTGTTGAACCAGCTACGCGCACCGACCGTGAACGTCTTGACATCCTCGTCGCGTCGAAAGGTACGCGGCGTCACGGTAAAGTTGCCGCTGCTGGTGGTCACAGGAACAGTGTGGCGCAGGAAGTCATAGTTGCCCTTGCGCGCACCGGCAGCGGCATACACCATCACCGCATCACTCAAGTCGAACTCACCTCGCCATGCGCCGAAGGAGTCCTTGGAGTGGGAATAAGTCCAGGGCTGGGCAATGTTGCGACGAATATCCCTGGCCTTGGGCATGGCAATACCGGCTGCCACTTCGACCCGCTCGATGGGCGCATCGGCATAACGCTCCTGCTCCCCGAGATCCAGCGACATGCGCATACGGTCCTCACGCCAGTCCAGCCCGATGACCGAAGCTTCACGCTCGACTTTCTGGTGATCCCATTCGGTATCGCCCGATTGCCGCACCCCGTTGTAACGCACACCGAAGCGTTGGTTATCGCCAAAACGGCGCCCGATATCCACATGCCCGCCGAATTGCCCCGCAGAGGCAAAACTGCCGGTGAACTCGGTCAACGGCTCGCTGCCGGCGCGCTTGGGCTCGATATTGATATTGCCGCCTACACTGCCGCGCGGAACGATGCCACCCAATAACGCGCCGGGCCCTTTGAGGATATCGACCCGCTCGACCATCTCCATGTCGATGGAGTACGTCGGCAGCACGCCATACAGCCCGCCAAACGACACATCGCTGTTGAACAGGCTGAAACCACGGATGGAGAACTGCTCGAAACGTCCGCCTGCCGGGTTGGTGGTACGCACCGACGGGTCGCTGGCTACCACATCCCCAAGGGTACGAGCCTGCTGGTTCTTGATCGCGGTGCTGGTATAGGACGTCTGATTGAACGGCGTCTCCATGAAGTCACGGTCACCCAGCATGCCCTGGGAACCACTGCGGGCTACCTGGCCACCGGCGTAAACGTCACCCTGCCCGTCCAGCCGACTACCGTCGATGGAAGTATTGGGCAAGACCATCGAGCCGTTTTCTGCGACAGGTGCAGGCACCAGCGTATAGGACTGATTGCCGAGCGGTTGCAATTGCAGTCCGGAGCCTTGCAGCAAAAGCGTGAAGCCCTCATCGACAGGGTATTCGCCATCCAGCCCCCTGCTGTTGCGACCAGCCACCAGTGCCGGGTCTACGGAAAGGCTGACGCCAGACAGCGCAGCAAAGCGGGTCAAGGCGGCACTCAGGCTGCCAGCCGGAATCTGATAACTGCGCCGCACAGACTCCTCGGCCTGGACCGAAGCCACGAATACCGGCGCGACGCCAAGACCGATCACCACGCTGGCCTGGCAACTCATATGCAGCAACGGAGCCATGCCAAAACGGGCAAGACGCAGGCGACGCAAGAAAACTACGGGCATTGGAGCACTCTCTTTTGTGTTCACTTGAGAGAGATGACAAGCGACGGAAAAAAAAGGGACACGTCAGGCAGAAATATTTCGAGGCCCCAGGGTGATCCAGTACCGTGTCCGCGAATGCACCTGTACAGGCAGGCTTGCAACCAGCAAATCCAGAATGCGATCGGTATCGTCCAGCCGGAACGAGCCGGTCACCCTCAAGGCCTCCAGCTCGGGTTCCCAGCGCAGAATGCCGGGGCGATAGCGGTTGAGTTCGGTCAGGAAACTCCCCAGCGGGCGATTTTCTACGGTCAACACGCCCTGGCGCCAGTCCGGTTGGCGGGCGTCGAAGCGTTCGACCGCAGTAACACCTTGAGCAGTCAGGGCTGCCCGTTCGCCCCCCTTGAGACGCAAGGTCGCGCCTTGTCTGGACAGCAGATCGACACTGCCGCTCGCCACCGAAACCCGGCAACGGTGCTCGTCCTGTCGAATACACAGTTCGGCACCGTTGGCGATGATATGGCCCATGCGGGTGTTGATGCTCACGGCTGGCACATTGCCGGCCATGGTCAAGGCAATCTCCCCTTCGATCAACAATAACTGGCGCCTGCCGTCCAGGAAGTCGAGATCCACGGCACTGGCGGTATTAAGTTGCAGCTGACTGCCATCGGGCAGGCGCAAGGTCTTGCGCTCGCCGGTTGCAGTGCGCAGATCGGCGCGCCAGGCCCTGACGGGCAACTGACTGCTGACGATCCAGCCGCCGGGAATCAGCGCCGCAATAACCAGCGCACGCTTGAGAATCGCCCGGCGCGTCGGCTCGCTTCGCTTGAGGTCTGCCCGATCGAGGCTGGCCATGGCCAGTTCGGGCGGCAGTTCGGAGAAACGTTGGCGCAAGCCTTGTGCCCGCTGCCAAACCTGCTCATGGCTTGGGCATTGCTCGCGCCAGCGCTGCAATTGTTCGTGCTCCTGGGCACTGGCAGTCCCGGACTCCAGCAACGCCAGCCAGTAGGCAGCAGCATGCGCCACTTGCCGGGCCTGCTCATCACGCGCCATGTCACTCATAGCTCGGCCATCAGGCAATGTGCATAGGCCTGTGCCATGTAGCGTTTCACGGTACGTTCGGACACCTTCAGCCTGAGTGCGATCTGCGCATAACCCAGACCTTCAAGCTGCGACCAGAGAAACGCCCGACGCACCACCACCGGCAAGTCGTCGAGTAACTCATCCAGTGCCTGCAGAGTCTGCAACAGGATCCAGCGCTGCTCGGGAGATGGAACGGCCTCTTCGGGCAATGTCGCCAAAGCCTCCATATAAGCCTGTTCAAGGCTGCGCCGCTTGTAATGATTGATCAGCAGCCGCTTGCCCACGGTCACCAGATAGGCACGCGGCTCACGCAGGTTAGCCAAGGGTTCGCTCTGCCAGGTGGCCATGATCCGCAAGAACGTATCCTGACTGAGATCGGCGGCATCCCACGCATTGCCCAAGCGGCACCGTAGCCAGTTTTCCAGCCAGCTACGGTGATCACGATAGAAGTTGTCCAGGCCAGGCGATGACCCTGCTGCATCACTCATTCGAAGGCCATCCACGACAGCAACTTAAAATGAGAATCATTCTATTTAATTCATGTCAGCGAGCCAACCTGTTTCTAGAACTCACTTATGAAGTGGGAGCGAATTCATTCGCGAAAATCCGCATATCCGGCACAGGTATGTTGCCGAATTTCGTTTCGCGAATGAATTCGCTATACATTCAGCGGCGCTTCAGCCTGTCGATAATCACCGCCAGCAACAGAATGGTGCCGCGAATGACGTACTGGTAGAAGGTGTCGATGTTCTTGAGGTTCATCGCATTCTCGATGATCGCCAGAATCAGCACACCCGCGATCACATGGCGAATCATGCCGATACCGCCGCTCAGCGAGACGCCGCCCAACACACAGGCCGAGATGACTGTCAGCTCGAAGCCCTGACCGATCATGGGTTGCCCGGAAGTCATGCGTGAAGCCAGCACCACGCCGGCAAGCGCACCAATCAGGCCATGTACGGCAAAGATGATGATCTTGGTCCGGTCGACATGCACACCCGCCAGCAAGGCGGCCTCCTGGTTACCGCCAATGGCCATGGTGTTGCGGCCATAGGTGGTGTAGTTGAGCAGCCAGCCAAAGAAGATAAAGCAGGCGATGGTGATCAGGATCGGTACCGGCACGCCATAGAACTGGCCGTTGCCGAAGACGAAGAAGTCCTCGTTGGAAACCCCCACAGCCTTGCCGTTGGAAAAGATATACGCCAGCCCGCGAACGATCTGCATGGTCGCCAGGGTCGTGATCAGGGCATTGATGCGCAGCTTGGCAATGACGATGCCGTTGATCAGCCCCACCAGCAGGCCCATGGCAAGGGCAGCGCTCACTCCGAGGAATACGCTGTCGGTATCGCGAATCACGATCCCGGCAATAACCCCGGCACAAGCCAGTACCGAACCGACCGACAGGTCGAAGTGCCCGGAAGCCAGGCAATAGAGCATGGTGCAGGCGGCAATGCCCACGGTGGAAATTGCCAGACCCAACCCGCGCATGTTCAGCGGCGACAGGAAGTTATCGATGAACACCGCACACAGCATGAAAATGCCCAGTGCAGCCAGCAACATGACCCATTCATCGAGAAAGCGGCGCATATTCACGCCCTGACGGGGAGCCCGCAGGCTGGTTTCGGTAGACATACGCACCTCTTTTTTATTGTTCATGGTCGTAGACCAAAGGTTCAGCCGCGTGAGCGGGGTAATGCCAGTTGTAGAAGTCGCGACTCATCGGCCTCGTCGCGGTTGAGTTCACCGGTAATCGCCCCTTCGCTCATGACCAGAATGCGGTCTGAGATGCCCATGACTTCCATCAGGTCGCTGGACACGACAATCACCGCGATGCCTTGCGCCGCCAGGTTATGGATGATCTGGTAAATCTCGGATTTGGCACCGATATCAATGCCTCGGGTGGGCTCGTCCAGCAGCAGGACTTTCATCGGCATCGACAACCAGCGACCCAGAATCGCCTTCTGCTGATTACCACCGGAAAGAAAGACTATCTGCTGATCCGGCGAAGGCGTCTTGACGTTCATCGCCCGAATCTGTTTTTCGGCGTTCTCGCGTTCCCAACGTCCTTGAAGCAGGCAACCCAGGCTCAGATGCCGGGACCGGGCGCCGATATTGATGTTCTCGGCCACACTGGACAGCGGCACGATGCCTTCTTTCTTGCGGTCCTCCGGGCAGAGCAATATGCCAGCGGCAATCGCGTCCCGAGGAGACTTCAAGGTCAGCGGCTTGCCGTCCAGTTGCAGCGTGCCAGCCTTGCTGCGGGTCATGCCGGACAACAGGCGAAACAGCTCGGTACGACCGGCACCGACCAGCCCGAAGAAACCCAGCACTTCGCCCTTCTCGACCGCGAAACTGACCGGTTCCTGCAACCCTGGCCCGAGCAGCCCGGTGACGCGCAGGCTCGGGCCTTGATGCTCACGGGGCCGATAGTCATAGATATCCTGGATATCGCGCCCGACCATGCAGGTCACCAGACGATCATGGTCAAGCTCCGCCATGTCCTCGAAGGTGCGTACGAAACGCCCGTCCTTGAACACCGTCACGGCATCGCAGATGCGGAAGATTTCTTCCATGCGATGGGACACGTAAAGAATCACCCTGCCCTCGTCGCGCAATTTGGCGATGATCGCCATCAAGCGGTCGATCTCACGCGCCGACAGGCTGCTGGTGGGTTCATCGAAGGCAATCACATGGGCATTGCGCGACATGGCCTTGGCGATTTCCACCAATTGCCGCAGCCCCAGCGACAAATCCCCGAGACGCATGCCCGGATCGATTTCGTCGGCAAGCCCCTTGAGCAGTTCCGTGGCCTGACGCAGCATGAGCCGACGATTGATCATCCCGAAGCGATTGGGCATATGCCCCAGCAGCAGGTTTTCTGCCACGGTCATTTCCGGCACCAGATGCAGCTCCTGGTGAATCACTGCGACACCCGCCGCGATGCTGTCCGCAGTGGACCTGAACTGATGGGTGTTTTCACCGATCTGCAAGGTCCCGCTGTTGGGTGTATAGGAGCCACCCAGTATTTTCAGCAATGTGGACTTGCCAGCCCCGTTCTCGCCCATCAAGGCATGTACGCTGCCGGGATTGGCCTGGAAGCTGATGTCCGACAGCGCCTTGACGCCGGGAAAAACCTTGCCGATGCCGCTGAAGCGCAAGGCACCACCGGCCGCTTGCTGTTGTTCGATTGCCTGCTGCATGAACTGTCCTCCTCACTCGCGAAGGGGCCTGAGATCAGGCCCCCTTGAACTCACTTACACAGACAAATGCCGATCAGTTGAGGCATACCTGTTACTTGTGGGAGGGGCCTTGGCCGCGACGACCTGCTGACAGGCAACATATTTTCAGTGCCTTTACATATGCTGTCGCGGCCAAGGCCCCTCCCACGGATTGTGAGTCCAGCCCCTCTTAACTGACTGGCATTACTTCCACAGACCGATCTTGGTCAGGACTTCCTGGAAGTTGGCCCGCGTAATGAGTGTCACGTCATCCATGGCGGTGTACTTGGGAGGTTCTTCGCCGGTCGTGACCCATTTGAACATCTGGTAGGCGGTGTCATAGCCTTCCTTGTCCGGGCTGGGCAGCATCGAGCCGAAGAAGCCGCTTTCCTTCTTCTTCAGTTCATCGATGGCGTCGGTGCCATTGATGCCGATACCGATCACGTTGGCTGGCTTGAAGCCGTTGGTGGCTGTGGCACGCACGCCACCGAGCACGGTGTTGTCGTTCATGCCACCAATGATCAGGTTCTTGGCATTACCCGGCAGTTTCGGCAGCGCCGAGTTGGTCGCATCCATACTGCCCGGCACATCGAGGGTCTTCTGGGCAGTGAAGAGGATATGGCTTTCCGGCAGGCCGGCTTTTTTCAGCGCATCCACAGAGCCGTCGGTGCGTTTCTTGCCGGTATCCAGCTCGTTGTAGGTGTTGATGATGGCGTAGGTTTCTTTCCAGTCCCAATTGCGGTTTTTCGCCTCGGCCGCCATGGCCTCGCCTTGTTTCTGACCCACCTCGAAAGCGGCCATGCCCAGGTACGGCACGTCTTCCATGAAGTTGCCCTTGGCATCGACGAAACGATCATCCACCGCCATGACCTTCAATCCCAACGCCTTGGCCTTGGCGACGATGGCCGGGCCGAGGGAAACATCGGGCGGGCAGATGACAAAACCCTTGGCGCCGTTGGCTGCCAGGCTGTCGATGGCTGCCAGGGTTTTCTCGCCGTCAGGTACGGCAATCTTGAGCACAGTGAAGCCGTGCTCCTTGCCAGCCTTGTCGGCAAAGGCCCATTCGGTCTGGAACCAGGGTTCTTCGGGTTGCTTGACCAGAAAGCCGATTTTCACTTCTTCGGCAGCATGGAGGATGCCACTCATGCCCAGGATGGCAGTAGTGACAGCGGCGCAGCATAGGGAACGAATCCCGTGACGACTCAACATAGCTAACTCCTTATTTTTATTGAATAGCTACAGCGTCCAACAATGTGAGGCTCCAGGCTCTGTACACCGGGAACCCGCCAAATAGTCATACCATATCGACAGGAACAGCAATGTAACCGAGTGTCACTCGTGATAAAGCACCGAGCGACCGCCATCGATCATGATGCAACTGGCATTGATGAACGGTGCCTCATCAGTGGCCAGGAACAGTGCGGTCATCGCCACCTCGATGGGCTGGCCGATACGTTTGGGCGGATGCAGATCGAAGGCGCGTTGCCGCTCGGCCTGTGGGTCATCGAAGCCGTTCCAGTAATCGACGTTGAGCTGGGTTTCGATATAGCCCGGCGCGATGGCGTTGACCCGGATGCCCTTGGGCGCGTATTCGATACCCAGGGCCCGGGTCAGACCCAGCAGGCCATGCTTGGCGACCGGATAGGGAAAACAGCCGGGAATGATGTTGCTCGAATGGGTCGAGGCGATATTGATGATGTTGCCCGCGCCCTGCTCCAGCATTTTCGGCAAGACACTGCGGCAGCCATACCAGGCACCATCCAGATCGATGGCGAAACAGCGCTTCCAGTCCTCGTCACTCATCTCCAGCGGGTCGCGGAACACATTGACCCCGGCGCAGTTGATCAGCACATCGACCCGGCCAAAATGCTCGATGGCCAGATCCACCATGCTGCGCCATTGATCCTGCTGCGTGACATCGACCTTGAGCGCGTGGACCTCGGCCCCTTGCTCGCGCCACTTCGCCGCCACCTGCTCGACCTTTTCGCCCTGCACATCACTGATGATCAGCCTGGCCTGCTGCGCCTGAAAACACGCCACGATGGCTTCGCCAATCCCCTGTGCAGCGCCGGTCACCAGCACCACCTTGCCTTTGAGGCGTTCACCGCGAACCGGCTCGGGAACCGGGGGTAACGACAAAGGTATCGCCATGTTCAACTCTCCTTGGATGCAATGAAAATTCAGCCTGCGAAGCGCGGGCAAATCTGCCCGGCGACGCCCACATCGGCCTTGAGTACCGCGCCATCGAACTGGCCATGGGCATCGGCCGGTGCAGCGCTGGTGACATAGAGCGTAGACAGGTCGGGGCCGCCAAAAACACAACTGGTGGGATGGCTGACAGGCAGGTCGATCACCCGGTCAACGCTGCCATCGGGGGCAAAGCGGATCAGGCAGCTTCCACCCCAGCGTGCATTCCAGACATAGCCTTCGGCATCCATGGCCGAGCCGTCCGGTGCGCCGCGAGGGTGTTGCTGCGCCCACACCTGGCGCTCGCCCAGGCTGCCGTCAGTCAGAATCGGGTATTGGTAGATAACGCCATCCAGGGTATCGGCGCTGTAGAGCACTGTGCCTTGGGCATTCCACAGCAGGGTGTTGACGATGCCCTGCCCGTCCAGCAGGTGCGTGACCTTTGCATCCGGGTCCACACGAAACAGACCACCGGAGCGGCGCACCAGCGGCAAGTCACCGCCATCGGCATCCAGATTGTTCTGCATGCTGCCCAGCCACAGGCGCCCCTGAGCATCGCAGCGCGATTCGTTTGCACGGTTGCCCACCACCGGATCGGCCACGCACAGCAATGAAACGGAAGTCTTTGGCGAATCAAGGTCCAGGCGATACACACCACTGGCCAGGGTCACCAGGGCATCGCCCTTATCGGTGGGAATGAATGCGGAAACCGCCTCGGGCAGACGCCATTGGCTGTATTGCCCCTGAACCAGCCGACAAGCCAGACGCCCGGCGATATCGACCCAGTACAAAGCCTGTTGCTCAAGGTCCCAGAAAGAACCTTCAGCCAGTTTGAAGCGGTGCTCGGAAAGAGGCTGCCAATGCATGAACGGTGTCCTTTTTTATTTTTCTTAGGAACTGCCTCTACTAAATAGTATTACGATTTATTTTTCAAGCGGCTTTTTATCGACTATAAATCCTTGCATCGGATTAAAACCGATCAAATAGTCTTACCAATTTGCTGCCTGCCAGCGAAATCCAACGATGCGTTGCGCTACCGTCACCTTTCACAACAACAATAAAAGTGAGTAGAACAGATGAAAAATCACGCTCTTCTCAGCAGCCTTGGACTGTCACTGATGATCTCTACCCTGACCGCACAAGCCGCCGCACTGTCCAGCGAACATAGCACCTTCGGCAAACTGCCCGATGGCACGCACATCGAGAAGTACACCCTGCACAACAGTCATGGCCTGCAAGCCAGCATCATTACCTACGGCGCAACCCTGCAAGCGCTCAAGGTGCCGGACAGGAACGGCAAGGTCGAAGACGTCGTTCTGGGCTTCGATGACGTGCAGGGTTATCAGGCCAATGGCACCGTGTATTTCGGTGCGACTATCGGCCGTTTCGGCAACCGTCTGGCGGGAGGCACATTCAAGCTGGACGGCAAGACCTACCACATCCCGCTCAACGACAAGACCAACGCGCTGCATGGCGGCAATCAGGGTTTTGACAAGCGCATCTGGAAAGCAGAAAGCATCAAGAGCAATGGCTCGGTCGGAGTGAAACTGAGCTACCTGTCGCCCGATGGCGAGATGGGGTTTCCCGGCGCGCTGCTGACAGAAGTCACCTACAGCCTCAACAACCAGAACGAGCTGAAGATCGACTACCGTGCCACCACCGACAAGCCCACGGTGCTGAACCTGACCAACCACAGCTATTTCAATCTGGCGGGCGCTGGCAACGGCGATATTCTCCAGCAGGTGGCCACCCTGCACGCCTCCCGTTACACGCCGGTCAACGACAAGCTGATCCCTACCGGTGAACTGGCCCCGGTGGCCGGCACGCCAATGGACTTCCTCAAGCCAACGGCCATCGGCAAGAACATCAAGGCCGACCATCAGCAACTCAAATACGCTGAACCCAAGCAAGGCGGCTTTGACTTCAACTGGGTGCTGGACACCAAGGGGGACATCAGCAAACTTGCGGCAGAAGTCAGTGACCCGCAGTCAGGTCGTCACCTGCAACTGTTCACCACCGAGCCTGGTGTGCAGCTGTATACCGGCAACTTTCTGGACGGCAGCATCCATGGCAAGGCTGGCAAGGTCTACCCGCACTGGGGCGCCTTCACCCTGGAAACACAGCACTACCCCGATGCGCCCAACCAGCCCGCCTTCCCCAGTACGCGACTGGACCCTGGCAAGCCTTACACCCAGACCACCATCTTCAAGTTTCTGAATCATTGAGAAGGTGTGTTTCTGTGGGAGCGAATTCATTCGCGAATGAATTCGCTCCTACGCTCACTGGCCCTTCATCGCCGTAGTCAGCTTGTCGACGTTATAGCGGAACATCTGCGCATAGCTGGCCGCCGGGCCATCCGCGGGTGACAAGGCCTCGACGTACAGTTCACCACCTGGCTGCGCTCCACTGGCATCGGCGATCTGCTTGACCAGCCGCGGGTCACCGGAGTTCTCGAAGAAATAGGCTGTCACGTGCTCGCTCTTGATCTGGCGGATCAGTTTTGCGACATCCGCAGCCGAAGCTTGCGACTCAGTGGAAAACCCCAAGGGCGACAGGAAGGTCACGCCATAGGCATCACCGAAGTAACCGAACGCATCGTGGGAAGTGAGGATCTTGCGCTTCGACTCAGGCACCGACTGGATCTGGTCCCGGGCGTAGAGGTCCAGTTGCTGCAATTGCACGATATAGCGTTGACCATTGGCCTCGTAGACGCTGGCACCTTCAGGGTCCGCCTTCTTGAGCGCGGCAATGATATTGCGCACATAGCTCACCCCGTTGGCGGCGCTGTTCCAGGCATGGGGATCGGTGATGAGCTTGCCGTCCTCCTGCATGTAACGGGTCTTGATGCCATCGGACAACACGACCGGCTGGCCCTTGTAGCCAGACGCCTTGATCAGGCGGTCCATCCAGCCCTCCAGATGCAGGCCGCTGACGAACGTCAGATCAGCACTCCTCAGGGCCTGGGCATCACGCGGGGTGGGTTCGTAAACATGAGGGTCGCCATTGGGGCCTATCAGCGACGTCACGTGAACCCGCTCGCCACCGACGTTACTGACCATGTCGGCAATCACCGTGAACGAAGCCACCGCCTCCAGAGGCTTGGCCTGGGCAAGACTTGCAAACGCCGACAGCACAATCGCCGCCATTGAGCTCAACATCATCAATCGTTTCATGACATGCCCTTTTCAGTTGGCCAGGTGGGGTTTTGGAAACAGTCGACGCAAGATGCCCGTGCGCCCGAACAGCAGGGAAAAACCATAAAAGACGCTGGCAGTCAGGACGATGGATGGCCCGGAAGCCACGCCAAGGTGATAGGAAACGATCAGGCCGATCAGCCCCGAGAGGGTCGCCAATACCGTCGAAATCAGCATCAGGGCGCTCAGTGACGTTGCCCAGAATCGCGCAGCAGTCGCAGGCAGCATCATCATGCCCACCGCCATCAGGGTGCCGAGCGCCTGAAAGCCCGCCACCAGGTTCAGCACGACCAGCAGCAGAAACAGCACGTGGTACAGCGACCCCATCCCGCCGACAGCACGCAGGAAACCCGGATCGAAACACTCAAGCACCAGCGGGCGATAGATCACGGCCAGCAGGATCAGGGTGAATGACGCAATGCCGCCGACCATATAGATCGCGCTGTCATCGATGGCCAGGATGGTGCCAAACAGCACATGCAGCAGATCGACACTGGAGCCGTGCATGGAGACGATCAATACTCCGGCGGCCAGTGACGTCAGATAGAAACTGGCGAAGCTGGCATCTTCGCGCAAGGCAGTCAGCCGGCTGACCAGCCCGGACAGCAAGGCCACCGCAAGACCGGCGATCAAGCCGCCAATGCCCATGGCCGGCAGCGACAGGCCTGCCACCATGAAACCCAGCGCCGCGCCCGGCAGGACCGCGTGACTCATGGCATCGCCCACCAGACTCATGCGTCGCAGCATCAGCAACACACCCACCGGACCGGAACCGATCCCCAAAGCGAGGCAGGCCACCAGAGCCCGGCGCATGAAACCGAACTCGACAAAAGGCTCGATCAGCGTGGCATAGAGCATCATGAATGCTCACCTTCGGTATCGCAGACCTGAGCATCCGCACTCCAGAACTCGGCCATATTGCGGGCACGCCGCAGGTTCGCATCGTTCAACACCTCGGCCGTCGCCCCCCAGGCAATCGCCTCTCGGGCCATCAACAGGGTTTGCGGAAAGTGCTGACGGACCTGATCGATATCGTGCAATACCGCGATCACCGTGCGTCCCTGGCCGTGCCAGACCCGGACCAGCTCCAGCAGGTCGCGGGTGGTGCGGGCATCAATGGCGGTGAAAGGCTCGTCCAGCAGAATCACCGAGGCGTCCTGCAATAACAGCCGTGCAAACAACACCCGCTGGAACTGCCCGGACGACAGGGAACCGATACTGCGCCCCTCGAACCCCTCAAGGCCCACGGTTTTCAGCGCATCATGAGTGAGCCTGGCATGGTTGCGAGTCAGGCCACGAAACGGGCCGATGCTGCGCCATGCGCCCATGGCGACGGTATCGGCCACGCTTAACGGGAAACTGCGGTCTATCTCGGCCGCCTGAGGCAGATAACCCAGGGTATGAGTCGCCAGCCGGCCTCGATCCACACGCCCCGCCGCTGGCTTCATGGTCCCGGCAATGGTCTTGATCAACGTGGACTTGCCAGCGCCATTGGGACCGACGATAGCGGTCAGACTGCCCGCCTCGAAACGGCCACTGATGTGATGCACCGCCGGACGGCGTTCGTAAGCGACGGTCAGATTGTCCAGAGCAATGGCCGCACTCATGGAATAGCCACCGACCAGGCGATGGCCAGCCATAACAACAGCAAAATACCGAGAGCCAGCAGGACCCGCTTCAAGGCCGATTGAGCCAGAACGGAACCTGCTACAGAGGGAGCGCGAGGAGCTTTCACGGGAGAGTAGCCTGCAACGATTCGTTACAGTATTACACGGCCATCCGGGATTTTGTTATGAAATAACGTTTAGGTGAGCTGCAAGTTGTAAGCTACAAGCTACAAGCTACAAGCTACAAGCTACAAGCTACAAGCTACAAGCTACAAGCTACAAGCTACAAGCTTTTGACTTGAGGCTTGAGGCTTGAGGCTTGAGGCTTGAGGCTTGAGGCTTTTGACTTGAGGCTTGCAGCTTGAAACTTGCAGCTTTCATCCTTCCCCAAACCCCCTCTGCAAATCCTCGATCAACGCCGATACATCCTCCAGCCCGATATGCAGGCGCAGCACCGGGTTGAGCAGTCGGTCAGCTTCATTGTCGCGATCACTGACGTTGGCCACGGTAATCAGGCTTTCGTAGCCACCCCATGAAGCACCGAGCCCGAACAGTTGCAAGGCACCGATAAAACGTTCCAACTGGCCTGGGTCCGAAGACTCGAACTCGAAGGACAGCAAGCCGTTGCTGCCGGTGAAGTCGCGCTTCCACAGGGCGTGGCCGGGGTGGTCCGGCAAGGCTGGATGGAACACGCGGCGGACTTGCGGTTGTTCGTTCAGCCAGTGCGCGACTTCAAGGGCCTGGCGTTCGTGGGTTTCCATGCGTGAAGCCAGGGTGCGGGCACCGCGCAGGACCAGATAGGCGTCATCGGGGCTGACCGCATTGCCGAAGGTGTCGCTCATTCTTCCCAGCGGCTGCCAGACTTCTTCACGGGTGCAGACGCTGCCCATCACCACATCGCTATGACCGCACAGGTACTTGGTCAAGGCCATGATGGAAATGTCCGCCCCAAGCTCCAGCGGTCGATAGAGGTAGGCCGAGCCCCAGGTGTTGTCTACCGCCAGCAGAATGTTTCGTGGTTTGCAGAGCGCGGCAATGGCCGGCAAGTCACAGAGTTCGTAGAGCAACGAGCCCGGCACTTCGGTGTAGACCATGCGGGTATTGGCCTGCAATTGTGCTTCCAGCCCTTGCCCGTCAGCCCTGAAGTAACTGACCTGAATGCCGAATGGCTCAAGGAAGTCACGGGCCACACGTCGCACCGGCGAGTACACCGCATCGGTCAGCAGCACATGATCACCTGGGCGCAGATAGGCCAGGAACGTCTGTGCCACTGCCGCAAGGCCGGTACTGAACAAGCGGGTGCGATAACCACCCTCCAGCTCTGTCACCAGATCCTCCAGCGCAAACCCCGTCGGATTGCCTCTCGCGCCATAGCTCAACAGGCGCTCGGTATCACGCCGTTTGCGGATATCGCGCATCTGCCCGAGGCTGTCGAACAGCACCGTGCTCATGCGCGAAACCGGTACATTCACCCCGCGCACGCCACTGCCCTTGTCCGTACGCGCGGCATGAATCAGCCGGGTCTTGACCAAGGGGTTATGTGACGGGCGCTCAGGCTTTTTTGCGGACAAAGGCTTGAGGCTGGCAATTTCCTGCTCGGTCATCTGCCCCAGCAGACCGATTTCCCAGGCCAGGTACTGGCGGGCAGCGTCCTTGTTCCCGGAATGCCGGTCATGAGTGAAAAACAGAAAATCGATGCACTGCTCGTCCGCCAGACTGGCGCTATCTTCGCGCAGCGCCAGCCCGGCGGTTTGCCAGGCCTTGATCCCGCCGTCCAGCAGACGCACCTGCTGGCGCTGCGCCTGTGGCAATTCCTCGACCGCCAATTGCGCCAGAGCCGGATCATCGGCAATCAACACCAGAGGCCGGGACTCTTCAGCCACGGCAGCAGCCAGCAGCGGGCGAATCGACCAGCGTGAACCTTCGATATGCCCTTTGCGAAAGTGTGTGCTCGAACGCAGATCGATCAGTGCCATGGCCTGATCCTTCAAGGCGTCGGCCAGCCGTTGCACGCTGATGCCCGGCAAGTCCGGCGTCACATCAGCTTGCGCAACAGGTAACGACAAGCCACTACTCACGCCATCAGCCAGTACATAGGCATCGTGCCCCAACTGCCGCAACCAACTGGCAACAATCGGCGCACGAATGCCTTCGTCGTCCACCAGCACCAGCCGCGCCTGACGCACGCCGACATACAAGTCCGTCGCCTGAATCAACTGGCCGCCCGGCGTATGTTGCGCACCAGCCAATGTTCCTGCCGCAAACTCCTCGGCGGTGCGCACATCGCACAGGAACAGGCTGCGTTTGCTATCAGCGGCCCAGCCCCGGACCTGTTCGGCACTGACCGTCTGCACGCCTGCCCGCTCGGCCAGCGCCTGTGCGGCATCGCGTTGACGGGTCAACGAACCGGGCGATACCGCATCCGGGTAGCGTCGGGTGCTGCCGTGCTCCAGCTGCAGATCGGCCAGATACCAGCCCTGTGTCCCGTTTTCCAGTGCATAGACCGGGTTCTTGACACACAGATCGATCAGCGTCTGCGCGCCGATGATGCTGCGGGTCCGCCCGGCGCAATTGACGATGATCGGCGTGTGTTCGTCGCTGACCAGTTCCGGCAGGCGATAACCCAGTTCGCCATTGGGGCAGCATACGGAACCTGGAATGGTCATCTTGCGGTATTCGTCGAATGGTCTGCCGTCCAGCACCACCAGCGACTCGCCCTGAGCCTGACGCTGCGCCAGTTCGGTGGCGCTGATGTGCGGCGTATGGCGCGCCTCTTCCACCAGCTCACCAAAAGCCTTGGACGGCACATGCACACCCGCAAACAGTTGCAGTCCTGCGGCCTGCCATCCATCGGCGCCACCTTCAAGAATATGCACGTGGCGATAGCCGAGCGCTTCAAGTCGCAAGGCAGCGCGTGTCGCAACATCGCCGCCATTCTGGTCATAGATCACCAGCCGCACGCCGGGGTTGGGGGCCAGGCGGCGGATATCCAGCTCCAGTCGGCTATAGGGCAGCGTGACGCCATGGAACAGATGGGCTTCGCCATACTGGCCATGTTCGCGCAGGTCGAACAGGGCAATTTCCTGCCCGTCGAACAGCCATTGTTGCAGTTGGACCGCGGTGGTGGTCTGGCTCATGGGGTGGCTCATAAAAGTGAATTGGGAAACCTGTGCCGACGATCAATAGGCGCGAATCGACGGCGCCATCTGCGAGGCGTTGTAGTTCAGGACACGGCCTTCTTCATTGACACCGAAACGCCCGTTGAGCGACTCCAGCGGCCGGCCATACAGATGGAAGTGCAAGGTCGGCTCTTCGCCCGTGACCTTGATGCCATGCAGGTCTTCACCCAGGAAACCGATGGGCGTGCCTGGCTGGACGATGACTTCCTTTTCCAGCTCCAGACGAGCGAAGGCCGGGTCGCTGCCATCGTCGGTACGCGCCCAGACGTAGTTGATCTCCTGGCCCTGCACGGCAACGATCACCGCCCAGGTTTCATGGTTGTGCGGCAAGGTGCTTTTGCCCGGCAGTAGCGAGTTCATGTACAGGGTCGGGGTCTCGCCATCGTCGTTCAGGCGATAGCGAAAAGCAGTCTCGCCTTGCCCCGGAACCGGCGAAGGAAATGCGGTGAAGTTGAACAGGTCATGGCGCCTGGCCAAGTCTTCCAGCAGCGCGATGATTTCCTTCAACGCTTCGCGGTCTACGCCGCGCTGGTTGATGGCACGAATCTGCTGCAGAAAACTTTCAATCACTTGGGTTCGGTTTGCGTTGCTCATCAGGTAGCTCCCGGTGGGGTTCAATTTTAGTTATACGGACAGGCTGTAACGGCTGATATTGCTCAGTGCAAACGGGTCGGAGGACACCGGCGCACGGCGCCCGGTATCTCCCAGAGCGTGGCGCAGGAATTCGCGGGTCCGCTCACTGGTCGGGTGCTGGAAAATCTGCTCGGCGCTGCCATGCTCGACGATCAGGCCGTTCTCGGTGAAATACACCACGTCGCTGATTTCTTCGGCGAAACGCATTTCGTGGGTGACCAGTACGCAGGTCATGCCCTCCTCGGTCAGCTCGCGGATCACGGTCAGCACTTCGCCGACGGTTTCCGGGTCCAGGGCCGAGGTCACTTCGTCGAACAGGATCAGTTCCGGGCGCATGGTCAGGGCGCGGGCAATCGCAACCCGCTGTTGCTGGCCGCCGGACAATTGCCCCGGATAGGCATCGGCCTTGTGTTCCATACGCACCTTGGCCAGCAAGGCACGCGCCTGCTTCTCGGCCTCGGAACGCTCGATCCCCAGCACTTTTCGCGGGGCGATGACCAGGTTTTCCAGCACCGACAGATGCGGGAACAGGTTGTACTGCTGGAAGACAAAACCCACACGCTTGCGCAACTCGATACGCTCCGCTTCGCGGGTCAGGGCATGAACGTCGGTATTACCCACGCGGATGGTGCCGCGCTGGGTCTGCAACAGCCCGGTGATGCAGCGCAGAATGGTCGACTTGCCCGAACCGGACGGGCCGATGATCGACACTGCCTGACCGCGCTGCACATCCAGATCGATGCCCTTGAGCACCAGGTTGCTGCCGAATGACAGGTGCAGGTCGCGCAGACTGACCAGAGGCTCGGCGCCAGAATCAATAGAAGGCATAACGTCGCTCCAGGCGTTGGGTCAGACGGGAAATCGGGTAGCAATAGGCAAAGAACAGCACCAGCAGGCTGCAATAGATGATCACGGTGAAACCGGTCTGGTTGACGGTATTGCTGGCAATCTGTGCGGTATCGATCACGTCATGCACTCCCACCAGCGAAGCCAGTGCGGTGCCCATGGTGATGACCGCATACAGGTTCATCCACGGCGGCAACATGCGTTTGAAGCACTGCGGCAGAATGATCGAGCTGAAAATCTGTGCGCGAGTGAAGGCCAGCGAGCGCGCCGCTTCCCATTGCGTGCTGGGGATCGACGCCACGGCACCCCGGAAGATTTCCGCGACATTGGCGCTGGCTGGCAATGCCAGGCCGATAGTGACCTTCACCCAGTCGGGAAACGAGATATATGTGCTGCCGATCTTGATCTCGAACGGGAACACATAAGTGGTGAAGTAGATCAGCACCAGCCAGGGCGCATTGCGAAAGATCTGTATCCAGATCCGTGCAGGCAGGCGCAGCAGCCAGAAAGGTGACATCCCCAGAGCACCGACCAGCAGCCCGAACACCGTCCCCAGGCCAATGGCAACCAGACTGATCAGAATGTTCTGGCCAAACCCCACCGCCAGAGCGGGCGACCACTGCATCAATGCCAGAAAGACCGGGCTGTCCGGGGCACCGAAAATCAACCAGACAACCGTCAGAGCAACCAGCGTCAGCGCCAGTAAATGGCGACGTGGCCACGCGACGGGCGCGGCAACCGATGAATCAATGGCCATAGCCGGGCATCCTCAGGCGTGATTCCAGGGCACGCCCTGCACAGTTGACGACAAAGCTGAGCAAACCGAAAAAGCTCAGGATCAGGATCATCAGTTCCAGCACGTTATCGCTCTGGGTCCAGATCATGATCGCGGCATAAGTGATATCCCCCACCGCGATGGCCGAGGCCACGGCAGTCATCTTCACCAGATCGATCAGGTTGTTGATCAGCGATGGCAAGGCAAAGCGCACGGCCAGTGGCAATTGCACGTTCCATAATAACTGGCGACTGTTGAAAGCCAGGGAGCTGGCGGCTTCCAGGGTTACGGAAGGCACCGCTTCGATACCGGCCCGCAAGGCTTCGGCATGGAAAGCCCCCTTGTGCAGGGAAATCACGATCACGACCCAGGCAAAAGGTGTCAGCGGATTGGCTGCACCGACGGCCTGGGTCAACAGCATGTTCAACACCAGAAAGGCGCAATACAGTTGCACGAGCGTCGGCGTATTGCGGGTGACTTCAATGAATACTCTGGCTGGCGAACGCAGCCATGGCTTGCCCGAGGTGAGCATGGCCGCCAGGGCGACACCGACCAGCAAGCTGCCAATGATGGTGAGCAGGCACAGCAGCAAGGTGGTCAACGCCCCGTCGACCATCGTGCCGCGCTGATAGGCATCCAGCAGAAAGGCGTAGTTCAGGCCAAATCCGGCCGTCCACTGCACGAACGACTCCAGCCAGTGACTCATGGCGCCTCCCCCACACTCAACTGCGCACAGGCACGGGCAATACGCTGCCCGGCTTCGATCACGGTTTCGGTGGCCGTGGCAATCGACAGGCGAAACCACGGCGACAAACCATAAGCGCTGCCCGCGACACCGGCCACGCCGGACTCCAGAAGCCAGGCAACCACATCGGCATCGTTTTCCAGCCGTTGGCCGTCAGGGCGATAACGACCCAGCAATCCGGCGCAACGCACAAAGACAAAGAAGCCGCCTTGCGGCACCAGCACTTCCAGGCCATCCACCGCGCTCAGGGTTTCAACCAACAAGTCACGGCGCTGGTGATACGCCGCTACCTGCTCCGGCAGAAACGCCAGACCACCCTCGAACGCCGCCAATGCTGCGGCCTGCCCTATCGATGACGCGCCGGAAGTCGATTGCGACTGCACCACTGTCATGGCCGTGGTGAGTTCTTGCGGCCCGGCCCCGAAGCCGACCCGCCAGCCGGTCATGGCGTAGGTTTTGGAAACACCGCCCACCAGCAGGCAGCGAGGCTGCAGGTCCGGCGCGACATTGAGCAGGCTCCGGGCTGGCTGCCCGTCGAAACGAATGTGCTCGTACAACTCGTCCAGCAGCACCAGCACGTGCGGATGACGACGCAGCACGTCAGCCAGCGCCAACAGCTCCGCCTCGCTATACACCGCGCCACTGGGGTTGCCCGGCCCGTTGAGGATCAGCCAGCGCGTGCGCTCACCGATATGGCGTTCCAGTTGCGTCGGGGTCAGCTTGCAGCCTTGCTCCAGGCCGCACTCGATGAACACTGGCTCACCGCCATTGAAACGTACGCTGTCCGGGAACGACGGCCAGTACGGCACCGGCACCAGCACTTCATCGCCGTCATTCAGGGTCGCGGCGAACGCATTGAAGATGATCTGCTTGGCACCGTTGGCTATCACGATGGATGCCAGCGGGTAGTCCAGAGCGTTTTCGCGCTGCAACTTGCCTTGCACCGCCTCGCGCAAGGCCCGCACACCGGGCGTCGGCGTGTATTTGGTGGCACCGGCGGCAATGGCCTTGAAGGCCGCCTGCTTGATGTGTTCAGGGGTGTCGAAATCCGGCTCGCCGGTGGTCAGGTCGAGAATATCCACCCCGGCATCGCGCAAGGCGGTGGCCCGGGATTTGGCGGCGGCGTTGGCCGACAATGAGACGCGCTGCACGCGCTTTGACAAGCCGATGCTCATGCTCGGGTCTCCAGTACCTTGCCCGGATTGAGCAGGTTGTGCGGGTCCAGGGCCTGCTTGATGCGACGCATCAAGTCCAGTTCCACGGGGCTTTTGTAACGGGACAGCATGTCCAGCTTGCGCTGGCCTATGCCATGTTCGGCGCTGATCGAGCCGCCATGGGCGTGGGCGCTGTCATGTACCCGTTCGCTCAATTCAGCGTAACGGGCCATATGCGCCTCGACAGTAGAGCCAGTCGGATGCGCGACGTTGTAATGCAGGTTGCCGTCGCCCAGGTGACCAAAGGTGAAATTGCGCACACCGGGAAAGTGCTGCTGCAACAAGGCATCGGTGTGGGTCACAAACTCCACGACCCGGGAAATCGGCACCGAGATATCGTGCTTCATATTGCGCCCGGCACGCCGCTGGGCATCGCTCATGTTCTCGCGCAACTGCCACAGCGCCTGGCTCTGGGCCAGACTTTCGGCCACCAGAGCATCGGCCAGCAGCCCGGCCTCGAAACCATCGCTCAGTACTTCTTCGAAACTCTGCCGCGCATGAGTTTCGCTGTGGTTATCGGACAATTCCAGCAAAGCGAACCAGGGATGCTCAGCATGGCTGAAGGGTTGCGGGCCTTGGGGAAACTGTTCACGCAGCAAGGTCAGGCAGTCGGCCGAAAGCAGCTCGAAAGCGGTCAGGCTTGCTCCAAACCCTGCACGGGCGTGGGACAGAAAACTCACCGCCTGAGCCAGCGACTCAAAGGCCAGGAATGCGGTGAGCTGCGCCTTGGGCAGCGGGAACAGTTTCAGGGTCGCGGCAGTGATAATGCCCAGCGTGCCTTCGCTGCCAATGAACAGGTCCCGCAGGTCATAACCGGTATTGTCCTTGCGCAGGCCGCGTAGCCCTTCCCAGATTTCACCCTGGGCTGTGACTACTTCAAGCCCCAGCGTCAGTTCGCGGGTATTGCCATAACGCAGCACGGCGTTGCCACCGGCATTGGTGCCCAGATTGCCGCCGATGGTACAACTGCCTTGCGCGCCCAGGCTGAGCGGGAACAGACGGTCGGCCTTGCGAGCTACGTCTTGCAGGTTTTGCAGGATGCAACCGGCTTCGACAGTCAGGGTGTCATTATCGGTGTCGATCTCACGCACACGGTTCATGCGTTCCAGCAGCAACAGCACCGCCTTGCCGCTGGCATCCGGCGTTGCAGCGCCCATCAGGCCGGTGTTACCGCCCTGCACCACCACCGGTGCAGCATGGGCGACACACAAACGCACCACGGCGGCGACCTGTTGGGTATCCGCAGGACGCACCACCGCGACCACTTGCCCGACATAGCGGCCCTGCTTGTCAGTCAAGCGCTCACGGGCCTGTTCGCCAGTCTGCACATGACTGTCGCCCAGCAGCTGCTGCAATGCCTGGAACAGCCCATCACTCATGGCGTGGCAGCCAGCGGCGCTGCATTGCGATATTGCTCATGCAGATCATGCAAAGCCTGGGACGGCGCCATGCCGGTGCGATTACCCAGCTCGATCAACCAGCCGCTGCGATGCCAGTCGCGAACAATGGCGTCCAGGCGGGCCTGAATGTCTTTCTCGCCCTTGCGCACCCAGATCACGGATTTGGACGGAATCAGGTCAGTGGCCAGGGGGATCTCGAAACCGGACCACTCAGGCTCGCCAAGCAGGGTGTGCATGGTCGGGCTTACATGCACGGCCGCCACACAGCCATTGCCGCGCAGCGACAGCAGCGATTCGGACTGGCTGCGGAACGCCTTGATCTGCGCGCCGTAGACTTCCTGCAACGGTTTGATGAAGTTGCTGCCCTGGGACACGCACACCGGCTTGTCCTTGAGGTCTTCCCATTTGCTGATGCCCGCGCCCTTGCGGATCAACGCTGCGCCACCCACTTCCTCGTAAGGCGTGGGCACGTAATCGAGAATCTGCGCACGCTCTTCGGTCAGTTGCATATTGGCGATCAACAGATCGACCTTGCCCTGCTGCAAGAACTGCACGCGATTGGGAGCCAGCACCGATACGGTTTCCAGCTCCACGTTCAGGCGCTTGGCGATTTCCTTCGACAACTCGACGTTGTAGCCCAGATGCTCGCCGGTCTTCGGATCGATGGTGCCGAACGGAGGACCGCTGAGGATTACACCGATGCTGATCTTGTGGCGCTCCTGAATCTTGTCCAGAGTCGCGTCGGCACTGGCCAGCCCGGCGCACAGGATCAGCCCCAACGCAGTGAGCGTCTTGGCTGTAAAAAATCTGCTCATGGGAGCCTTCCTTGAATGGCCGACGCTATGCGCGTCGGCAGGGAAATGGGAGAAAGATCAGGCGCCCTTGGCCTTGAACTGCTCATGCAGCTCGACCAGTGCCGGGGATGCAGGCGTGATGTTGTGGCGTTTTTCGACTTCGATCAGCCAGCCGGTGCGATGCCAGTCCTTGACGATGCTGTCCAGACGCGCCTGGGTATCGGTTTCGCCGATACGGGTCCAGATCACGGAAGGTGCCGGGTTCAGCTCAGGGAGAATGGCGCGGTAGCCCTTCCATTCTTCGTTGCTGGCCAGCAGTGGATTGATCAGCGTGGCGTCATGCACGGCCGCGACACAATTATTGCCGCGCAGCGCCAGCAAGGATTCGGCAGAACTCTTGAAGGCTTTCAGTTCTGCACCGAACTCGGTCAGCGGCTTGATGTAGCTGCTGCCCTGAGAGGTGCAGACCGGCTGCCCCTTGAGGTCTTCCCAACGGTTGATCTTGCTGTCCTTGAGTACAACGGCTGTACCGCCCACCTTGTAGAAAGGCGTCGGCACCGAGCCGAGTATCTGGCCGCGCTCCGGGGTCCACTCCATATTGGCGATCAACAGATCGACCTTGCCTTGTTGCAGGAATTGCACGCGATTGGCAGTCAATACCGACACCAGCTCCACCTCGACACCCAGGCGACGCCCGATGTCTTCGGCCAGATCCACGTTCGCGCCCTTGGGTTTCTGGGTCGCCGGATCGATGGAGCCGAAAGGCCCGCCGGACAACAACACGCCCACCACCAGACGATGACGCTCCTGGATCTTGTCCAGGGTGGCATCGGCCAGTGCCGAACCACTGACCGCCAGACCGGCAAACAGCCCCAGCATGGCCGGGAAGAAACGTGAAACGGATGAGCGAGTCGGCATGTAAATTCCCCAGGCAAATGATCGGAGTTCCCCGACCTGATGCCGGGACATTACGGATCGTTGCCTGTTAACGGAAATTCAAATATCAAATATGGTTATAACTTTCCATGCAGAGCCCGCTCAGCCGCCAATAAAAACCCAGCATTCATTGGACAAAATTAAAACGCGCAGAAAAAACACCACATCAAACATAAAATTACGTAATGTATTTGCCTGAACCCCTGATATGAATTCAGCGCAGATCACCATGACCGCCCCATCAAGCCCGACCTCGACTCTCGACCTGGAACTGCTGCGCACCTTTGTCGCCGTGGTCGATCATCACAGCTTTGCCGAGGCTGGCCTGCAGCTGTCACGCACTCAGTCCTCGGTCACTCAGCACATGCAGCGTCTGGAGCAACAAGTGGGTGTCAGCCTGTTCCAGAAACAAGGTCGCCAGAAGCAACTGACCGAGCCGGGCCGACAGTTACTACGTCATGCCCGGCAGATGCTGTCGCTCAATGACGACGCCCTGAACTCGTTGCGTGAAAGCAGCCTGAGTGGCGTGCTGCGTATCGGCTCGCCCCATGACATCGCCGACACCATTCTGCCGCCGCTGCTGAGCCATATCGCCCGCTCGGCTCCACGCCTGCGCCTTGAAATCGACGTGGGCCGCAGCCCGTTTCTGATGGAAGACCTGCATCGCGGCAAGGTGGACATGGTGATTTCCACCCGCGAAGACCCGACCCTGGAAGGTTTTGCCTTGCGTACTTCGCCTGTGTGGTGGATCTGTTCCGCGCAATACATCCATGTACCGGACGAACCGCTGCCGCTGATTCTGGTGGATGAACCGAGCATCTATCGGCGCTATGCCCTGCAGGCTCTGGAAGCCGCCAATATCCCGTGGCGGCAGGCTTATCTGGCGTCCAATCTGATCGGCATCAAGGCCGCCACTCGTGCAGGCCTCGGCGTCACGCCGCGCAGCATGGAAATGCTCGGGCCGGACATGCGCGTACTGGGTGAGAACGATGGCCTGCCGCGCCTGCCCAACGTGACCTATCACTTGTGGATTCGGCCCAACACCGTTAATCCACTGGCCCGCAAGGCCTATGATCTGATACGGACCAGTCAGGGCCTGTAGCCTGATTCCGAGCTTGTGGTAAGTCACTTAACCCTATACTGTATATAAAAACAGTATCGGTATTTTTCATGCAGCTCATCGACAAGCTCAGCATTCTGGCAGACGCTGCCAAATACGATGCGTCGTGCGCCAGCAGCGGCGCTCCCAAGCGCAGCTCACAAGGCAAGACGGGACTTGGCTCGACTACCGGCATGGGCATTTGCCACAGCTTCACGCCCGATGGTCGCTGCGTCTCGCTGCTGAAAATCCTGCTGACCAACTTCTGCCTGTATGACTGCCAATACTGCGTCAACCGGCGCTCCAGCGATGTGCCCCGCGCCCGTTTCAGCCCCGAAGAAGTCGTCACCCTGACGCTGGATTTCTATCGACGCAACTGTGTCAGCGGGTTGTTCCTGAGTTCCGGCATCATCCGGTCCGCCGACTACACCATGGAGCAACTGGTGCAGGTCGCCCGGCTGCTGCGCGAGAAACATGAGTTTCGGGGCTATATCCACCTCAAGACCATCCCCGATGCCGATCCGGCGCTGATAGAACAAGCAGGCCTGTATGCCGATCGCCTGAGCGTGAATATCGAGCTGCCAACCGATGCCAGCCTGCAAACCCTGGCACCGGAAAAGGACGTGGCCTCCATCAAGCTGGCCATGAAAACCATCCACACCGGCGAGCAGACCGTGCTCAACGAGCCACGTGCCCCGCGTTTCGCACCCGCCGGGCAAAGTACCCAGATGATCGTGGGGGCCGACGCCACCGATGACAGCACCATCCTGCACAGTGCTCAGTCGCTCTACAGCAACTTCAAGCTGCGCCGGGTCTATTACTCGGCGTTCAGCCCGATCCCCAACAGCCCGAACAGCGTGCCACTGGCCGCACCGCCACTGCTGCGCGAACACCGCCTGTATCAAGCCGACTTTCTATTGCGCGGCTACGGTTTTACTGCCACTGAACTGCTCAATGGACCGGGCGATCTGGCGCTGGACATCGACCCCAAGCTGGCCTGGGCCTTGAGCAACCGTGCGGTCTTCCCGCTGGACCTGAACAACGCCGAACCGGCCCTGATCGCCCGTATTCCGGGCATCGGCATCCGCACCACCCAACGGCTGGTCGAACTGCGCAGGCAACGGCGCATTCGCTATGAGGACCTGACCCGGCTGCGCTGCGTCCTGGCCAAAGCCAGGCCGTTCATCATCACCAGCGATTACCATCCGTCCCAGGCCGACAGCAGCAGCGAACAACTGCATCACCAGTTGCGGGATAGGCCGCAACCTCAACAACTGGGGCTTTGGGGATGATCTGCCTGGATTGCGATGACCTGTTCGATACCTGGCGCCAGCAGGCACGCTGGCTGTTGAGCCATGAAATCGATCCCAGCCGGGTCAGCTGGAAGGCTGGCAGCGCTGCGGATCTTTTCTCCAGCGATGAAGATATCCCGCAGCAACAAGGGCCGTTTCAGGCGCGCGTACCGCTGGAGTTGCTGCATTTGCTGCAAAGCGCGGCCTGCTATCGGGGCGATCAGCGCTGGAGCCTGTTGTATGAAGTGTTGTGGCGGGTCAGCCATGGCGACCGGACCGCCATGCTGGCGGGTGACAAGCTGGGCAGCGAACTGCATCGACGCCTCAAGACCATTGGCCGTGAGGCCCATCACCTACATGCCTTCCTGCGCTTTGTGGCACTTCCTGCCTCAAGCGAAGCCTGCGATCTGCTACAACCCGAATACGTGGCCTGGCACGAACCGGCCCATGACATTCTGGAAAGCGCAAGCCAGCACTTCATCGGCCGCATGGGCCAGCATCGCTGGATGATCGCCACCCCAAAAGACGGGGTTTATTACGATGGCACACAACTGATCCATGAACGGCGCTGCCCCGAGGTCTGGCAAAAGCTGGCCCGTCAGGTAGAAGACCCCCACGGCGATCTGTGGCTGACCTATTACAGCCACATCTTCAACCCCGCACGCCTGAACCCCAAGGTCATGCAAGGCCATATGCCTTCCCGCTTCTGGAAAACCCTGCCCGAAGGCCCGCTGATCCCCGCGCTGATCACCCAGGCCAGAACCGGCAAACAAAAGGATGGTCAGGCCAGTGATATTGGAGCAAGGCCTGGTAAAAGGATTGGCCGGTAAACGATTGGTGGTAACCTCGACCTGAACCCTCCGTTAGAGGTCCGACGATGCTGGACAACACGATCCGCGACCTGCTCCAGACCCTGGCCGACAAGCCGCTCCTTGCCCTGACCGGCGCAGGTATCAGCACGGCGTCGGGCATTCCTGACTATCGCGACAAGGATGGCGTGCGGCGTGGCAAGCAGCCGATGATGTATCAGGAATTCCTCAAGGAACACAGCGCACGACAGCGTTACTGGGCGCGGGCGATGCTCGGTTGGCCGCGTATCCGCAAGGCTGAGCCCAATGCCGCGCACCGGGCATTGGCGAGTTTGCAGGCCAGTGGCAACATCAGCGGGCTCATTACCCAGAACGTCGATGCGCTCCACGATCAGGCGGGAAGCCATGGCGTGATCGAGTTGCATGGCAGCCTGCATCGCGTCTATTGCCTGGACTGCCATCAACGCAATGACCGCGCCACGATCCAGGACATCATGCTCGCGCAGAACCCTTATCTCTCCGGGGTCGACGCCATACAGGCACCTGATGGCGACACCCTGCTGGACTCGTCTTTCGAGGCTGACTTTCAGGTACCCCATTGCCCGCATTGCGATGGCCAGCGGCTGAAGCCGGACGTGGTGTTCTTTGGTGAAAACGTCGCAACCGATACTGCCGCCAAAGCCACGCAAAGTGTCGAGCAGGCCGATGGACTGCTGGTGGTCGGCACCTCATTGATGGCCTGGTCGGCATTTCGGTTGTGCAAGGCGATGGTCGAACAGGGCAAACCCGTCATTGCGATCAATCAGGGCAAGACCCGTGCAGACGACTTGCTACACATGAAGATCGAGGCTTCGTGCGAGCAGGTATTGCCGATGCTGGTAGAGCGTTTGCTTTAGTTGTGATCAGCGGGCCTTCAAATGAAGCATGGTGTAATGTTCGTAGTGGCCGACCCCGTTCTTTACAATAGGATCTTCGGCAGTAAAAGCCGCAATATCCTGATCATCGGCAATCTGATAAAGCGAAACACCATAACCACCGCTTTCATCGATGACCGGGCCGTGTGCAACAATCACATTATCTTCAAGCAGCGCATTCAGATACTCGCCATGCTGTTTCATCCATTGCTGCTCATCGGCCGTCATGGTTGCCAGAAAATCCGCACGCGGAGGAATGAACTTGCACAAGTAATACTTCATGATCAGATACTCTCAGGAATAATACTCAAGGGCGAAGCTTCCATGCTTCCCGCTCTTTGACTTCGACTCTATTGTTCAAGCTGTTTTAACGCTTTTCAGGATCGCGCTTTCAAACATCCTGGGCACATAGTTTTGCAGGAAAAGAATCATGCGGGTCATCTTGCCCACAGGGTTACTGAATCCTGGCTCTTTGGCGTGGATCAGACGGGTAATGGTCTTGACAACCTTGTCGGGAGCCTCAGCGCCGTCGATACCTTTCTGCGTCGCAGCCCTCACTTGCGTGCGGTATGCGTTGTAATCCGGGATGAAGGTGTCTTCTGCGGTGACGGCGTTGTGGCCAAGGTTGGTCTTGAACCAGACCGGCTCAACCATGCTGACCTTGATGTTGAACGGGTTCAACTCGAAACGCAGGGATTTGAAATAGCCCTGTACGGCATGCTTCGACGCCGTGTAGTAAGACAGATTGGGTGGCCCGATCAAACCGACAATCGAACTGACGGTGATAATCCTGCCCTGCTTCTGCGCCCTGAAATGCGGCAAAAGGGCATTTGTGACTTTCACTGTTCCCCAGAAGTTTGTTTCCAGTTGCTGACGCCCCAATTCGACGGGTGTTTCTTCTGCAATGCCCGTGACCATATAACCAGCGTTATTGACCAATACATCCAGTTGCCGGGCATGCTGAAACAACTCCGTCACAAAAGACTTTATCGAATGATCATCATCGATATCGAGCTTCAAGAGTTTGAACGGAACCTGAGCTGCATACTTGTGCGGCTCGCGACTCGTGCCGATAACATTGAAGCCTTGTTGATAAAGCTGTCTGGCGAGCAATAGCCCAAAACCAGATGATGCGCCTGTAATCAAAACTGTCTTGCTCATTTATCATTCCCCAAAGTCAAGGCGTTACTTGGCCGCTCGCAGTAAAGTTGCGATTCAGCCGTTGGCATACGCGCACCGGAAACTGTGCGATCAACGTGGACGATATTGCTTCGCCCCTCCAGCCCCTTTGCGGGTGGACTCGGTACGGAAGAAATGCTAGTATCGTTTCAGTACTGAGTCAATACTGAAATGATATGAACTCAAAAAACACTACCGAAAGCACCTGCCCCATCGCCCGAAGCCTCGCTTGCATAGGTGATGCCTGGAGCATGCTGATCCTTCGCGATGCCAATGCCGGCCTGACGCGCTTTGACCAGTTCAAGAAGAGCCTGGGGATCGCCCCGACCATGCTCACCAAGCGTCTTGCGACGCTGACGGACGAGAAACTGCTGGAGAAGCGCCTGTATTCGGAGCGTCCGCCACGGGAGGAATATGTCTTGACCGAGGCCGGAAGAGACTACTTGCCAGTGCTGTTCATGATCGGCGCCTGGGGCAAGAAGCATCGAGGTGAAGGCGATCTGACGCGCTTTCTGGATGCCGAGACGGGCATCGATATAAAACCTGTTGCGATTGATAGCGTGAGCGGCGCAGAAATCGGGACCCGCGCAATCCGTATTGAAATTCCGGAATGAACCAGCCGTAATCAGAAGTCAAAACTGAGCTGATCCAGACTCTGCAAGTCGATGGTTCGGGACAGCACAAACGGCAGAATTGCGTCAGCCAAGGGTTGCAGTTGCTTGCTGACGTAATGGTCGTAATCGATAGGCGCGGTACGAATCTCCAGGGGCTCTGGCCCGGCGACACTTATCACATAGCTGATCCAGCCACCGTTCTGATACTGGCGCGGTCGGCCCTGACGGTCGTTGTACTCATCGGCAAGACGCGCCGCCCGCACATGGGGCGGGACGTTGCGTTGGTAGTCATCCAGCTTGCGACGCAACCGCTTGCGATAAATCAGCAAGTCATCGAGTTCGCCGGCCAGAGTGCGGCGTACATACTCACGCACATAATCCTGATAAGGCTGGCGCTTGAAGATCCGCAAGTACAGCTCCTGCTGAAACTGCTGCGCCAGCGGCGACCAGTCGGTGCGTACGGTTTCCAGCCCTTTGTAGACCATTTCCTCGCTGCCGTCGGCACGAGTCACCAACCCGGCATAACGCTTCTTGCTACCCTCCTCGGCGCCCCGAATGGTCGGCATCAGAAAACGGCGAAAATGCGTTTCATATTGCAACTCAAGGGCACTTTGCAGACCGTACTCGTTGTGCAGATGCTCACGCCACCACTGGTTGACATGCTTGACCAGCGCCCGGCCGATATCCGCGGCTTCCTCCTGCTCGTGCGGACGTCCCAGCCAGACGAAGGTTGAATCGGTGTCGCCGTAGATCACCGTGTAGCCCTGAGCCTGGATCAGTTCACGGGTCTTGAGCATGATTTCATGGCCACGCATGGTGATCGACGACGCCAGGCGCGGGTCGAAAAAGCGACAACCGCTCGACCCCAACACGCCATAGAAAGCGTTCATGATGATCTTCAACGCCTGGGACAGCGGCGCATTCTGTTCGCGCTTGGCGGTTTCACGACCTTGCCAGACACGCTCGACAATGGACGGCAGGCTATGCCGCGTACGGGAAAAACGCGCCCCGCGAAAGCCCGGTACGGAATGCTCGTCATCCGGCTGACGCATACCCTCGACAAGCCCCACGGGGTCGATCAGGAAAGAGCGGATGATCGACGGATACAGGCTCTTGTAATCCAGCACCAGCACAGACTCATACAGACCGGGCCGGGAGTCCATGACAAAGCCACCGGGGCTGGCTTCCGGCAGGCGCTCGCCGAGATTGGGGGCAACAAAGCCCTGGCGGTGCATCAGCGGGATATACAAATGGCAGAACGCGGCAACCGAACCACCGCTGCGGTCGGCGGGCAAGCCGGTCACCGTGGCGCGCTCCAGCAGGAAGGTCAGCAACTCGGTCCTGGCGAAGATCCGTGTCACCAGTTCGCAGTCCTTGATGTTGTAGCGGGCCAGCGCCGGCTTGTCCTCGGCGAACATCCGGTTTATTTCGTCCATGCGCTGATACGGCGTATCAATGGCCTTGCCTTCGCCCAGCAGGGTCTGCGCCACGTTTTCAAGGCTGAACGACGGAAAGCTCCAGGTTGCGGAGCGCAGCGCTTCAATACCGTCGATCACCAGACGGCCGCCGATATCGGCAAAGTAATGATTATTGCGGCTGCCATGCTCACGCCAGCCCATGGGCTCGTTGTCACGCCCCAGCATCAGAGGAACCTGCAGGCGCTTGGCATGCTCATGCAGGACTCGCAGGTCGAACTGCACCACATTCCAGCCGATGATCGCATCCGGATCATGGAGGGCCATCCACTGGTTCAGCCTCTCCAGCAACTGTGCGCGGGTGTCGCAATATTCCAGTTGAAAATCCAGCGCTTCATTGCCGCCGTTGGCTGGCCCCAGCATGTAGACCTGGCGCTGCCCGCAGCCTTCCAGGGCAATCGAATACAGCTCACCCCTGGCCGTGGTTTCGATATCCAGCGACACCAGTTTCAACTGCGGACGATAAGTCGGGTCGGGTTTGATATGGGCATCGCACAACACGCCATCGGCATCGGGCGTACCGCCGAACAACACCGGAGCCGTGATGAAGCGCTCCATCAGGTAGCGTTCCGGGGGGCGGATGTCGGCTTCATAGACATCCACATTGCCCTTGCGCAACAGCTTCTCGATGTTCATCAACTGCCGATGCTGCTGGCAATAGACACCCAGCACCGGGCGATGCCGGAAATCACAGAGCGCCAGCGGACGCAGCTCCACACCACGCTCGCTGCGCAGCAACGCCTTGGCCCGCTCGCTCTGCTCGGCGGGCACAAAAGCGACGGAAGGCTGGCAAGGCAGGCGGATATGTCTGGGGCCGTGATCGGTGGCCAGCCAGAAGTCGACTTCAGTCCCGGCAGGCGTATCACGCCAGTGTCGGCTCAGGATAAAGCCCTGCTGTAAATCCAACGTGCGGACCTCAAGAAAGTGTTTCAGAAGGTGATTCTACCCTTCTCGTACACATCGCGCCCGGCATAGCCCGGTTCGGGACATGTTCAATCCTGGCCGCACAAAGCTCATGGCTTATTTCATCCCGAGCAGCCCCCTGGCAATGCCCTGGCTCTCGGCACTCATGTTTTTTGAACTCATTGAGTTGTTCAGGGCGCTCATTGCATCCCCCAAAGCGGATTGCATGCTTCTTATCTCGATCGTCAACGTATCTCGTTTACGCTTGAGGTCGTCGTCAGACAACGTCTTGTCGCTTGCCAACTCCATCAGTTCCTGACTTTTCTCAGCAATTTTTTCCTGCAGCTTACGAATATTCTTCAGGGCCTCTTTGACGTCTTCGGGCAAGGGAGCCCGGTCAATGTCCGCGTATTTTTCACTTTCTAATTTTTCACGGCCTTCTTTGGAGATCTGAACCTGAACCGTAACGGGCGTAACGCTGGCACTGACCGAGTTTTCGGTCGCAACCACTGGCACTGAGCTGGCAATGTGCAGTTGCATTAGAGGCGTTTGGTCGGAAGATGCAATTTTCATTGGGGCCAGGCTCCGGAGCGATAACGTCTATTTATGCGCGAGGTATCGGCCAGGAAAGCCTTGGCTTTAGCAAGATGTGTCATATTTGTATCAAATCGTATCTACGCCGACATGAGGCACATGACAGGTGCCTGGAGCGCTACCTGATTTCCCGCCATGGCGCGCGCCAGATATAAATATTTCTCATTCCACTGTCCGTTTTCCCTTGGTGTACGTCAGGGCTAAGGAAACCCTCCATTTGCACCAAGGATCTTTCATGTCTCGCCCTGCCAGTTCGCTGCATCCATTGGCGTTCGCCACTCTCATGGCCTGCGCTGCGGTGCCTCTGCAAGCCGCCGAATCATCCGTGCCTGAGCAACAGGCCAGCGTTGTCAGCCATTTCTCGATCCCGGCCGGGGATTTGAGTGAAGCGCTCAATACTCTTGCGGAGCAAGCGCAACTGGTACTGGCATTTGACCCGGCTCTGACACGAGGCAAGCGCAGCAACGGGCTGCAGGGGCAATTCAGTACCCACGGGGCCATCAGCCGTTTGCTCAGCGGTACTGGCTTGCAGGCCCTGGCGTTATCGGCCAATCGCTATCGCATCGAGCCAGCGCCCGAACCCACTGAGGGAACAATGGAGCTGCAAGCCACCAGCATCATCGGAGCAACCCAGGCCGAGAGCGCCAGTGGCCCGGTTTCCGGCTATGTCGCGACCCGTGGCCGGACCGGAACCAAGACCGACACCGCGCTGATCGAAACGCCGCAGTCGATTTCGGTGGTCACCAAGGACCAGATGAAAGCCCAGGGTGCGGCGAGCCTCAATCAGATCCTGCGCTACAGCGCGGCGGTGGTACCGGAGACCCGTGGCTCTACAGCCTCGCGACTCGACCAGATGAGCATCCGTGGTTTCTCTCCAGCGACCTATCTGGATGGCCTGCGCATGCCTGGCAACCGTGATGCCTCGCCCCAGAAAGATGCTTTCGATCTGGAGCGGGTCGAAGTGCTGCGCGGCCCCTCTTCCGTGCTGTACGGCCAGGCCAGCCCCAGCGGCGTGGTGAACATGGTCAGCAAGCTGCCGACCGAGACACCCTTTCGCGAAATCGGGCTCACTTACGGCAACTTCAACAAGAAGCGCACGACCTTCGACTTCGGCGGGCCGATTGACGATCAGGGGGTCTACTCCTATCGCGTGTCCGGGCTGTATGACGATGCCGACGGCCAGATCGAACACACCGAAACCCGCCGCCAATCGATTGCGACAGCCTTCACCTGGCGCCCGAATGAAGACACCTCGCTGACTTTTCTGGCGAACTATCAAAGTGATCCCAAAGGCGCGTCTTATGGCTCGATGCCGGCTTACGGCTCATTGCTGGACAGCCCGACCGGGCGCAATATCGACGTGGACTTCTACGACGGAGAAAAGGACTTCGAGAAAAGCGACCGTGAGTATCACGCCGTCGGCTACCTGTTCGAGCATCACTTGAACGATGTCTGGACCTTTCGCCAGAACACCCGCTACCTGCGCAGCGAAGGTATCTATCAGAGTATCTACAACGGCACCGATGCCTTGCAGCCCGATTACCGCACCATGGGGCGCTACACCATCGGCAGCGATGTAAACATGGATTCCTACACTGTCGATAATCAACTCCAGGCCAAATTCAGTACTGGCCCTGTGCAGCATACGGTGCTGTTCGGTGCCGATTATCAGAACACCAGTACCGACACCAAATCCGGGAGTGGCAATGGTCCGGCGCTGGACTTGTTCGACCCGGTGTACGGCAGCCCGATAACGCCCATCACCTACAGCACTGACGCGACCGCCCGCAGCCAGCAGAAAGGTCTGTATCTGCAAGAACAGTTGAAGTGGGACAAATGGGTATTGCTGATGGGTGGCCGCTACGACTGGGCTGACAGCACCAACAGTTCAAGACGGATAGCGACCGGCGTGAAAACCAAAAGCTCGGTGGAAAGTGAAGCCTTCACTGGGCGTCTGGGCCTTGTCTATCTGTTCGATAACGGCCTGGCGCCTTACATCAGCTATTCCGAATCCTTCGAGCCGCAATCGGGCACAGGCTTTGGCAACAGGCCTTTCGAGCCGACCGAGGGCAAGCAGTACGAGTTGGGCATCAAGTATCAGCCGCCGGGCAGCAACAGCTTCATCAGTGCCGCCATCTTCGATTTGCGACGCACCAATGTGCTGACTCCGGACCCGGTCGCGACCAATATCTGCAACGGTGCCCGCTGCCAGGTCCAGACGGGCGAAGTCCAGTCACGCGGCTTCGAGCTTGAAGGCAAGGCCAGCCTGAGCGACAACCTGGATATCACGGCGGCTTATGCCTATCTGGACAACCAGATCAGCAAGTCAAACAGCACAGTGCGGGTCCAGCCGGGGATCGTCGGCCAGGCCAATGGCCCGGCGCTGCCGGCTGAAGGCACAACCCCGCCAGCCATTCCGCGTCATACGGCCTCGGCATGGGTCGACTACACCTTTCGCGAGGGCAAGCTGAACGGCTTTGGTGTCGGTGGTGGTGCGCGCTATATCGGCTCGACCTGGGGCGATGAAGCCAACAGCCTGAAAGTGCCGGGCTACACCTTGTTCGACGCAGCGGCGCATTACGACATTCCAAACCTCTACAGCCCGATGGATAACCTGCGTCTGGCGCTTAATGTCTCCAACCTGGCCAACAAGGAATACATAGCGTCCTGCTATTACTATTCGTGGTGCTGGTACGGCGCGCAACGTACCGTGCAGGCCAGTGCGACCTATCGCTGGTAGATCATGCAAAAGGGGGCCTGGCATCCCCCTTTCACAAAGACTTGCCTGAATTCTCCGTTCCCGTGATTCTGTAGTGCCCTCAACCGAGGGCTACAATAATTCACACAGTCTGTTCAGGTCCTCATTCACGGAGAGCCATATGAAAACCGTTGCCCAATTGCTGAAGCTCAAATCCGAACACAACCAGCAAGTGCATACCATCGGTCCCGATCAGATGGTGCTCGATGCACTCAGGCTGATGGCCGACAAGAATATCGGGGCATTGCCGGTCGTTGCAGGCGGTGTGGTTGTCGGGGTGGTCAGCGAGCGTGACTACGCACGCAAGATGATTCTCAAGGGACGCTCGTCTGTCGGCACGCCGGTCAGCGCCATCATGAGCAGCAAGGTCATCACGGTCGATTCACAGCAGAGCGTGGAAACCTGCATGGGCATCATGACCGACAATCATCTTCGTCACCTGCCGGTCGTGGAAGACGGGCAGTTGCTGGGACTGTTGTCCATCGGTGACCTGGTCAAGGAAGCCATCGCGGAGCAGGCCAGCCTTATCCAGCAGCTTGAGCAGTACATTCGAGGCGATTGAGCCTCAGCAGAAAAAGGGTGGAGCTGACAACACAGCCCCACCCTGCTCTCTCATCAATCGTCCAGCGTCTTGCCTTGGGTCGCCTTGCCGGGTTTCGCAGCCTTTTCGGCAGGCGCCGGTTTGGCTTCCGGTTCCGGGGGCGGCGCGGCAGCTTCTTTTTCGCGCATCGGCATCTGATCGATGGTGGCGAAGATTTCCTTGGGATCGATTGCCCCGGATTTCTCGATCTTCTTCTCGCCATCTTTGCCCACAAGAATGACCTTGGTCTGTACACCCGCACCCAGCTTGAGTTCGCGTATCAAGGCCATGGTGGACTGGGCATCCATGGTTTTGCCGTTACGCTCACCGATGGTATTGACCACGGTATAAAGGACCATATTGCGCTGGGCGAATGCCTCGCGATTGGCGGGTTCATCAAGGGCCTTTTTCAGGCTGATCAGGGTGGGGTCGACCGTGCTGGGGGCAATGATGATCAACGGACGTGTCTTGCCGCGCTCCTGCGCCAGCGGAGCATCGCTGTCGGCCGCGAACGATGGACCGGCAGCGATCAGCAAGGTGGCGAGGGTCAGGGACCGGATAAGCATGGTGGGCTCCTTTCAAATCCATGGGGGGTGAGACTCATAATTCCCGCCTTTGTTCTACCGCATCTGCATCATCACGGTATAGCCCAGGATTCGCCTTTCCCTCAATCCGTTGCCTCAGGCACAACCCTGAATTGCACTGCGGTCAACGCTATCCAGTGTCTTGACGATGCCCTGCACGATCATTTCGACTTCTGCGCCATCAAGAATCAGCGGCGGTAAAAGGCGGATGGTCTTGCCTCTCGTCACATTGATCAACAAACCTTGCTGGCGGGCTGCAATCAAGGCCAGGTTAGAAATGGCTTGTTGCAGTTCAATTCCGATCATCAATCCCAGGCCACGAATGGCCAGTACCTCTGGGTGATCGCTCAGTTCTTCGCGCAACCGCTCAAGCAAGTGCTGCCCTTGCTGACGAGCGTTCTGCACAAGATCCTGCTGCTCGATGATGTCCACCACAGTACAGGCGGCGCGGCAGGCCAGTGGATTACCACCAAAGGTGCTGCCATGACTGCCGGGTGTAAACAACCGGGCAGCCGGGCCTTTCGCCAGGCAGGCGCCGATGGGCACTCCATTGCCCAGGCCTTTGGCCAGGGTCATGACGTCGGGCACTATGCCTTCGTGCTGAAAGGCAAACCATTGCCCGGTACGCCCCATGCCCGTCTGGATTTCGTCGAGCATCAGCAACCAGTTGCGCCGTGTACAGCATTCACGCAAGGCTTTCAGATACCCATCTGGCGCGACCTGCACCCCGCCCTCACCTTGCACAGGCTCGACCAGCACGGCGGCGATGCGATGGCCATGGCTTTCACATATCCGGTCAAACGCTGCCAGATCCCCGAACGCAACCTTGATGAAATCCCCCGGTAAAGCGCTGAACCCCAGCCGCACGGCAGGCCCGTCACTCGCGGACAAGGTGCCCAGCGTGCGCCCGTGAAAAGCATTTTCCATGACCACCACCAAGGGCTGATCAATGCCTTTGTGCCAGCCATGCAAACGGGCGAGCTTGAGTGCCGTTTCGTTGGCCTCGGCACCAGAATTGTTGAAAAACGCACGCTCCAGGCCCGATAACCGGGTTAGCTTGTGTGCCAATCGTTGCTGCCAATCAATGCTGTACAGATTGGAGGTATGCAACAGTAGGCCTGCCTGCTCGCGGATAGCGGCTACCAGCAAGGGATGAGAGTGGCCGACATTGGTCACCGCAACGCCTGCCACGGCGTCCAGATACTCGCGCCCTGCCTGATCCCACAGACGGGTGCCCAGGCCACGGACAAAATTCAGGGCCAGGGGCTTGTAAGTGGTCATCAGGCAATCGGCGGTCATGGTGTAAAGCTCCAGGGTGGTCAGTCGTTTTTTGCAGTATCGTTAGCCACCAGAGCTGGATAAACACTGAAACCCTTCAATCATTTTAAACTTGGACTTGATAATGGATTTGTTCCAGGCAATGTCGGTGTACGTAAAAGTTGTGGAAGCAGGCAGCATGACCGGCGCCGCACAGGAGTGTTCGATTTCCACAACCATGGTCGGTAACCATCTTCGGGCGCTGGAACAACGCCTCGGGGTCAGCCTGCTCAAGCGCACGACCCGGCGTCAGCGCCTGACAGAGTTCGGCACCGCCTATTACGAACGCTGCCTGGAGGTGCTGGGGCTGGTGGCCGCATCCGAACGACTGGCCGAACAGGCTCAGGGCGAACCCACCGGCACCTTGCGCATTACCGCGCCTTTGACGTTCGGTTCAGAGGTGCTGGCCCCGTCCTTGTGCGAGTTCTCTTTGCAGTTTCCCAAGGTCAAGCTGGATCTGGTCTTGACCAACCAGCGTCTGGACCTGCTCGACAACGGTTTCGATGCCGCCATCCGCATGGGCAGCGTTCCGGAAAACTCGCGTCTGATCGCAAGGCCCTTGCAGGACTACACACTGACCATCTGCGCATCACCGGATTACCTGGCCCGACGCGGCATGCCCCTTCGGCCGGAAGACCTGCAACTGCACGACTGCCTGGCCTTCGCCTACCCGGCCGGCGATGACTGGAGCGGTGTGGAAAAGCACTGGCGCCTGACCGGGCCGGAAGGTGAAGTCACGGTGGAGATAAGCGGCCCGATGGTGATGAACAGCTCGTCAGGCCTGTACCGCACGGCCAGGGTTGGCGCAGGCATCGTCATGCTGCCCGACGCTTTCGTGCAGCAGGACCTTCGCGACGGGCGACTGGTTGCGCTGCTGCCTGACTATCACTTGCCCAGCAGGCCCATGCATTTGATCTACTCACCGGATCGCTACCAACTACCCAAACTGCGCAGCTTTGTCGATTTCACCATGGAACGCTGGGGCAAGCAGGTGCCGGAATAAAACAAGGCCGGGCGGCAATTCCCGGCCTCAAAACATCAAAGCTGTGCCGGCATCCGGAATCTGCGCAATACCGAAACATCGAAAGGGTTCGCAGATCGTTGACCGAGCAACAGGTAATTGGCCCGCAGCCCACCCACATCGGCCTTGAGCACCAGCACATCCCGGCCTTTGAGGTATTCAACCTGCATCAGGTCGAGAAGCCGGAAAAACGACCATGGCCCGGTACTCTTCTCGATACCTATCGGGCGTTCTGTCATTCGCTCCAGCACCAGGCTGGCACGGCCGTCATCTGCATCGGTGGGCCACTTGAACGAGACCGGCACAATCGGGCCATGGCGATACTCCATCATCTGGTTGCCCAGACGAAACTCGGCACGGCTGACGGCCGGGTCCAGCGTGTAAGGCTCAAGCTTGAACTGCACCAGAGGTTCGTCGGGGTTTTCCGCAAAGAAACTCTTGCGAATGGTCTGCACACTGGCCATCTGATCGAGGTAGGCACGACTGGCAGGCAAGCCTGAACCATCAATGGTACGCAGGCGATAATGCCCCGGATCGCCACTTACAAAAGGCTTCATGTAACTGTCGAAAAACCGCTCGGCCAGCCCTTGCGCCTTGAAGAACTCGCGAAAGTCATTGATGGCGACATCGCTGCCACTATGAGCATGGAACGGATAGCGTTTATCGAGGGACTGCTCATAGAAACTGTACAGCTCGTTCCTGTAGCGCTGGTTGATATAGCGATAAGCCTCACCCAGAACGAATGACCAGGTACTTTCGGCCAGGCCGTTGAACCATCCACCAACCGGCTGCGGCAACTGAGTGGATGCATTGCGCAGGTTGCTCAGTGCATCCCGTTGCCCCGACATGCGGGTTCGCGCCATCTCGAAAGCCAATAGCTCAGGCTGACCGGATCGCGCCAGACTGGCGAGTTGCAGTTGAACCTCGTTCAAAGCCTGGATCACCATAAGCAGATCCGCCGCCGGGCCGTTGTGTTCGTCCAGCAAGCGATGCAAGGGTTCAAAACGGCGCTGCAACGATTTCTTCGCAGTGTCCGGCAACACCGGGAGCAAGGCCGCTGCCGGCTCAACCGCAGCAGACGCCACTGCATTCAACACACCTTTCGGGGCAACTGCTGGCGCTTCCACTACCGTTTCGGCTGCTGCTGCAAACTGGGTGTTATCGCGTACTTGCGTCAGCAGTTGCAGTAACGGCGAATTGGCTGATATCAGGCCTGAAACCTGAGTCGCGCCCTGCATGGGGCCGTCAAAAGGCTGCAATGAAACCTGCCCGACAGCCTCGCTCCAATGATTGGCATAATCACGGAAATACAGCTGCTCCAGCTCGACCATCAGGCTGCGCAGTTCCATGCCGTTCAGGCCTGTGCCGTCGCCCAGCACCCAATTGTCACGCAGGATGTCATTGATCGCGCCAACACCCTGGGTCACGAAGAACTGTTGGTAGCCTCGCCGGGTATAGAAACCGGGAATCGGGTATTGCGTGCCAACCAGAAGGCTGGCCTGGGTGCCGATATGTTGAGCAAGACGATAATCCCCAAGATTGCGCGCCTGCTCGCGCAATACCCGATAGACGATAGTGGCCAGCGACTCGCTACGAAGCGCCTGACGGGCCTGGGCCACCAGCGCATCGTTGACGGGGTAAACGAAAGATTCTCTGAGCAGGCGCTCCAGATGGCCATTTAGCTCGTTTTGCTCCTGCGCCTGACCTGCATACCGCAGCGCCCAGTCCGCCGCCATCCTGTCTCGCAGCAAGGCTTGATCCCGACGCTGGGGCAAATACAACATCAGGTAAGCACGCAGGCTTTCCAGCAGTTGCTCACGGTCCTGCATGCTGGCCTGTATCTGCGCCTCCAGCGTCCGGGCCACACGAGGTAACAACAGGTTTTGCAGTTCCGCCTGATAGGCATCCATCAGCACACGATTGCTGGCCTCGCCTTGATAAAGGCCGCTGTGCTCATGAAGTGATACCTCTTCTGGCGCGGGAAAAACCTGGGCGGCTGCATGGCTGAGGTTCAGAGGCTTGAGTATCGCCAGAGCATCGGCCTGCGTATTCAGGGCAGAACGCTGCTGTGTCCACTGCTGCGCCAGATGGCGAATGCTCTCCAGACGATCATGATTGGTGGCAAAACCGTTCGCCCACAGCGCACCGAACAACGCCAATATCATCAGGGCAGCGCAATACAAGCCGCGACGCGCCCAATCCACTCGCCAGCGCTCGCCCTTGTCCATCATGGCCAGGGCCGCTTCGGGGAAAATGACCCGGCTCAACAGGTAACGAATGAAGCGTGCGCGCCCGGTGTGCATGCCTGGCAACACCTTGTTGTTGCCCGGCGCACTGTTGCCCTCCTCTGCACTGGCCTCTTGAACGCTTGCGAGCAGATGAGGCGCGCAGGTCAGATAGAAACCGCGCAGTTGCGTGGCGCGCTGATATCGACTCCCGGCAAAAGCCATCTCGGCAAACATGCACAGCCGATGCCCGATCAACCCGAACTGATCGGGAAACCCGAGCATTCGCCCACGACGCTGAAGGTCATGCTCCTGGTGGATACGCATGATGACCTGGCTGCCCAGGCGTCGCAGCAGTTCTTCGAACTCGTGCTTGAGCACATCGGAATCACTGCCTCGCTGATCCTTGCCGAACGTCGCGCCAAGCACCTGCTCGCCTTCTTCTCTGGATAGCTGGTCGAAAAACTCATCGAACCCCTGCAGCGAGTCGGCCTTGGTCAACACCAGATAAACCGGCACATCGACATGCAACTTGCGATACAACTCATCCAGACGGTTACGTACCGCTTCGGCGACCATCTCCAGACGGACTTCGTCATTCTCCAAAAGGATATCGACAGGCAACGTCACCAATACGCCATTGACCGGACAGGTCCGTCGACGGTTACGCAGCAGCCCCAGCAACGTAAGCCAGGCGCTGGCATCGACTTGCGGCGTGGCCTGCTCAAGGTATCGGCCCGGCGTATCGATAATCACCGCCTGATCGGCAAAGTACCAATCGCTGCTGGCGGTGCCTCGGGTATCACGGGTCAACTTGCGCCCGGTTTTATTGAGCGGAAACTCCAAGCCGGAAAAGTCCAGAAGGCTCGTCTTGCCACTCCCGGCAGGGCCGATCAACAGGTACCAGGGCAAACGCTCACCCTGACCGCCATACAGGCTGGAAAGCTTGATGACACGCAACGCATCCCTGAAACGTCCGGATAACTCCTTGTGCTCTTTTTCAATCAGGGCCTGCTGGCGAAGATGCTCCTGACCAGCCGTGTCGGCCTCCAGTTTCTTCCTGCCTGCTGCGCTGCGCCAACTGACGAAGACCATGCTCAGCCCCCACAGCAGAAACAACAGGCTCACGGACAAAAGACGGGACGTCGGGCTTTCCCAGAACTTGTGATCGGCCACCGCCAGCAACGGCCCCACGAACCATATGCACAGCGCCAGAAACAACACGGACAGCAGCGTCCACAGCCATGTCCGGCAAAACAGGGCTGCCATTTTCTTGAAGAGATTTTTCATTACATGTCTCTGTTTGCGGCTGAGGTCTTGGGTACTGCGGCGTGGATCTGACGATAGGGTTTGAGCACCATCTCGCGCTGCTCGGCCAGTACCCAGGCGAACCCCGAATACATCACTGTCAGGCTCACGAAGGTGAACACACCCACCAGCCACCAGGGAGCCGGGCGAATGGCCGGACCCTGCTGGCCCTGCATTCCATGCCAGTTCGGCGATAGCTCTGAACAGACATCGCCGCGCAACTGCCGGATCTGCCGATAAAGGCCGTCACGAATCCCTTCCAGCTCGATGCTTCCGCGCTTCATGACCCGGTATTTGCCTTCAAACCCCAATGACAGGCACAGATACATCAACTCCAGCATGGGTAAATGCCGGGCCGGATTGCTCGATAAGCGCTCCAACAAAAGGAAGAACTTCTCACCGCCAAAGGTTTCCTGATGAAAACGGCTCAGCAGGCTCATCGTCGACCATTCGCTGCCCCAACTTGTGGTCAGTACGGTTTCATCAATCACTGTACAAAGCACATAACGGGCAGCCAGCAGTTGATCGTTCTCTATGCCCTCCTGCCGGGCTCGGGCCTCGAAAAGCCTGATGTTCTGCGAAAGCCTTCGGTTCAGTGAGTGAAGTTCATCCGCCTCTGCGCCAAGGGCCAGCTTGACGATCTCCGCCAACAGATCACTCGCGGCCGTTACAAGAGGGTTGATGTTGATGCTGAACGTCTCGGCAGGCACCAGACGTGCCGTATAGCTCAGCCGCTCTTCGAGTTGCTCGAAACCTGACGGTCTGGCGAAGTCTGTCAGCCCGCCATGTCCGCTGTCCTGCTGATGAACCAGGTTGTCGTCCTGATCGCCTTGCATATCAATGTGCATGTTCATGAGTTCCTGATGGCCCAGAATTTCAGTTCGAGCCCGTCAAACTCACCTGAAACATGGAAAGCAAAGCCACAGGAGTTTTCCACCTGGGCTTGTTCCTGAGTACTGAGTTCGAGAATGAAATAGGTCTTGTTCGAGTGAAACGGAATCTGCCGGGGCGCGACCGGCAGTGGCCTGAGCCTGATTCCCGGTAGATGCAGGCTGACCAGTTCGCGGATGCTCTCTACAGACCCGACCTTGAGATGTGAAGGCAATCGATGCCGTAACTCTTCGGTATCGCAATGCGCACTGGCCGCCAGAACGAACGACGCCGAGCCAAGCAATTGCTGATCGACACGTGGGGAAACCAGAACCCCATACTGACGGGCCTGAAGTTCCAGTTCGGTTGCATGTTGCTCAAGCACCATCGACAACACTTGCCGGATATCAGCCATCAAGGCCCTGAACGTCGCACACTGATCGCCATGTCGATAAGTGCTGCTCAGTGAGGGACGCCTGCTGTCACTGCCGAAAGTGGCCAGGTCACCCAGCATGACCAGCAGCACGCGGTACAACTCTTCAGGATGAACATCTTCGATATTCAGGTAATGCTTCAGGATAAGTTCAGTGCGATTGATCAGTTGCAACATCATGAAGTCGCCAACTTCCGCGCCCCCGACCTTGCCGCTCGCCCGAATGCGCCCGGCAATGACGTCGCCTCTGTATTCCAGCAGGCCCACAACTTCCTTGAGGCATGAGGCCAGATAGGCCGAGCTGCGAACGTTGATGAATGTCGGTGTGAACTCAGTCGCCAGGGTGATCGCCTTGTCTGGAGAAACAGACAGGACATGGCACAGCTTGAGCTTCACATAAGTCTGTTCACTCTGCTGCTCACCCAGCAGCAGGCGAAACTCCGGGCGCGCACACATGATCTCAGTGGCGTTACCCTCCCCGGCATTGGAGTCGGATATCTTGCTTGTATAGGCGGTGTAACGTGCCAGCACATCCGGCTGTTCAGGGCCTCGCGCCTCAATGTAATTCCCGGTCACCAGCGGCAACGCAAGATAGACCGACGTGTCCATGATGTCTGGCGGTATATCCAGCACCAGAGGTTTATCGCGGTCCCTGAGGTCAAAGATGCTTCCATCGGGAAGAACACCCGAGGCCTGCGCAATCACTATTTGCCCGGAAGCAAGAAACTGCGGGTCAATCACCAACGTCATGAAACCCCACAGGTAGGCACCGGCCAACCGTGTACGGGTCTTCATCTGATGGTCATAGTAACGGTCGTTATGCTGGAAGTGCTGCGGGCGCAACAACATACCTTCGCGCCAGATGACTTTATGCTCATTCATGACCGGTCATTCGCTTCGGCTGATATTCATCACTGCGGTGAATACCGGTTTCATCGAGTGTCAGCCCGGTGCGCGTATGCCCTTCGGCCGTCAGCGGGATAACATGGCGCCACCGGGCTTCAGGCAGGTTTCGATAAGCCGCCAGGACACCGATATATTGACTGTCTTTACCGGCTCTCAACTTGAGATCGATACGTTGCCCTGGCAATAACTCCAGTTCCTCACTGATCACCAGATCCTTATTCAGGGATTCCCTCGCACGCCCATACAAACTGAAGAAATCCAGGTTCTCGAAAGTGACGGGATGCCTTAACTCCAGCAGACGCAAGACAATGGGAGATGACCGACCATTGATATCCGGATTAAGGTAATCACTGGCAGTCAACTGCAGACTCAAACGAGTCTGGGTCGAGTAAGGCGACAATGCCGAACAACCGCCAAGTGCCAGCAGCACTGACAGCATGATCGAACTCCTGAAGCAAAACATAAGCATCATCCTTGGGTATTGAAATGGAGGGTATTGATCAGGCGAATCTGTTCTTGATAGGCCTGAGAAAAATTGCGAACCAGCAGGTGTTCTTCCCATTCACTCTCTTGTTCCAGAGTGCGGTAATGGCGCATATACGCGCGCCAGCGACTGCCCGCTGTCCGCAATAACGAGGCACCGTTATCCAGCTCAAACTGCCAGGTCAGGTGTTGCGGTGAAAAATGATCGAAAGTGGCACGCACCAGGGTCCGACTGGCGTCAAACATGGCAACCTGATGCGCCTGCAAGTCACGAAAGGCCTGGACAAGCGACGGCGATGTGCCCAGCAGCAATTTATCCATTGCAATGCTGATATCTGCCGCGTCTTCAAGCGGGCTAATGCTGTCAGGTACTAACTGCAACTCGCGTTTCAACTCACTGCGGGTGTGCAGGTTTTTTCGCAAGCCGCCAATACACTGCCGGAACAGGCGAGCGGTATTTATCGCCAGGGCTTCACGGCCGGACAGTTCAAGATGATCGAGACTGATCCCCAGCGCATCGCCAAACTCTTTCCAGAAGTCGTCCATCAGCCTTTCCGGCTCGACCGGACAAGGTTCAGTGACTGGCATATCAATCAACTCAGGCAACGACATATGTTCACTGTCTACTTGAGCATGATCCTGACTCTGGCCTGTCTGCCAGGACGCACTGGGCAATGAATAGAAGTCATTCATGTCTGAATAAACACTGTTTCTGGACTCCAGTGCTGCAAGAGGGTCCAGCAAGGTGTTTTCCACTTCAAAAAGCCGTTCCATGAGCACACCTATTTATGATTACTTACCACGATTTAGTGAGTCGGGATCGCCCAGAGGCCGGTACTCGTCATCATCAAACTTGAAGTGGCCAGTGCATCCCGCAAGAAAGGCAATAACCACAAGAACAGAAACAGCAGGCAGCCAGTAGCGAACACTCATAAAACCTCCATGAGCATGGATAATAAGAACAACCAGAAGAGTGTCTTTTTAATCAGACATGCAACTCATCGCGCTTGATGTTCAAGTGAGATATTCGATAAAGCAGCGTGCGACGGGCCAGCCCCAGTTCACGTGCAGCCAGACTGCGATTGCCGCCACTCTTGCGCAAACTATCAAGCAATACGCTGCGCTCTACTTGTTCAAGGCGCTCCCGCAGATTGAGGCTGGTGTCACGACTCAGCAGCTTTACATCGAAAGAGAAATGCTCAGGCAGTAGTTCATCGCCTTCGCACAGCAGCACAGCGCGTTCGACAAGCCCTTTCAACTCGCGGACATTGCCGGGGAAGTTACGTTTGCACAGCAGAACAAGCGCGACTTCGGACCACCGAACAGGGACCCGTTGAAGAAAGTGGCAGGCCATGTCGGAAAAATGCCGTGCCAGCTGCACAATGTCGCCTTCACGATGGCGCAAGGCAGGCAACTCAATGGGGAACTGTGCCAGACGATAGTAAAGGTCTTCCCTGAACAGACCTTCGGCGACCAGCGCCTGAAGATTGCGGTGGGTTGCTGCAATGATGCGCACATCGATCTTGCGGGTAACGTTTGAGCCCAGCGGACGGATCTCTCCTTCCTGCAAGACCCGTAATAACTTGGCCTGCAGAGACAGCGGCATATCGCCAATCTCGTCCAGCAACAGCGTACCGCCATTGGCTGCATCGAACAGACCTGCCCGGTCACGATCCGCCCCGGTAAATGCACCTCTGCGATAACCGAACAGCTCGCTTTCCAGAAGCCCCTCAGGAAAGGCACTACAGTTCTGGACGACAAATGGCATGGAGCGACGAGGCCCATGGTCGTGGATGGCTCGGGCAACCACCTCCTTGCCTGTGCCTGTCTCCCCGGTCAGCAAAACGGTATATGAGCTATGCAGAACCTTCCCGATCAAGTGACAGGTCTGATGCATGATCTCGCTCTGGCCGATCAAGCCATAGCCGGTGTCTCGAGGAGTCGTTGCCAGAGGCTGAACGAAAGGCTCCTGCAGGTTGCGCAGACGTTGCAGCAGATGCAATTGCGCAAGCACGAATGCCCCCAGCCCTCCCAGTGACTCAGCAAAACCCGCCAGAACCCGGCTCTCAAGGCTGGCGCACAATAACAGGCCGGCAACCCTCTGTTGCTGATTGATCAGAGGGACACATAACAATGACTTCCAGGTCTTTTCATGGGGCGGCAAAAAACCGGTGTCGAATGAACAGACATCGAGTTCACTCACACTGACAACCTGATTCTGGCAGAGACATAACTGCAATGGCTGCTCGCTGTTGAAGTCCACTGCAAGGCTTGCAGTGGCTCCAGGTATGACCACACCGCCCAGAGACTCTGCACACAACTTCAAGTGCGTATGCGTGGCATCGAGCAGATACAACCGGGCCAGCTCGCAACCACTCAGTTCCGATGCCGCCAGAGCAAATCCCTGCAACAGCATCTCGCTATCGGATATCTGCGAAATGCTGGTGTATTGAATACAGAGTTCCTGTGCATAGCCAAGTGGCTCTTCGATTGAATCGAACATGAAGCCCATATCACACACACTCGCAAATAACGGTGCCTGTACCGTCGAGCGTGACATGTACTTTTTCCAGCCTGTTTCCCCTGGCCATGGCATCCAGTACGTGGTCTGCAATCAACGGCAATACGTGAAGGTCAAGCAAACAATCCACCAACCGGGCACCGCTATCGCTTTGAGTACAATGCTCAGCCAGATAAGTGACCAGTTCCTGGCAGTGGCTGAACATCAGTTGCCGGCCTGACAACCGATCACCCAGACGACGAAGCTTGAGTTCGATCAGTTCCCGCATCAGAGGCCCGCAGACCGGGTAATAAGGCACCACCTGCATCCGTGCCAGCAACGCCGGCTTGAAGTGAGCACTGAGCACCGGGCGGACAATCTTGTCCAGCTCATCGGCATCGGGGCGCTGACCGTTCTGGCAAAGCATCGTGATGTAATCGCTCCCAAGATTGGAGGTCATCAGGATCAGGGTATTGCGGAAATTGATCTCCCTTCCCTCGCCATCATTGAGCACACCCTTATCGAATATCTGGTAGAAAAGATTCAATACATCGGGGTCGGCCTTTTCCACTTCATCCAGTAAAACCACCGAATATGGCTTCTGCCGGACAGCCTCTGTCAACATGCCACCTTCGCCGTAACCCACATAACCGGGTGGCGCACCGATCAATCGGGAAACCGTATGCTTTTCCTGAAATTCGGACATGTTTATCGTGATCAGGAAGCGCTCTCCACCATAGAGAAGATCAGCTAGAGCCAGAGCCGTTTCTGTCTTGCCGACACCACTGGGGCCTGTCAGCAAAAAGACGCCGACAGGTGCATCGGGTTTGTTCAGGCCTGCCGCCACCGCACGCATGGATCGATCAAGAGCCTGAACAGCCTGTTCCTGACCTCGAATCCAGAAACGCAGGTCCGAAGCGAAGTCAGCGACCTTTTCGCTGTACTCACGGGCCAGTTGTGAAAGCGGAATACCGGTCCAGGCGCTGACCACCTCAGCGACCAGACGGGGACAGACCTCAAAACTGACCAACCGATTGCTTGCCTGGGCCTGGACCAGGCGCTGATGGGTGATCTGCAGTTCATACTCAAATGATTCGGATACGGCGTCGTGGTCTTTCTGCGCACGCGCAGCAGCCAGCTTCTGTCGTAACTCAAGCAAATGCCCGGCAATCTCTCGTTGCTCAAGCCAGAGCCTTTCCAGTTCAGCCTCATCCTCTCGAACCTGCGCCATCCGGGCTTGCAGCGCATACAGCAAGCACGCATCAACCGACAATCCGGCATCTGCATCACGCCGCAAGGCATCGAGTTGACGCTGCCCCTCAGCCAGCTCGGCACGCAGACGTTCAAGGCTTTCAGGAGCCGCAGCAAGACTGATGCGGACACGAGCACAGGCCGTATCGAGAACATCGACTGCCTTGTCCGGCAACTGTCGTCCGGTCAGGTAACGTGCAGATAACTGGGCTGCCGCAACCACCGCATCATCACGCAGATAAACACCGTGACTTCTTTCATAGACCTGGGCCAGGCCGCGCAGAATGGTGATGGCTTCATCGACCGTAGGCTCATGCAACTGCACAGGCTGAAAGCGCCGTGAAAGCGCCGGGTCTTTCTCGAAATACTTCTTGTACTCTGCCCAGGTGGTTGCCGCGATGGTACGCAACTCTCCTCTCGCCAGAGCAGGTTTCAGCAGGTTCGCCGCATCGGAACTGCCGGCCTGCGCTCCTGCGCCGATCAGGGTATGGGCCTCATCGATAAAAAGGATGATCGGTTCTGGAGAAGACTTCACCTCATCGATGATGCCTTTGAGGCGACGTTCAAACTCCCCCTTGAGGCTTGCACCTGCCTGCAACAAACCCATGTCCAGAGACAGAAGTTCGACGCCCTGCAAAGGCCGAGGGACTTCACCACGGGCAATCCGTAGCGCCAGCCCCTCCACAATGGCAGTCTTCCCGACGCCCGCCTCGCCGACCACAATCGGGTTGTTCTTTCTGCGACGGGCGAGGATGTCGATCATCTGCCGGATCTCGGAATCACGGCACAGAACCGGGTCGAGCCCGCCCTCACGGGCTTGCCGGGTCAGGTTGTGGGTGAAACGGGCCAGCAGGGACTCCCCGTTTCCTGACGGGACATCGGCAGAGGCAACCTGCTCGCCAAGCGCAAAGTCCCGCACACGATCGGTATTTATCTTCGCCAGAAGTGGCTGATAACGGCTACCGGCGTAGCGGATCGGATTGCGCAGCAGAGCCAGGATCAAGGCGGCCTGACCGATCTCGCTCTGGCCCAACTCCAGATTGGCGACCAGTAACGCATCCTGAAGCCACTGAACCAGCTCAGGGGCAAATACCGGATTTCGGGAGGAGCTTTGCTCCATGCTCATTTGCAACGTTACCGCCAGCTCTCCTGGCTCGACATCTGCGTCCTGCAAGGCGCGGGACAGTATCCCCCCGGGACGCTCGAGCAAGGCCAGCAGCAGATCCTCTACTAGGATCTTGCTCCCGCCTCTTGCCACACAACGCCCGGCAGTTCCCTCAAGGTCTTGGCGGGTTACTGCATCCAGTGCCTTTACAAGTTGTTGCAGGTCTACATTGATCATGAATATCTGTCCTTAATGACTATTCAGAGTGACGAGCCCGTCAGCCCGCTCACATCCAAGCCAACTGCTCCAGCCGAGATGGCAACGGTTCGATTCGCCAATACGCTGCTCTCTGATTTCGTCCTGGCGTAACTCCAGACGAATGTCGTAATCCAGTTGATCGCGCAGGGTGAAACGCACCAATGCCGAAAGACTTCCAAAACCGGAACCTATGGGCAGGAATTCGTGAAAGCGATTCCAGCCAAGCTGTTTGATATGAATACGGAATTTTCCACCTCGGTCGCAGACTCTTTCGCCCAGTACAACATCCTCGCCAAGACGGTTATTCACCACACCCAGGCGATTGCATTGCCGCTGAACAATATCGACCGAGCGCTCCATACACTGCTCGATAAACACACCTGCATGTTTGAAGTAGTAACGCAGAACAGACTCTATCAATGCAGCTGAATGAGCCCGCAAACTCAGCAACCCCAGGTAAGGCAACAAACGCTTCCAGTTCAGTTCTTCAGTACTGCGAATATCCTCCCCTGCGAGGCCTATCAGCGCAAAAAGCTGCCCTGAAAACGAATCCTGCGCACCACAGGTGAAACTGGCGTCATAGCGATATTTACGCCAGACCGGAAAAAGAAGTCGTTGCAGACGGTGATGAAAGACATCAAGAAACGAGCGTGTCGTTTCCGCTTCTCTGCTATCACCCAAGGCTTGCTCACTATAAAAAGCAGGTAATGGCGAACTGGCTCCGGACAAACACAAAAGATTAAGCCCGAGCCGTGCTCGTTGCTGTCCATTTTCTTCAAAAAAGTGCAGACAATCGATATCACTCGCGGGAAACCCCAGACTTGGATTGGCCTGAAACTCCAGCAACTCCTGAATCTCGTCTTCATCGATATCCGGGTTACTTTCCCGAAGTCGTTCGAGAATCAAGGGTATTGCCTGAAACAGGGAATACCTGGGTATTTCCTGACTCAGGCGATTCAGATCAACGACTGAAGTCCCATGCGCGGCGTCCATTCGTATACCTCTCCCTGGGTGCTCTTGACATGCAACTCGTGAAAAGAGTTGAGACTCGCATAAAGAGCAAAAAACTCATTAAGTACCGAGGCAAAGACAAACAAGCCTCCTTCACCGGCACACCCTTGTGTATCGATCAACAACTCGGTTTTCAATCCACGAACAGGAAGGCCTCGATATAAATGGTCGACCGGTTCATGACGGATAGACTTGAGCGCGCTCAAAAGCAGCTTGCTGACCTTTTCCGCCTGCTGATCGTAATGGCGTGGAAAGTCATACGTTTCCAGAATGTTTCTCAGTGCCGATACATTGTTCAATGACAGATAGTTCAAGGACATGTTACTTATCACTCGCCACAGAAACTCTCTATGCAGAGGTGGCGCAAAGCAGCGAGTGGCCGGTGTAATGTTCTTGAACCTCAAAAAGTCAGGCGTATCTTCGCAAGGCCTGCAAATGCCCCCCATCGGTATGTGAAAGGGAAGACCCTGATGGGTACACGTCAACTCTACAGCGACTGTTTCATGTCGCTCAGTCTGGCGACCATCAAAACTCAAATACGTATCCAGACCATCATGCAAAGGCGAAGGATGCTGACGAATGCTGTAATAAGGCTTGGGCTGCTGCACATCAAAACTGGAATCGTGCTCGAATGACTCGAACAGCACAAACTCCTGATACCCAAGACCTCCCGGCTGCCAGCCCGTCACCTTATCCACCGAAAAGATCCCGCACTTTTCTGAACCATGACCGCCCGGCATTAAAAAATATTCATCCCGTGTTCCCTCTAGACGAATGGGCACGGCATCCTGCTTGAACAGATTCACGACAGGAGTGCAATACAACTTGATATTTTGAAGGGTGGGTCGCAAACGCTGAATATCATTTTTTGCAATATCAAATGACAACTCGACGCCTCTCACCTTTTCAATGAGACCCTGGGCCAGCGTGTTGACAACTTCAAGCCCCAGCACATCGACGAATAAAAACTTCTCTTTAAATATGAAATACTCTTGCAGATAACGATAACCACGAAACGTATTCAAGGGATAGGGAATCAGTGCCTCTTCTTCTGAGAACCCCACAGGTTGCACTTTGTCGACAGAAATATTGAAAGACACTTTCTCCCCGGCAGCTCCTGTCGTCAAAGGATTACCCTCTGCATCCAAAGGAGTCACGCTGACACTTTCAAGGTTACGAATCAGGCCCAGGTACAACATCTCGCTGATGTGTGGTTCTCCGGCAAGATGCAGACGCAAGCGATTCAATTGCAGAGAATCAATTGCCCCATCACCGTTCATCTCAAGACGCAGGCCAAGTAATACACCGCTGCCATTTTCCGAACAGTTCAATGCGCTCAGTCTTAACGGCAGAACTTCCGTCCGGTAGCAGGTGCTGAAACGACAGACAGAGTCCTCGACAGGTATGCTTTCCACAGGAGTGCCACGGGCAACGATCACTCCCGCGCCAGAATATTCCAGTGGCTCGAACTGCAACATGCTGACAGCCGGGAACGGGCGCATGTAATTCGGCCATAACAACTGCACAAGGGAGTGAGTCAGCTCAGGTAACTCATCATCGAGCTTTTGCCGCAGGCGTCCTGTCAGGAATGCAAATCCCTCCAGTAACCGCTCGACATCCGGATCACGCCCGGCCTGCCCTAAAAAAGGGGCCAGTGAGGGATTACGCTCGGCAAAGCGACGCCCTAATTGACGCAACGCCGTCAACTCACTTTGATAATAGTTATTAAAAGACAAGCGTTACCCACCTGTTCAGGGACTGACTGACACTTAATTGATATTTACTTTTCCACAACCATCCAGACTTGCCGCAAAACTTACGGCACGTTTTATACCGTCCAACACCAGGAAGCCCTCAATAGAAAATCGCAACCTCAACTTGTCATCTCCGGGCGGCAGGGGCGCGATAGATACATCGTATAAACGAGGCTCACACATTCTGATGAAAGCCTCGATAGTTGAACGAGAGGAAACAAGGATGTCATGCAGACTCATGCTCATATCATTCAAATCCGGCAGCCCATAATCGGGCAGTGTCTGTACGCTACCCGCTCGGGTACTAAGCATTTTCGCAAGATGAGCAGCCACCGAAGCAATGACACACTCTTCACGGCTCATACCATTGCGGCCCCTGCTCTCACCCCCCAGACGCTCGAAAAGACTACCGTAAGGACTCATTTCAGAGCGCCTGCGACTTGCATCCCGTTATTCCTTGTCCAGCTTGCCGACCAGGGAAAGCGTAAAATCCGCTCCCATGTATTTGAAGTGAGGCCGCACGTTCAGGCTGACCCGGTACCAACCCGGTTCGCCCTCAACGTTGCTGACAATAATCTGCGCAGCACGCAATGGACGTTTGCCACGAACATCGGCACTTGGGTTTTCCTGATCCGCCACGTACTGGCCAATCCACTTGTTCAGCTCAAGCTCAAGATCGGTACGCTCCTTCCAGGACCCGAGCTGCTCACGCTGCAGCACTTTGAGGTAATGCGCCAGTCGGTTGACAATCATCATGTAAGGAAGCTGAGTGCCCAGCTTGTAGTTCAGCTCGGCTGTCTTTCCCTCGGCACTGATGCCGAAGAACTTGGGTTTCTGCACGGAACTGGCGGAGAAAAAAGCTGCGTTATCACTTCCCTTGCGCATGGTCAGGGCAATGAATCCCTCTTCGGCAAGTTCATACTCACGGCGATCGGATACCAGCACCTCGGTGGGTATTTTGGTTTCGATCTCACCCATGCTCTGGAAGTGGTGCAGCGGCAGCCCCTCAACGGCACCGCCACTCTGAGGGCCGATAATGTTCGGACACCAGCGAAACCTGGCAAAGCTGTCGGTCAAGCGAGTGGCAAATGCATAGGCCGTATTTCCCCACAAGTAATGTTCATGGCTACCGGAAACGTTTTCTCTGTAGATAAACGTTTTCACCGGGTTCTCTTGCGGATCATAGGGATTGCGCAGCAGGAAACGCGGCACCGTCAAGGCACAGTAGCGAGCGTCTTCCTGTTGACGAAAACTTTGCCATTTGACGAATTGCGGGCCATCGAAGTGATCTTTCAGATCCTTCAGGTCAGGCAAGCCTGTAAATTGCTCCAGACCAAAAAAACCGGGACCGGCAGCAGCGATGAATGGTGCATGAGCCATGCAGGCAACACTCGATACATACTGCAGGGTTTTCACGTCAGGCGAACTTGGCGAAAAGAAATAATTGGCGATGATCGCCCCAACCGGGTTACCACCGAACTGGCCATATTCGGCGGTATAGACATGCTTATAAAGGCCTGACTGCATGACTTCTGGCGAGTCTTCAAAATCATCCAGCAAATCTTGCCGGGATACGTTCAATATTTCGATTTTTATATTTTCACGAAAATCAGTGCGTTCAACCAGCAATTGAAGACCACGCCATGAAGCTTCCAGTGCCTGAAAGTCTTTGTGGTGCAGGATTTCATCCATCTGCTGACCAAGCCGGGTATCGATCTCGGCGATCATTCGATCAACCAATGCCTTTTTTACGGGCTCCTTGCTGTTATGTGGCTTCAGCAACTCTTCAATGAAAGCAGCTACTCCACGTTTGGCAATATCATAAGCCTCGTCGCCGGGCGTCAGTCTTGTTTCGGCGATGATCCGGTCAAGAACCCCATACTCTACAGCGTTGTCATTTTCTGACTGTAGCGCTTTAGCACTCATTAGATTGATTTCCTTATGCTTATAACTCAGGCGCTTTCCGATGCAGCACTATCCAATCCCAACTCACCCAGTACACGGTTGCGAGACTCATCATCGGCAAGCACACTTTCAATGGCCTTGCGAAAAGCAGGTGCATTCCCAAGAGGCCCCTTGAGCGCCATAAGGGCATCCCGCAATTCCATAAGTTTTTTCAGCTCGGGGACCTGTTCTACCAGGCTGGCCGGATTGAAATCCTTGATTGAGCGAACCCGGACATTGATGCCCAACTCTTCACTGCCATCAGACGCTTGAAGGCGGTTTGGCACACTCAACGCAAGTGTCAATTCCTGCTTTTCCAGTACAGCGTCAAAACTGTTTTTATCGATGCTTATTGATTTTCGATCCTCAAGCTTCCGCTCATCGGCACGTTGCGTAAAATCACCCACCACCAGAAGTTTGAATGGAAGCTCAACTTCTTCCTTTGCACCTCCAATCGCAGGTTTGAAGGTGACGTTTATCCGTTCTTTAGGCGCGACAGAACCTTCTTTTGCCATATGTTTCCCCTTTAGCGTTCCAGCCTTCAAGGCTTACTCAAGTAGCACCTCAAGATCGAGGTGACAAAGCCTGCGGTATATTTCATCCTTGCGTTCCCTTACCACATTGCTTTGCGGCAAGCTTTCATAGGAGCTATTCAATGTGTGCAGCACTTTCAAGGAAAGCTCGGGCTCCCATGTATGAAACCCTGACGCCTGTAAATACTGATCCAGTATTTCCAGCTGGCTTTTGGCAAGTTCATATTTCCTTGCGGTGTAACAAAGTTGTGCCAAGGCGAACTGCCAATAAAATCGATCCCGCTGACTCTGAGCAATCTGCAATTTTTGTTTAAGCATCTGAACGGCCGTCTTGAGCCCTTCTTTTCGCGAAACTTCCAGCGCCTCCTGTAACACCTGTTCCCACTCAGGTTGAGCAGCACTTTTTTCACTGGTATCAGCGGGGCTCGCAACCTGGACATGGGGCATTACCTGCTCACTGATCCAGCCTCGCGTATCATCATCGGCGAAAGGCGATCCATCATGGAACTTCAGATCAGAAATGCCTGGAAGCCGCTGCAGGAACAAGGCAAAGAGAACCTCCACCTCCCGCATAGCCACCTCGGATTTCAATGCACGCAAGCACTCCCATACCAGACGCTGCCCATCAAACCAGAAAGGTGACTTGGCAAGACTGGCTTCAATATCAACCACCAGATCCGCATAGTGTCCCTGCTGAAAACGCTCTGCGTAGCCTTTCACTGTATCCTCTGAAATGCCGTGTAACGTGGTTATCTGCCTGACATTGCATTCGGGCATTCTGTCTGTAGACAACCACAACACCGTGCGGCTCAGGCGTAAAGCACGTACATCAGTAGCTTTCTGGCGTAACCACCAGGCGCATAATAACCGCGCACTTTCCTGCTGATCTTTCAATGCTTTATGAGCATCTTTTTCGTTTTCAATGACTGCCTCATTTTTAAAAACCCTGGCAGCCACCTGCTTTACCTGGGCAACAAGACTTTCTGTATCAGGCTTACTTTCGGTCGCACGCTGTACCATGCCTGCAAGCCGGCGACGAACTGGCAAAAGCAGCGGCGCCTCATCACCCAGACGACTCGTCAGCACGTTATCCAGAGCTTCAAGTATTTCAACCAGCTTTTGAAACAACGCTAACTGCGTTGTCACAGATACATCTTCGGCAAGCGCCTGTTCGAGCCGAGGGACCAGCCAATTCAACGCTGCCGTTCGAGTTCGCAACTTTCGAGGATGAAGCACTGGCCAGTGATGACTGCATAAATAGTGAAGCAAACTTACTCCTGCCAACAACCCGGAAAATGATTCACATTGATACAAGGCCCACGTCAACCAGACCGTAACACGCAAATCCCTGGAGCATCCACGCAAGATATATTCACTGCCCTCACGCACTTTAAGCCAATCGACCTGTACATTCCCCTGCAATGAGTACGCCTTGCCAACTTCCGCTTCCAGAGCCTCGAATTCGTTTGAAAAACGAATATCTTCACCTTCATGGAACATCTGGGAAACAGGTTGTTCGACAAGTTCAAGGCAATGAATGGAAAGCTTATCCAAGTAAGTCATCACTCAACCTTGCCCGACCAGTCAGGCAATTAACACGCAGATCAGAAAGACGCTTTGCGAAACTCACGATGCGGACACTAACCATGAAAAAATTCTTTAACAAGCAGAAAAAGCTCACACCGCAGACTTTCGGACCTTTCCTACAGTGCTGTCGGTAAAAATTTTACAATCCCCCTTGAAAATTCATGACCGCGGCCAACAGATAGCCGAAACACCAAATCAACCCCTGCAAATCAATGCGACAAAAATGCCATCATGCGCAAGTTTTTGCGCAATACATTGTGGATATAGCTGCGAATAACATTCCACACCACTCATGAAACAAGGCTTGAAAAATACATATGCAAGAACTTGCGCAAGTGCGCATTTTTTTGCGCAATTTTCCCGTTGAAATCGCCTGTTTTAAAACTAGCAAAATGCCAACTCCATGTTCCAAAAAGGAAAAATAAAACTGGCACACTTCTTGGTATTAGACAGGCTGTACCACTGGCGAAATATGCCGCTGGACGCTTATTTTTTGCAAGGAGAGTATCAATGGCTATCCCCGCCTACATGACCATTACCGGTACCAGACAAGGCCTGATTACTGAAAATGCCTCTACTTCCGAATCGGTCGGGAATATTTATCAGGAGAATCATGAACATGAAATCATGGTCCAGGCCATGAGCCATGTGGTTACTGTTCCCAGTGATCCGCAGTCAGGTCAACCTACCGGTCAGCGCGTGCATAAGCCCCTATGCATCACCAAGGTTTTCGACAGATCTTCCCCTCTGTTGCATGCAGCTCTTAGCGCCGGCGAAACCCTGTCCAAAGTCGAAATCCACTGGTACCGCATTAATGACGGCATACAGGAGAACTATTACGTCACCACGCTGGAAGACGCAATCATCGTTGAAATCAAAGACTACATGCATAACTGCCAGGATCCAGCCAGCAAGCATTTCACCCACTTGCAAGACGTCCATTTTACCTATCGCAAGATAACCTGGACTCATATATCAGCCCATAGCCTGGGCTCTGACGACTGGCGCGCCCCTGTCAAAGCCTGAGTCTGAATAACAGCCCTGTCGGTTCATCAGAATCGATAGGGCTCAAGTTGTCACTCATTCAGGCATGGAGTAATACGTGATGTCCGCACCCGCCCATCAAACACATTTCAGCCTGCATCTGGAGGACGTCAGACACGACTTTCAGGTGCTGGCCTTTACCGGCACGGAGGCCATCAACCAGCCCTTTGTCTTTGAGCTGGAACTG